>PBSR01000037.1 GCA_002726335.1 Gemmatimonadaceae bacterium
CACCCCTCACGCCGAGTTGGCGTGGCGAGAACTGTCAGGTGGTGAATGCTTCAGGCTGCCGAGCCTGAGTACTCCATGTCGAACTGTTGCTGTGGATGGGGCCGGGCCGCTGCGATCGGCGGCGCCCGTGCCGGCAGGCCAACCCCTTCCCTACGGATCGACCCCGGGTCGGTGAGAGCCGCCACAATCTTCACCTTTCCGCCGCACCGATCACATACGGTCACATCAAACTGGAACACCCGAGCCAGCAGCACAGCCCAGGCCAATCTATGCTGTGGCTGCGCCGGTGTGGTCTGCGCCGCGCTGCCGCCGGTGCCGGTCTCCTCCACAGGTTTCGGACCCGGTACGATCTGCGCCCGGTCGGTGGCGAGCAATTCCTCGGGGGACAACACGATCTGATACGTACCGTCGGACCAGATGGACTTCAGCGAAAAGGCGACATGCGAAGGCCTTCCGCCGTCCGCATCCAGGATCTGCAGACGCCCGGCGGCCAGGGGCGGACGAATCACGTAGCGGCACAGCTTTTCCGACAACGCGAAAAAAGGCGCGTCGTGGCCCACTACAGACCCGATGCTGTCTTGACGCGCTATCGATTACAACCTTAATCCTCACGAACCGTCCGGCAACCTGGGTCAATGGACATGCGTAAGGGCATCCCCGCCGAATACCACTCCTACCTCAGCACCCGCCACAGCACGACCGTGCGCCCCGAGCAACGGCAGGGCCTGTCGCTGCGAGGGTTGTGGACCGGGTTGTATCTGAGCCTGTTTCTGGCCATCGGCGCGCCCTATGCCGATACCGCCATGCACGCCTCCTTCATGGCGTGGGACTTCAACACACCGGGCGCCATCTTCCTCTTCCTCCTGCTCATCGGCGGCATCAATGCCCTCCACAAGATCACGGCGCGCTCCATCGGCCGGGCTGCCGGTCTGGCCACAGCCTGCCTGCTCCTCTACCTCGGCTACTACCTGCCGGCAGAATCCCTCGATCCCCTCTCCCCCGGACTGATCTTCAACTCATCGCTGGTCGGCTCCTCTGTCCTCAACGCGGTCATGGTGGCCCGGGGACGTACGCTGGCGCTGAATCGCTCTGAGCTGATCCTCGTCTACGTCATGTTGCTCATCGTCTCCGCCCTCTGCAGCATGGGCATGAGCGAGTACCTGATGCCTACCATCGCCGCCTTCTTCTACTACGCCTCGCCCGAAAACCAGTGGATGGAGAAGCTCCTGCCCCATCTGCCGGATCACACCGTTCTGGTGAACGACGGCAACGACAACCGGGCCTTCTTCGAAGGCGTGGCTGGAGCCGGCGAACAGATTCCCGTACAGGCCTGGATCGAACCCCTGTGCTGGTGGGCCGTCTTCCTCCTCGCCCTGTATGTCGCCATGATCTCCACGGCCGTCATCCTGAGACGGCAGTGGATGAACCGGGAGCGACTGGCCTACCCCATCGCCCAGGTCGCTCTGACCATGATCCAGGGGGAAGACGAAACACGACTGGTGAATCGGTTCTTCACCCACCCTCTCATGTGGGTGGGTTGCGCCCTGCCTCTGGCGATCGGCAGCCTGAGAGCCATACACGGATACGTGCCGACCGTGCCCTTCTTCAGACTGGTCTGGGCCGATCCGTTCTTTCCGAGCCCACAGCAGTTGCGCCTCAACTTCGCCATCATGGGTTTCTCCTATCTGATCAACACCAGCGTGTCGGCGGGACTGTGGATCTTTCATCTGTTGTGCAAGATCGAAGGGGAACTGCTGCTGCTGACGGGTGTCAGGTCCAGCCAGAAGTTCGTGTATGGTATCGCCGACCAGCCCTACCTGGCTTTCCAGAATGGCGGCGCTCTGATCGTCATGGTCCTGGTGAGCCTGTGGACGGGGCGACAGCACTTCGGCAACGTCCTGCGCAAAGCTCTCGGCAGGGCCCCCGAGGTGGACGACAGTGACGAGATCATGTCCTACCGGGCAGCGGTGGCCGGGCTGCTGGGCGGTGTGGGCGTCATGTGCGGCTGGTTGTGGGTCATGGGCACTCCGGTATGGGTAGCGGCCCTGTTCGTCTGCCTCGCCATGGTGATCTTCGTCGGCATCACGCGAGTGGTGGCCGAGGCTGGTATCGCCGCCGTGCGCTCACCGCTGATCGCCCCCGATCTGATGATCCAGGGCCTCGGTTCCAGCCTGATCGGCAGCAGCGGCGTGTTCAACCTGTCCCTGGCCTACATCTGGTGCGCCGACATCCGGGTGTTCGTCATGGGTATGTGCGCCAACGGTCTGCGGCTGATCGAGGAGATGGACCTGGGCAGCCGCCGGCGGGTCTTCTGGTTTCTCCTGCTCGCGGTTCTGGTCGGCGGCATCGGCTCCTGCTGGATGGTTTTCCACATGGCCCACCGGCACGGGGGCATCAACCTCGTGGGCTGGTTCTTCAAAGGCGGGCCCGTCGTGGTCTTCGACAGTGCCGTACGCTACATGGAGCCCAAGGGAGTGGCCTGGGACGGCCTGGGCTTTCTTGTCGGTGGTGGCGGCGCCATGATGCTGCTCTCCTGGCTACGCCATCATCTGTCGTGGTGGCCGTTGCATCCCATCGGTCTGGCTGTCGCCGGCAATCACGTGATGAGCCTGATCTGGTTCAGCGTGTTCCTGGCCTGGGGTGCCAAGAAGCTGGTCCTGCGCCTGGGGGGGCCGTCGGCGTACCGTCGCAGCGTCTACTTCTTCCTGGGCCTCATCGTCGGTGAGGCCCTGTGCACCGGCTTGTGGATCATCATCGACTACGTCACCGGCAAGATGGGCAACCGCCTGTTCGCGATATAGGAGATGGAGGATAGAAGCCGTGTCTAGGAAACCCAATATCTTGGTCATCTTCATGGATCAGCTTCGGGCTGATGTCTGCGGTTGTTACGGTGGCTGGTCATCGGCGACACCGAACCTTGATCGGCTAGCCGCCGGCGGCACGGTGTTCACGCAAGCTTATCTTGGCAACACCTAGCGGAAATGCTCGCTGTTTATAGTATTGGTCTTGCGTAGCACCGTTATCCCACCCATGCAGGCGTACCTCGCAGTCTCCAAAATCTGCAAGTGCTTGCGTTGAGAGAACACTGATCACTGCAAACAGTAGTAAACATTGTACTGCAAGGAATCGATTCCTCATCTTGTCCTCCACAGGTGTTGGATGATGTGCCAGGCTCTGAGATCGCCGTGCTTTCATACGAGTGAGGATAAAGGGGGTCATCGATAGTGCGTCAAGCGAGCATCGGGGTCTGTTGTGGTCCACGGCACGCCTATTGCCGCCTTGCCCTGGGCCGGAGGGTTTGGTTGGGGCTGGTTGGGGCTGTTGGCAGCGGCGATGTACGCCCGGAGCGATGAGGAGCCCTGAACAACGGGGTGAGGCAGGGCCCCGAATCAAGGCGTGAGCGGGCACACGGGGGTCCCTGACGCCGATTTGGCCTGGCGAGAACTGTCAGGTGGTGAATGCTTCATGCTGCCGAGCCTGAGTACTCCATGTCGAACTGTTGCTGTGGATGGGGCCGCGCCGCTGCGATCGGCGGCGCCCGCGTCGGCCGGCCAACCCCTTCCCTACGGATGGACCGCGGGTCGGTGAGAGTCGCCACAATCTTCACCTTTCCGCCGCACCGATGACATACGGTCACGTCAAACTGGAACACCCGAGCCAGCAGTAGAGCCCAGGCCAATCTATGCTGTGGCTGCCCCGGCGTAGTCTGCGCCGCGCTGTCGCCGGTGTCGGTCTCCTCAACAGGTTTCGGACCCGGTACGATCTGTGCCCGGTCGGTGGCGTTGGGCGCCAGCACGCCGTGATACCGCACCAGGTTGAGGCGGGGCGGCGGCAGCAGGGCGGCCAGCTTCTCGAGCAATTCTGCATACTGCAGATCGTAGAGGGTTTGCACCTTGCCCGGAGCGGCGATCAGGTCGCCGCTGAAGCCGACGCGGAGTCCGTCGATCTCGGCCACGAGCGCGATGTGCCCGAGGGTGTGCCCGGGTGTGGGCTGGATGAAGAAACGGCAGGATCCCCAGGAAAAGGTCTCGTAGTCTTCCAGCACCCCTGCTGTGCGCACGCTCTGCGCCAGGGTGAAGAAGGTCTGGCGAACGTGGTAGATGTCGTAGATCTGACGGGAGCCCCAGAAGACCTCCACCTCCTCGAAGTAGGATCGCTCGTGGGCCGGCACCAGGATCGGAATGTCGCGCTCGTTGGCCAGGTGATCGCCCTGCAGTCGACCTGGCTGACACCCAGCTCCGACAGCTCGTCGAGGACCGCGCCGGTGCCGAAATCGATGAGCAGAGCCCGGTGACCGTCACGGACGACGTAGACGTTGCAGGTGTCCCGGAAGAGGAACAGGTTCTCTGAGAGTTTCTCCAGCATCGGGGTCTCCTCACGGTGCCGCGGACGATGCGGGCCAGTAGGATTGGTCCGCATGGTGCATAGAACTAGGAAAAGGGGACCCGAGCTCGGTAGCTCCACAGCACGATATGACGCAAAGGGGCTTCTGTCCGTCCTGCCTGGGACGACGCATGACCGTTACGGCGGCGCGGCTGGTCGAGGAAGTGCTGCCCGCAGTTCCCGTGCGCCAGTGGGTGGTGAGAGAGCTTTCCCTACGAAATCCGCTATCGCCAGGCCTGGGACGGTGAGTTGGTCAGCACCGTGCAGGCCGTGTTCCTGCGGGTGGAAAACGGGTGGTGTGCAGCGCTTTGGGAGCTCGGCGAATCTCAATCCATCTCCATCGCGCTTGCCACGGGCACACCAGATTCACGATAATGGGCCCTTGTCCGTCCTAACCGTCGAGATCTCGGCAGCCTAGGCAGATCTCTGCTCATCCACAGCAGCGCGGTCAGACAGTCCGACGTCAAGGGAGAGTATTCGAACCTGGGAGAAGGATGTATGTGGCGCCGAGAGAGCAGAATCACCCGAAGCACTCGCAGCGATCCTGAGGTCGGTCTCAGTATCGTCGCTGTGATGGGATTCGCGGAATACCTCTTTGTCGCAATCCTGATGGCCAATCCCTGTGCATCGACGGCGCAGATTTCCCGGCTCGTCATCGGAGAGGGCGGTGTGGACTGGGTGGAGTCTATCGAGCAGACAGTCGGTCTGGATACGTCCCTGGCCGCTAACGGACTGCAGCCCGTCGAGTTGGACCCTTCGGTTAATATCAACGTGGGACCGCTCACCGAGAGCGGCCAAAACACCAACATCTTTGGCGGCGTCTGGCTTATCTCTTCCAGTGCTCCCGCGGATCTGTCGACGGATGGCAGCCCTTACATCTACGGGGCTCCCGGCAGGCGAGAAGCAATCGACGGCGACGTCAGCCTCCCCACCTACACCGGTGCCATCACCAACTACAGTATCGATTTCGGCCTTCCCCTACCCATCAATCGTGTGGTGTTCTTCCCTCCGGCTAGCGGCGGCGGAGCGCAGCGAGCGTTGATCAAGGATCTGTACCCGCGACAGTATGTGGTTTCGGGTTCTCTTAGCGAAATAGAGTATCTGACCACTTCCAGGTCGACCGATTTCGACGATGTGCTGAAACGCAAACTCGCCCAGAGCGAGCGGGTCGCCGATGTGCGGTTTCCAATCCAGTTTCTTCGTTTCGTGAAGGTGCGCTTTCCGGTACCGGGTTTTATCGCGGAGATCGAGGTCTACGGGGAAGGTTTCGCCCCGCAGGCCCGTTATGTCTCGCAGCTGTTCGACATGGGCGCACCGGTGACTTTCGGCCGGCTGCACTATGTCTTCGAGAAGTATCGCAAGGCGGGTTTTGACGCCGAGCCGGCGATCGCACCCGACGCACCTGTACATCTCGCCGTCGAGATTCGCAGCGGACGGGATGAGACCCCGAGGGTTCATCATATCATCACGGAATTGGGTACTGAGCGGGTCGTAGATCTTACTACGTTCAATCGCGCTCCCGCTCCAACTGGCGGCAGCTGCAGCTTCTGCACCTCAGCAGGCGCACCTGGTCAGCGAGGTTCGGTCCAAGATGACATTGCCAACTGGAGTTTCTGGTCGGTTCCTCACTTGAGCACAGGCGAAGAGATCCGTGCACCAGACGGGCGTCGGTTTTTCAAGGTGCGGATGTTCTTTACCAGCGAAGAGGTTTTCGCGTACGGCCGCCTGAAGTCGCTGTCCATAGAGTATTCGCCGCTGCTGGCCGACCGGGTGCTTGGCGAGATCGCGAGGGCCGACGAGCCCCAGCCGGTGGCCGACGTCGTTGAAGTGTCGATAGGAGAGCCGGTCATGATGACGTACGATGTGCGCGCCGATTTCACCTCAGCGTCACAGGGCGGCTTCGACGCGATACGGATAGTGACGCCCGAAGCGGTAGACTTCCAACGGTTCGAGATGGGGGAGCCGCTGGCGGAGTTCGAGCCTGACAGTCTCGTGGTGGGCGATCGGGCACTAGAGGTCTACTTCCCGTCGAACCCGGTAGAGCCGTCTGCCAACGTGCCTCTGCGTCTGATCTTCGCCACGCGCGTGTTCAACTTCAACACGTTGTTCGAGGGCGAGGTGTTTCAGATCGCGGGTAAGAACCTGCCGCAGTCGATTAACAGCGGTGACGCTACACCCCTGGTCTCAACTGATGATCTGCGGGTCATCGCGCCTGTGGATAGACTGGAGGTGATATCGGAGCTGGATCTGAGCTCCGACGTGGTAACGCCAAATGGGGACGGTATCCAAGATCGTCTTGAGTTGGCCTATACGCTGCACGGGGTCTCCGTCACCGATGTCGAGTTGGGCGTCTACGATCTGGCCGGGCGCCTGGTGCATCGTCTGGTAGCAGAGGCACGGGGCGAAGGGCGGTATACCGAGTCGTGGGATGGCCTCGTACAGGGACAACACGCGCCTCCGGGGATCTACCTTCTGCGCGTGGTTGTGGACGCCGATCTGGGTACCTTCGTTAGGACCCGGACCATCGGCATCGTCTACTGAGATCCGCTATCGCATGGTGTCGATGGCCTTCCTGTACTCCAGCCCGATCTCACTCAACAGCTCGGCTGCGTAGCCATAACTCCCTCGTTCACTGCATTCGGACTGGAAGTCGCGGCCCTGGGCGATCGGCCCCGATCAGTGCATCACGCAGACTCGCCACCTGATCGCTCCTCAGGCCAGCGGTGCGCACATAGGGCTCGATCCCCCCATATTCTCGCTCCCAAGTGGGCACCATTCCCGCTGAACATCCTTCCAGGTGCAGGAGCTCCCTTCACCGCCCAGCATCTCCTGCCGATATCTGTCCACCAGGTAACGGGCGCTCAGGGCGTAGTCTCCTGCGATTGTCCTCGCCGACGCGCCTGCAAGACCGAGCAGAAGCGCCGAAATGATGCCCGTCCGGTCCTTGCCCGCCGAACAGTGATACAAAACAGGACGGTGATCCCGCCGAGAGAGAATGTACGGTTAGGGCTCACGGATGAATAAGGGGTGCGTTTCATGGGTCTGCCGTCGGCCGGATGGTGTAGTTCCAGTCACCATGAAA
>PBSR01000038.1 GCA_002726335.1 Gemmatimonadaceae bacterium
GCGGCTGGTGACGCCGCCACTGATGAGGGCGTCGTCGAAGTGCAGGGCGATCTCCCGCAAGACGGGGGTTACATCGGGGTTGTCGTTGCCGAGTTTGACCTGCAACTGCACGTAGCGACGAGGCGAAGGGGAGAGGAAAACGGCATCCCGGGCCACGTACGGCTGGCTCCAGCCCGACCAGTCCGTGCCGGCCCGCTGGATCTCGACGATGTCCATCTTCTGGGACTTCGGCAGCTTGTTCCACTGCGCCTCGGAGATCTCGACGCCATTCTTGTTGTAGAACTTCTGCTCGAAGATGAAGGTGTCGCCCGACTGGGATCGAATCTCGACGTAGGTGTCAGGCGGCAGGTCGGCATCCCAAGTGAGTCGACGCACGCTGCTGGTACCACCCAGGTCGATGAAGTCGGATGTCATCTCCACCTCGGCGAGATAGCCGTCACCATACACAGCGTGCTCGATGATGGTGTAGAACACGCGCCAGGGGAAGGAGGTGACGCGGTGGAAGAACACGTGTCGGGTCTTGCGCGGCTCAAACTTGAGGTCGTAGATCGCGCGGACCGGGCTCTGCGACGCGTCTACAAGAGTGAGGTGGTCGTAGTCGAAGTTGCTGCGGATACGATCCGTGGTGAGCCCGCCCGAGACGGTCCCATCCGAGGTGGAGATACTGAAATCCTTGATGGTGGCCAGGCCGTTGTAGACGATGGGCGCGCCCACCTCGATGATCATGCGGTCGATCCAGAACGTGGCGCCGAGATCCCACTCGTACCAGTGGCCGCTTTCCTCCCAGTTCGTCGCACCGGACAGGGCCCAGCTCGAGTTGTGGTCGCCATCGCTGAACAAGGCACTGTTGCCCTGGCTCGTACCGGCACGGACCGAGCCACCCCGCTCCACCGTCCCCAGGGCGACGTTGTCGCCGATGGCCTCCACCTCGACCTCCGCCAAGGCCGCGCCGTCGTGGATCTCTTCGGGAACGAAACGGATGTACTGCACAGGGGCGTAACTGAGTGTATCCTGGGCCTGCAGGTACTCACCTGTTGCCGGTCCAGGATCGAGAGTACGGAGCGTGTATTCGACGACAGTTGCGTCGTTCGGAGAAGTGGTACGACCCACCCTGGTGAATTGGAAGACGTCTTTCGCCGCAGTCGAGCGTTCGCCGTCGTTGACGAAGAGGCTGAAGTTGCGGAACGGCACCGCATCTGCGGTGTTGGGAAAGGTCAACGTGATCTTCGTGGCATACACCATCCGCCCCAGGTCGACTTCGATCCACCAGTCATCGAGCACGTCCGACGGCGATGGCTGCCAGTAGGTATCGGCGCGGCCGTCGATCAGATTGTCCACCGTCGCTTCGTTGGAGAAGCCTCGCACACCACCCGGGATGAGGTCCCGGGTCTGCTTTACGGCATGCAGGAACTCCGTCGCGTTGCTCACGGCGTTGATCACCTGGTCGACACGGTTCAGCGTGATGCTGCCGTCATCGTTCTGCACCAGCACACCTGTGGGAGACGCCCAGGTCGACCAAGCGTCCGCTTCATTGAAGCGCAACACGTCCGCCGTGGCGGTGTCGCCGAAGGCAGCCATGGAAAGCAGGAGCAGCAGGCCGTTCTGAACGGAGGTCGTCGTGATTCGGGTCATGCGTATGTCCTCAGGTGGCGGCACCGGGAAACAGATGACTTCTGCTAATCTACTGTAACCGCTTGCATATACCAGTCCTGACCCTCGGCACTCTTACTCCCTGATGAGATCCACCTTGTCCAGATAGAGAACCTGCGGTCTGGAACCGACATCGAATTCAAGACGCACATCCATTTCGCTTTCCGTGTTGTGCGTATAGAGCCGCGTGTAGGTACGGGGTTCTTTGCCAATATGAATCCAACCAGCATCGGTTTCAGAACTGTCGTAGATGGGTGCCTGGTCCTGAGCGTTCTTGAGCAAGACCTTCATGCGCCCTTCGCCTTCTTCGCTTGCGGCGATGAAACTCAACCTGTAGGTCTGCCCCTGAATGAGATGGAGCAGTGTCCTGCCATTCACCCCTATGTACTCTCCCTCACCTCTGATGGTCTGCAGGAACAGTTGCCCTTCCGCGTCAGCAGGTACGGTGAGTCGCAACATGCTGATGCCACTGAATGCCTCTTCGCCGTAGACATATTCTCTTGAGATCTTCTCCGTGCTCAGCCGCCAGGCCTGGTCCGGTTGGAAGAATTCGCCATTGATCACCTGGGATACCTTGGGCAGCTCGGTCGGTCTGATGCCGGTCAGCCTGTCCAGCACGGTCTGGTTCCAGCCCAACTCGGAGTCGAATATGCCGAAGGTCCTCTGGTTGTTCTGCATGCCTGTGTACCACATGTTGCCGATGTCATGGGTGTTGAACAGGTCAAGATGATGATCCAGCCATCTGTTCAGCTCTTCGTCGGGGCGCGCCGGAAACTGCCAGCAGCCCCACTCGGTCGTAATGATCGGGATATCGACACCGATACGGTTCCGCCAATTCACCGCATACATGATCTGTTCGGTGATCGGATCCTTCCATTTGGACTCATTGTCTCCCAGAGGCTGGGTCCACATGGCGAAATTGTGCCCATCCTCGTGTCTTGGATTGTAGAAATGGATCGCTACGCCGGTGTTGGTGTCATCATGGAATCCCTTGCCTCCATCGAACTGATAGGTCAGGTATTGTTCCGTCACATAGGGATCCAGGAACTCAGAATCGTTGGATCCTGGAGGACCGATCAGGATCGGGCGGTCGGGATCCACATTCCGAATTGCCTGCACAGCAGCGTTGTACAACGGCATAACTCCCGGGGCGCCATCGGCCTTCCCAAAGCCAACCCCTTTTGGTTCATTGAGGATTTCGAAGACTAGATCACCTGGATAGTCTTGCCAACGTTCGGCAAGTTCTCCCCACCTTCTTTCGATTTCCCGTTCCCCCTCAGAGGGATCCCTGGACCAGGCAGGCGAACCCCACATGCAGATTACGATGGCCAGATCGTTGGCCAGAGCGTCTCTTATCTGTTGTTCGGTAGATACGGGATCCGCTCGGAACGGCAGGAAGACGCGGACCGACTCAAAGCCGGCCTGGGCGGCCGCCCTGAACTGCTCGGCATCGTGCTGAATCTTCGGCCACACGCCATGGTCCGGGTGTGCCGTATCCATGTTGATGCCTTTGCGCAGCTTTTGGAAGACCGGCGCATTGTCACGTGTTTCAAGTACAGGCGTTGCCTCTGAGGTTCCAAGCAACGGTATACAGAGTGCCGCGGTAACAGCCGCGGAATATCGGAGGGCGGTCTTCATGTCAACTACAGAGGTACCCAACATCGTCTTTATCCTTGCCGATGACCTGGCTGTCTGGGCGGCGGGCTGCTATGGCAATACTGAAATCCGAACGCCGAACCTCGACCGCATAGCAGCAACGGGCGTGCGGTTTGAGAACTTCTTCGTGACGATTCCGGTTTGCTCTGCCAGTCGAGCTTCATTCCTGACCGGCCGGATTCCATCTCAGCACGGCGTTCATGATTTCATCGGGGGTCCTGCCAATTTCGGCGAAGAAGGACCGGTTTTTCTCGGGGATGAAGTCTGCTACACGAACGTCCTGGCTGACAATGGGTGGTCATGTGGCATCTCCGGCAAATGGCACCTGGGCAGTTCGTCTCTTCCACAGTGCGGTTTCTCCCACTGGTTTGTGCATCCAGGTGGGGCGGGTGGCTACAATGACCACAGTATGGTACGGGACGGTGTGACTGAGGTCATGCCGGGGTATGTGACGAATGTGATTACCGATGATGCCCTCGGCTATATCGATGCTCACGCAGAAGACGAGACTCCATTCTATCTGAGTGTTCACTATACGGCTCCACACGCGCCGTGGATTGGTCATCCTCAGGATATTGTGGACTCCTACGATGGCTGTGCTTTTGAGACGTGCCCACAGGAACCCCTGCATCCGTGGGCCAAGGTGCCGCAAGATGATGCCGATCTGCCTGGCCGGTCAGCGAAGGGGCTGAGCAACAACCTGGGTCATCGTGAAAGCCTGAAGGGGTACTTCTCGGCGGTGACCGCCATGGATCTGGATGTGGGACGGATTCTGGACAAGCTTGAAGAGAAGGGTCTGCGCGAAGACACGCTTGTGGTGTTCACCTCTGACAATGGCCACTCTTGCGGGCAGCATGGGTTCTGGGGCAAGGGCAATGGAACCGATCCGGTGAATATGTATGAGAATTCGATCAAGGTGCCTTTCCTGGCTACGCACCCAGGTGTGATTCCAGAAGGCACGGTGCAAGCGGCGATGGCTTCGGCATATGATGTCTTGCCTACGCTTCTGGACTATGTGGATCTCCCGCTTCCTGACACGAATCTACCAGGACAGTCATTTCTTTCCGCGTTGCAGGACAAGAGGGCCGAAGGGCGAGAGAGTGTTGTCATTTATGATGAGTATGGCTACTGCCGGATGATTCGGACAGCCGAGTGGAAATACATCCATCGCTATCCAGATGGCCCGAATGAGTTCTACCATGTTGCTAACGATCCAGATGATCGGAGCAACCTGATTGATGACCCAGCTCAGGCTGATCGCGTGAAGGATCTCAGAGAAGAGATGGAGGAATGGTTTGACGAATACGTGATTCCAGATATCAATGGCCGCATGTACAACGTGACGGGCTATGGCCAGCTGCGCCCTGTGGGCCGCAAATGGGAAGATGGCGAGGCGCCGTTTACTGAGGTCGCAGAGGAACCGGGTCTTCGCAGAACAGGATCATGAAAGGGGACATCCACCGATGAAGATCACCGATCTGAAGTGCACGATTCTGGGCAAGAATCCCGTGGTCCGCATCACGACGGACGAGGGCATCTGCGGCTGGGGCGAAGCCGAGTCCTTCAAGCCCTACCTCAAACCTCACGTCCTCTTCTACCGGGACTTCATTCTCGGCGAGGATCCCACCAATGTCGAAAGGGTGATGCTCAAGATCCGCAGGATCGGTGCTTTCAAGCCCTGGGGTAGCGCTGTCAGCGCCATCGAAATGGCACTCTGGGATATCGCGGGAAAGGCCGCAGGCGTGCCCGTCTACAAGCTGCTCGGCGGCAGGATTCGCGATAGAGTGCTCACCTACAACGGCTCCGTGCGCTTTCCCATGGACGGCAAGACGCCGCAGGACTATGCCGACAACATGGCGAGGATGAAGGCCTGCAAGGAGGGGTTTACCATCATCAAGCAAGCCGTCGGATTCCACAACAAGGGGATGATGGCACAGCCCAATATGTTCTATGGCGAAATGCCCACGGGCAGGCACACCTCGACTCGTGCTCCGATGACCGAACACGGCCTGAACCACGTAGTCGATTGCGTGCGGGCGATGAAGGAAGTTCTGGGTGACGAGGTCGGTCTGGCCCTTGACTGCGGTCCGGGCTGGATGCTGCCCGACGCAATCCGGTTTGCCCAGGCGATCGAGTCGCTCAATGTGATGTGGGTTGAGGACATGCTCACCGGCGACTACACCCCGTATGTGCAGGCCGACCTCTATCGGGATCTGACGACGAGCACTTCGACACCAGTCCACACCGGCGAACAGATCTACCTGCGACAGAATTTCACCGACCTGATCGAAAAACAGGCGGTCAATATCGTCGGACCGGATCCGGCGGACGTTGGCGGCATCGCCGAACTGAAATGGATTGCCGAATACGCCGATCTGCACGGGATCCTGATGGCACCGCACGGCATATTCGACGGTCTGATCGGCCTGGCCGCCCTGGTCCAGGTCTGTGCCGCTCTGCCACAGAACTACATCGCCTTCGAATACCCGACGGGCGACCCGGCCTGGTGGTACGATATCGTCGAGGGTCTGCCGGATCAGATCGTCAAGGACAGCAAGATCGAGGTCTGGGACCGGCCAGGCCTGGGTGTGGATATCATCCCCGAAGCGGCCAAAGAGTATCTGCCCGAAGAGGACGGGGATTTCTTTGACTGAAGGCCGTATGGACAGGATCAGAAACATCGTCTGGATCCTGACGGACAGTCAGCATCACGAGGCCGCAGGCTACATGGGCAACAAGGCCGTGCGAACGCCGAACCTCGACAGTCTGGCAGCAACATCCAGAGTCTTCACCAATGCCTACTGCCAGTCTCCCATCTGCGTTCCTTCACGTGAGAGCCTCATCACTGGCCGGTACCCGTCGGACCTGGGTATTCTGCATAACAAACATGATCATGCAAGCACGGCTGAAACCCTCGGTCACAGGTTTCAGAAAGCAGGATATGCGACCTGCTTTTCGGGTAAGTCACACTTCATTGCCGACAACCTGCTGTTCTCGGACCACGACATGAGCCGCGGCTTTGAGCGGTACGCTGACTGGGATGACTACCTGTACTACCTTCGAGACAAGGACTTCTTCACGAGAATCGACAAGAGCAAGGTCAGGGAGAACTGCTACCAGGGCGATCCACGCGCAATGAGGGAAGTCGAAGCGGCAGCCATCCGCTGCTACAGCGTGTACGCCCAGGAGCACAGCGGCCATCTCGCTGATGAGTACTCCGTTGAACGCTGCGCCTTTGACCGGGCTTCCGATTGGCTGGACGAGAACCATCGAGACCCCTTTTTCCTGTTCTATTCCCTCTACAGACCGCACGCGCCTCTTGCCGTACCCGAGGATGTGGAAAGGCCGACCATCGAGGACCTTCCACCCCTCGAATGGAGCGAACAGGACCTTGCTTCAACACCATCACTGAGGCAGAGAATCGCCTTCATGAACAACCATGCCGAGAATGCCTACAACGCGGGACTCGATCTTGCCGTGACCTACGCCGAGAAGCCGGACCTGTCGGAGCAACCGGGACGGACGAAGGACGTCAACTCGTATGACGGATTTCGCCTCGATTACTTCCGGTCGGTGAGTTACGTGGACCGTTATGTCGGCAAGATGATGGCGAAACTGGCGGCACTGGGTCATGCAGAAGACACCATGGTTGTCTTTGCCTCAGACCATGGCGACATGCTCGGGGAACATGGCCTGAACCTGAAGATGTGCTTCTATGATGCAGCCATAAAGGTACCTCTTTTGGTTCACATTCCCGGTGAGTGGGACCAGGGAGAACGTGATGACAGACCGGTCATGCTGCTGGATCTGGTGCCGACGATCGCCGAAGGCTTTGGGATCGAAACCGAAGACACCCTTCCGGGAATAGACCTGAGAAGTGATGCTTATGGCCATGAGAGGCCGGTCTACAGTGAGATCGTCAGTTCGTTCGGGGCAGATGTTGCACAGTATGGTTTCGAGAACCATGTACGGATGGTGAAGACTGACAGGTGGAAGTATCTCAGCAAGGTTTCTGGCAATCACGAACTCTACAGCGTGGTCGACGATCCGGGTGAGAACAACAACCTGGGAGACGATCCTGTCTATCAGGATGTGTGTGCCGAGATGCAGGAGCTGATCGACGAAAACCCAGGACAATTCAGAGTAGAGAACGTGACGGTCGTTGAGTAGGCCGCAAATCTCCTAACAAGGGACGTAGATAATTGACCCAGGACTTCACTGAGGAAAACAGATCGCTGACTCTCGGCAACGGCATCAACACAGATTTCACCGCCACCGAAGTGAATAAGGTCTCCTATGACAAGGGCTTCTACACTGCTTTCAAGGCGGCGGGGTTTGATTCTGTCCGCTTCTTCATCCGGCAAGGCTGGAGCCCGGAGTTCTACAGACCGGCGGTTGAGGATGCCCTGGAGCTTGGGCTGGGGGCCGTGGTCGTGCCTTTCTCCATGTACTGTTGGGGAAAGGAGAGCTTTGTCGAGTGGTGGGGCGAGATCGCGGAGTATTACAAAGACTATCCTGCCGAGCTGGTCTTTGAGGCGATCAACGAACCCAAGATGGCCGGGCACCCAGATGGCGCAGAGGCTGAGACCATGGCGTGGTATTCAGCCTGTATCCAGGAGATTCGGAGATCGAACCCAACGAGGCTGATCGCCGTCGGCGGGCCACACTTCAATGGGGTGCGACTCCTCACGGATTTCGTAACACCTGAGCATCTCTCCTATACACTCGAAGATGGCACTGGATTCGCAGATGATCCCAACGTCTGGGGTGTCTTTCACTGCTACCAGCCCAAGGGTTTCACCCACGGGTCAGTAGACCAGGACATCAACAGAGATCATCCCGGGTGGAAAGAAGAGATACTGGCGGATCTGGAAGAAGCGGATGCGTGGTCGAGGAAGCACAACAAGAGGGTGTACCTGAGTGAGTGGGGGACACGCATCAACCACGAGATCCAGCATGTGGAAGAGTACACCGCCTTCATGGTGCCTGAGCTTGCCAGGAGAAATATCGAATGGTCCTACTACTGCGGCGTGTTCAACAACGGCTGGCCCTACGGCCTGTACAACTCCGAGTGGGGATTCCGTGGCGTTGAGGGTGTGGTGATGAACCTTACCGGCAAGGAGCCGCCGGTTGAAGTCCCGCCGACGAATCAGATCGTCAATCCGGATTTCGAGCTCGATCTGGCAGACTGGAACTCATCCGAGTATGCCGTCATGGGAACGGCTGACGGACAGGGCGTGGATAGGACACGGGCGATCCGAGTGCACGTGCCTTTTGTGCATGCTCCGGATGTGGGGCGCGAGATGACATCGTCGCTGTATCAGCAATACGAACCAGACTGGCTGTTTCGTGTAAGGGGGAAGGTGCAGGCCAACAAGTACACTCTGCAGCTCCGGGAAGGCAGCGTGTATCGGATCTCGTTCTACGCAAGGTGTGAAGCCGGTTCTTCCCGACTGCAGATCCAGCTTGGTCACGCACCCGATAACGAACCCGTCATCTGGACCTCTGGAGAACTGGCTGTCTATACCACGTTGCAGAAGTACGAGCTCGAGTATGACCATGCGGTCTCGTCGGTCAACAACGTCCGCTTTTCCTTCATTTTCCTTGACCGTCATTCAGAGGTCATTCTCGACCAGGTCGAGCTGTGCGGCCGGCGGCCTGAATAGGTTATGGGGAAGAGACCCAACATCATCCTGATCATGACGGATGATCAGGGCCCCTGGGCGCTCGGCTGTGCAGGAACCCCGGAGCTGAGTACCCCTGTGCTGGATCAGATGGCCGAAGAGGGAATGCGGTTTGAGAACTGCACTTCGCCTGTCTGCTCTGCCGCACGGGCCTCCATTCTGACCGGCCGCATCCCGTCGAACCACGGCGTGCTCTCATGGCTTCGCGGCGGCGCCATGAGAGGGGACCAGAAGCATAGACGCAGAGATCCCGCTACCCCGGCATGATCGACGTCGCCCTGACCATGAATCAGACAATGAAGTCGTGGTTTACGAGGTACAGCGATCCGGAAAGAGATGCCCTGAAGGAAGGTATTACCGGGAACGGTCAGATGGATCGGGCAGGAAGCCGAGGCTACCACCAATGGCCTGAGCACGACACAACAAAAGGGGAGATCCTGTCAGGGAAGGCTGCCGACCATCCCCTCGCAAACAGGCAGAATCGAGCCCGATAGACCAACCACCATGCCGCTTGGTGTGGGCGCCTCCGAGCTCGCTTACGACGTCCCCCAATCCCTCCATTTCTCCCGATCCGCCCAAACCTGTCCCACGTCAACAAAACCTCTGGGACCTCGCTTGCCATACTCGAACGGGTCGTGCGTAGCTTCCATCCACCGGTGGAGTCGCTCCTCCATCTCCTCGATCACTTCTCGCCCCTCCCCTGATTCCACCAGATTCGCGGTCTCCAGCGGATCCGTCTCCCGATCGAAGAGCCACGGGCCTCGCTCGTTGTCATACCAGCGCGCATAGGTGTAGCGCTCTGTTCGCACACCACGCCAGCGACCGACCCAGCCGTATCGATCCGGCCAGCCGTTGGCCATGTTCATCAGGTAGGCGGAATCCTGCCCGCCGGGAGCAAGCGCCGGTTCGTCGGGAACCTCCTCACCACGCCACAGGTACGAGACGTCTCTGCCCTGCAGACAGTCGGGGGCAACGACCTCACAGGCACCGAGGAGACTGGGCACAAGATCGATGGCGCTGAAGAACGAGCCGCTGCGCGTTCCGGGTTGGGTCTGTCCTGGCCACCGGACTACGAAGGGTACGTGAATCGACTCCTCATACGGTGTCGCTTTCGATGCGCGCATCGAATGGTGCAGCCATTGATCGCCGGGCTTCCCGTATCCGTGGCTCGAAAGATGATCACCGTGATCCGATGTATAGATCACGATCGTGTTGTCGCTGACCCCCAGACGCTCGAGGGCATCGCCCAGTCGTCCCATCTCTACATCGAGACCCGTACAGCAGCCGTAGTAGTCGGCTATCTCCCTCCGTGCGAAGTCTGCCATCTGTTCAGGCACATTGCCGGGCAGATCCATATCAGCGGGGTCGTAGGTGTTGTATGCGTTGGGATACGAGCCGTAGGGCCAGTGCGGCGGCCGCCAGGAGAGAAACAGCGCAAAGGGATCGTCGGGTCGGCTTTCCAGATGCCGTTCGATGTATCGAATCGAAAGGTCCGTCTCCGCCGTCGGCGCCCACCCTTCGATTCGTGTCGGGCCTTCTTTATTCTCCCAGAAGCTTCGATCAAAGAAGCCGGGTCCATCGTGAAGCGCGGCCAGGTAGTCGATCCCGTATCGTCCGTCTTCCTCATACGGTCCCATGCCGAGATGGAACGTCCCGATGTGGGCCGTGCCATACCCCTGTTCACGGAGCAGCTTGGGCAGGGCTGGTATATCGCGCCGCGGCCGATACTCGTTATCGATCACACCGTTGCGCCAGCCAAACTGTCCGGTCAGCAGGATGGCGCGAAAGGGTGAGCAGAGCGGATGGTTCGAGAAGTAGTTGTCGCAGACCAGTCCTTCGGCTGCCATCGCATCAAGGTTGGGAGTCTGAACAACGGTGTTCCCGTTCGCACCGAGGGCGCTGTACCGCTGCTGATCCGAGAAAACGAACAGGATGTTCGGACGTTCTGGCATGCTACACGCTCCGGTTTTTCGGCACCAGCACCCAGTCCTGAGGCGATGGGACAGATGTGGTGATGTCCTCGCCTGAGCGGACTAGGTGCAGGTCCCCATGTCGATCTGGACAAGCAGTTCGAGAAGCGCCGACCGGTCAGCTGGTACGCTCTGTCGAAGAGCGGACAGACGGCTCTCAAGAAACACCTGCGGGCCCTGGAGGCACTGATCAAGCAGTCTGCTGAGTAGAGGTCAGGCGGGCGGATCCTGCTGGAACAGGGTGAAGCCCATCTTCTCGTAGGGCCGACGCTCCTCCGGCAGCGTCGGGGTACCCATCGCCAGGGCGATGCCGGTGCCGTCGAGCTGTTCGGCCACGTTCTGCATGCAGGCCTCGACAGTACGCAGCGGATAGTCGGGATGGGCTTCGAGGCTGAAGGTCAGATCGTTGGGGCCGAAGGTGACGACGCTGACACCCGGCCGGGCGAGGGAGCGGATGTTGGTGACCGCCTCGACCGATTCGACCTGGATGGCGAGGATGCCGTAGTCATTCCACCAGGCCGTGTAGGCAGTGCGATCCATTCCCTTTGCCACGCCATTCAAGCCACGTCGTCCGCCGCCTCCCCAGCTGCGACGGCCGATGGGACCGTAGTACGCATACTGGATCGCGTCATCGATGGTCTCGGGCTCCATGACCTCAGGCACCAGCACCGCACTGAAGCCGAAGTCCAGGAAGCGGCCGACCATATGGGCCTGGCGCGTATGGGGGATTCGCAGCTGGACGTCGATACCCAGCTCTTCGGCAGCGGCGCAGTAACGCACCATCTGCTCTTCGCTGGCGGGCGTGTGCTGGCTGTCGATCCAGATGTAGTCGTAGAGTCCGGACGACCAGATCTCGGCGAGCTCGTCCTTCGCAGTGGTCAGCGAGCCACGCAGGGCGACGAGGGTTTCTCTGTCGCGCATTCGCTGGCGGAGGGTGTTCGACATGTGTGGTCCCCTTGTGTGTGGTGGTCTCGGAAGATCGGTCACCCCGGCCCGTGGACCAGTCAACCGCTTCTGACTCAATAGCGGCGGATTCCGATCAGTCGCACCGCGCGAGGCCGCAGATCCTCGATAGTGACCGTGCGGTTATGGTAGTCCAGCGACGCAGGAAGCGTCTCCTCGCCGGCCTGCCACAGGTCGCGCACGCCCACGAACTCCTGCCAGGGCAGCTTCGGCGTCAAGCCGAGGGCGCCGAGGTCCACCTCGATCACGGCATTCTGTGTCGCCTCTTCGTCCGTATTCTCCACCGCCAGCAGCACCCGGTCCGGCAGCTGCCACATGGCCACCTCGATGGCGACGTTGCCCCAGCTCACGCCGCGCGCCTGGCCCGGCTCGAAATGCTTCGTCGCCTGGTCGACCAGACCGAAGTCGGCGATCGACGGGGGCAGACCGCCGGCCACCGGCGCCGGCAGTGCCCGGGCCGCACGCGCCAACTCGGATGCCGCCGGCGCGGCCAGGCCGATGACAGCAGCGGCTTGCTCATGTCGGTCGACTGATCGGCGATGCCGCCGACCGCCATCGCCTGGCGCCACTCGGTCGGGTCGATGACCCCGTCGACGGTGGGCGGCTGGCTCATCCGCGGTACGGCAAAGGAAGGCACCCGCGCGGTTGATGACGCGTCGCCCGCCAAAGGGGTGATGATGGCGCCGAAGATGGTAAGCGTGAGACACTGAAACGTGACCTTACAACGCATGTGGTCCATCCCGGTTGCCGTTGAGTTGAGATCAGGTGACCTCGACTTCCGGCCATGAAATGGGAGCACATCGACCGCTCGCGCAAGTCCTACTGCGGCTGAGGAGCCGAAGACTCAGGGAATCAGCCGCCTCCGCTGCCGTGACGTATATTTGGGGAATATGGTCCTGGCTGGTCGCGCCCCCGACGCGTTCTGAGCCCCGATCAACGTCGAGACCGCCAGCGGTGACGTCCCCAGTAACCCGCCCCTGCGGATGACCTGTTGATGATGAACAAGACGACGTGGCTCCGGATGCTGTCCGTCGCAGTGCTCGCACTTCGCCAGCCTGCGGCCGCACAGGTGCAGACCCTGGTCATCGGCGAGGGTGGGGCGCCCTGGGCGCAGACCGTCGAGCAGGTGGTCGGCTTCGATACCACCGTCGCCGTCGACGGGCTGCAGCCCTTCGAACTCGACCCGTCTATGAACATCCTCGTCGGCCGCCTCACCGACAGCGGTCGATTCACCAACATCTTCGGGGGCATCTGGCGCGTCTCCACGAATGCGCCCAGAGACGTGTTCACCGACGGCACACCCTACGTGTACGGCTCGCGTGGCCGTCAATACATCGTGGACGGCGATACCACCCTCGTGTCTGACCTGGAGCGGTTGGATCACTACAGCATCGACTTCGGTTTTCCCGTGCCCATCCGTCGGGTCGTCTTTGGAGCCCCCGCCACCGGAATCATCGGCGGCCGGCTGGTCAAGGACGCCTTCCCGCGCCAGTACATGGTGTCCGGCACTCTCAGTGAGGTGGAGTACCTGTTGACGGATCCCCGCACCACCGACTTCGACAACGTCATCGAGCGCAGGCTGGCAAACAGCCAGCGAATCGCCGATCTGCGCTTCGCACCCCAGTTCGTCCGCTTCCTGCGGCTGCGCTTCCCGGAGCGCGGCTTCATCTCCGAAGTACTGGTCTTCGGCGAGGGCTTTGCTCCGGAGGCGAGGTACACGTCGAAGCTGTTCGACATGGGCGAGCCGGTGAACTTCGGCCGTCTTCATTTCGAGTTCGAGAAGTACCGCACGACGGGCTTCGGCTCCGAGGCCGTCCTGTCTTCGGACGCTCCGGTGCGTGTCGCCGTCGAGACCCGCACCGGCCGTGACGACACGCCACTGATCTTCCACGTCATCACCGAACTGGGTACCGAACGGGTCGTCGACGAGAAGGCCTTCATCCGAGCGCCGGCACCCACCGGCGGCGGCTCGGACGCGGTCGTGTTCCGCGGCGCCGCACCCGGTCAACGGGGTAGCGTGCAGGATGACATCGCGAACTGGAGCTTCTGGACGGTGGCGCAGACGACCACAGGGGAGGAGATCGGCGCACCGGATGGCCGTCAGTTCTTCCAGGTGCGCACGCTCCTTACGAGCGGCGAGATCTTCGCCTTCGGACGGCTGAAGTCGATCGCCGTGGAGTACTCGCCGCTGCTGGCCCACCCCGTGGTGGGTGAGGTGGCGCGAATGGACGACCCGCAGCCTCAGGGCGGGGTCGTCGAGGTGCCTCTCGGCGAACTGGTAACCCTCACCTACGACGTGCGGGCCGAGTTCTCCTCAGCGTCTCAGACCGGCTTTGATGCGATCCGGCTCACCACGCCGGAAGCGGTGGAGTTCCAGCGTCTGGAGATGGGTGACCCCCTGGTCGAGTTGCCACCAGACAGCCTGGTCGTCACTGACAAGGCCCTTGCGGTCTATTTTCCCTCGAACGTGGTCGATCGCGGCAGCAACACGTCCGTTCGGCTCACCTTCGCAACTCGCGTGTTCAACTTCAACACGCTGTTCGGGGGCGAGGTGTTCCAGATCGACGGCGAGAACCTGCCGCAGTCGATCGACAGCGGCGATGCCAGCCCGCTGGTGTCGACGAACGACCTGCGGGTCTTCGTGCCCCTGGACAAGCTGGAGGTCCTCTCCGAGCTCGAACTCGGCGCCGATGTGCTGACCCCCAATGCCGATGGCATCAACGATCGGCTGCAGCTCTCCTTCACGTTGCACGGCGTGGACGGGGCCGAGGTCGACGCCGCCATCTACGATCTCTCGGGTCGGCTGGTCCATAGACTGGCCTCCGGTCGCCGAGGCGAAGGTCGCTACACGGAGGTGTGGAACGCCCAGGTAGAGGGGGCGCACGTACCCCCGGGCACCTACCTGCTGCGCGTCGCCGTCGACACCGATCTCGGCACCTTCGAGAAGATGCGGACCATCGCCGTCGCCTACTGACGGCGGCCGGGAGCGGACAGAGCGCGAAGTGACCGCCCGCCGTTTTGAGCGAGGCGGCACTTGGTGGCGGGAGAGCATCCGACCAATTCGGGCAAGGGAGCGGCGGAGGCGCAGAAACCAACGTGCCGCGACGACTGATGGCATCGAGCAGAGCTAACGCACGCCGAGCCGTCTCCCGTTTCACACTACCATCGATACCCACCGACTTGACACTGCATCAGGTCGCCTACTAGCGTGCCCATCAGAGTCCATGTCAAGCCGACGTGCGAGCATCCGCGCGTTTGGTTGGGCTGCCGGCATCGGAGCGGACATACGCTGACCTCTGGCGAGTGGACTTCAAGGCCCGATTGAGAGCGATGGGGGAATACCCAAACCTCAGGATCGCGCCCGGCGAGTCGTGAGTATGTACGAGGGCCGGGGTCGGCGGCGGATTGAGGCCTGACGGGAGGCGAGGGCCGATGCTCTCGCCTCCTCGCGTCGCCCTGTGCCGGCGCTCCGTCTGTACGTAGGTTTCACTGTCATGGAAACCGACATCCAGATCGACGCCGATTTCGAAGGCGGCAGCGCCGGGGACATCCACACCGGCGAGAACGGTCTGATCGAGATCGAACCGAAGCCCGAAGAGGTCCCGGGCTGGTTCTTCGAGGCTCTGGACGTCCACTTCGGGGGAGCCGGTGTACCCCGCGAGTACGCCTGTCACGTGCGTGTCGTCAACGACGGGGACGAGCCGCGGAGCGTTCGCCTCCGCTTTCACTTCACCAAGACGAATGGTGCCGCCTACATGGCACCTCCCTATTGGATCCTCAGGCACGGGCGCTGGTGGCCGATCCCGGCAGCGGATACGGTGTTCGTCGAGGGATCTCACGTCGACCTGGATCTGCACCTGACGCCGGGCGAGCTGGTCCATGTGGCCAACAAGCCCTACGTACACGGTGACGATGTGCTCGACGAGATGGAGGCCCTCGCCGGGTACGGTCCCTTCGATCTGCGCGAACTGGGGCGAACCGCCGGCGATCGGGCCATCGTCTCGCTGGAGTCCACCGGCTACCGCTACGATGACACGATCCTCTTTGCCGCCACCATGCAGCCTGCCGAACCGGCCGCCCGACCCGTGCTGGCCATCGCCCACTGGCTGACGGACGGCAGCGCCCTGACACAGCGTCTGCTGGAGCGTTTCCGCTTCGCCTTTGTGCCCCTGCCCAACCCGGACGGCACCGCCGATGGCCGCTCCTGCACGAACGGTGTGGGAGAAGTGCCGATGTTCAGTTTCGGGCGGCTGCTCTCAGGTGAGGAGGCGCCGCTGGAGACGCGAGTGCTGTGGGACTACGCCGCCGAGCTGCGGCCCCAGTCCTACATGGAATTCCATACACACTACCAGGATGTACGAGCGCACAAGCTGAATCCGATGGCGGCGGAGTGGTTCGTCACTGACGACCGCCGAGAACTGCTGACGCGCACCGACGAAGCCCTGTTGGGCCTCAACAGCAGCTGGCGGGTAACGCCCATCGAGCGTTCCACGCCGTTGTGTGAGGCCGGCAAGTTCACCAACCTGGCCGATCGTTTCGGCACGCTGTCGTACTGCTATCAGATCTACACGATCACCGAGGAAGCGACCTGTGCCCACGCGGTAAGTGTGGCGCGGACACTGGCCACGGCACTGGCCGGTCCCGAATGGGAAGCCGAGGCGCCGGCACCGAACGTGACGGAGGGATAACGACCCAGTGAAGATTCAGAAGATCGAGGTCATCCAGATCGAGACCCCCCGGTTCTACGGCTACGTCTCAGGGCATACGCTGGTGAAAGTGCACGTCGACGACGGACCCATCGGCTGGGGAGAGGCATCCGACAGCAAGTGTGCCGACGTGTCCGCCCTGGTGACCCTGCTCAACGACAGGCTGAAGGGGCAGGACGCACGCCAGATCACGCACATCAACGAGTTTATGCAGTCGCAGAAGTGGGCCAGCAGTGTGTCGGACCGGCACGTGGCTTCAGCGATTGATCTGGCCCTCTATGACCTCAATGGCAAGGTTCAGGGTGTACCCGCTTACCAGATGCTTGGCGGCCAGGTGCGGGAGCGGCTCTACTGCTGTTACCCGATCTTCGGCTGGCAGGTGCGGGATGATTTCGAGCAGGCGGCGTCCTACCTGCAACGGCTCGTCGACCTGGGACATCATCTGTTCCGCTTCTACGTCTCCGGTGATGTAGACCTCGACAACCGCTATCTCACCGAGATGAAGTCGCGGCATGGTGACCAGATCAGGCTGAAGTCGATCGACTTCTCCGGGCGCTTCAAGGACTGGCAGGAGGTGTTGCGCTACGGCAATACGCTGCGCCACCACGAGCCCTACCACTTCGAGCAGCCCAGCCGCGACATGCGCGTCAGCGCCGAGTTCACCAAGCGAGTCGATCTGCCGGTGACGTGGCACATCAACACGCTGCAGCAGGCGTACGAGGCGGCCGACACCGGCGCCTGCACGGCCTACAACGTGGCCTGTGTCTCCGGCGGACCGACGAACATCAAGCGCATCCTGGCCATGGGTGAGGCAGCCGGCATGAAATGCCTCATCGGGACAGACCAGGAGTCGACCCTGGGTGTGAGTGCCCAGGTGGCCGTTGGCATCAGCTCACCCCAGGTGACGCTGCCGTGTGATCCCATGGGGCCGGTGCTGTACACGACGTCGCCGGCGAAGGAGCGGGTTCGTGCTGAGGGCAGCTACCTGTATCCTTTCGACGGGCCGGGACTGGGCGTGGAGCTGGATGAGGCGAAGCTGCAGGAACTGACCACGGCCAGGGCCTGAAGCGTGCATATTACCGACGACCACATCGCTCACTTCGAGCGCAACGGCTTCTTCCTGGTGCCGAATCCTCTGGACCTCGGGGATCAACGTTTCGTCGACTCCCGGCAAAGGGATGTCGAGCCGGAGTGGAAGCAGACGACGTTTCCCGACGGCTTCAACCGGGGCGCCTGTCAGTTTCTGATGGTGGGGGAGCCCCTGTTCAGTATGGTGGAGCAGCCCGGGATCCTCGCCGCGGCTCGCCGACTCCTCGGACATGAGGATATCCACGTGGGAGCTGTCGGCCTCGGGGACGCGTCGAAGGCGGTATCGGCCGACGGTCGTCCCCAACGTCAGGTGCACTGGCACGCCGATGGCTGTCCCGACGTGCAGCAGGTGTCACTGCGTACGGCTCTTGATCGTCACGATACGAGCAACGCGCCACTGCGTGTTCTGCCCGGTACCCAGCACCGGTCGCGGGATGAGATGATCACCGAGCTGATGCAGATCGAGTTGGCGTCGGGAACACACGACATTGCGCCTGAGTACTGCTTCGCCCGACATCCGCACGAGGTCGAGGTCGTTCTCGACCCGCGGTGGACGCTGGTGTGGACGCCCTCGTGCTGGCATGCCACGGGGGTGAAGACGGCGGCTGGACCGCGGCGCGCCATGGCCTGGAATTACTACCCGCCGGGTGGCCGCACGCGGGACGTGGAGGCACTCAAACATCTGATCCCTGACTGGGAAGACTGGCCGGAGGCACGCCGGCGACTCTGGGGGCTGTTATGAAGATCACGGCACTGAAGACCTTCGTGCACACCAGTGGCAACTGTTTCGTCAAAGTCGAGACCGACGACGGACTGTATGGCATGGGGGAGGCCGGACTCAAGAGAAGGGGTCACGCCATCGCCGAGGTCGTGAAGGGGTTCGAGCCGGAGCTTATCGGCGCCGACCCGTCGCGCATCGAGCATCTGTGGCAGGTGATGTTCCGGGGCGGCTTCTTCCCCGGCGGGGTGGTGCAGTCATCGGCGGTGAGTGCGGTGGACATCGCCCTCTGGGATCTGAAGGGCAAAGCTCTCGGCGTGCCGGTGTACGACCTTCTCGGCGGACTCACGCGGGAGCGGGTGGTCTGTTATCCCCACATCGGCGAGCGCGACGTGATCGAACGGCTCGTGGCCAACTGTCAGCAGCGGCAGGCCGAGGGCTGGCGCTTTGCCCGCTGGGGAATGAGTGACCCCGCCGGCGATGGCGAGGTCTTCGAGCCGGGCCGGGCCGTGCAGCACGGGATCAACCAGGTGAAGGCCGTGCGTGACGCCTGCGGCGATGACTTCGAGATCTGCGTCGATCTGCACACGAGGCTCGATCCGTCGCCGGCGATCCATTTCTGCAAGTCAGTGGAAGCCTGTCGGCCCTTCTTCATCGAGGATCCCATCCGCAGCGAGAATCGCCAGAGTCTGCGCCTGATCCGACAGCAGACATCGGTACCCATCGCCGTGGGCGAGCAGTGGGACAGCAAGTGGGCCTTTCAGCAGGTGATTGAAGAAGACCTGATGGACTACTGCCGGGTCGACCTGTGCATTGCCGGGGGGCTGACGGAGGCGAAGAAGATCGCCGGATGGTGCGAGACACACTACATCCACCTGGCGCCGCACAATCCCCTCGGACCCGTGTCGACGGCGGCCTGCCTGCACCTGTGCCTGTCGTCGCCGCTGGTGGGTGTCCAGGAGCTGCCCCGGGTCCCGGGGACATCACTCACCGACATCTTCCCGAAGCAGGTGCCCTTCGAGAGCGGGCATCTGCTGGTTCCTGACGGACCGGGGCTCGGAATCGAATTCGACGAGGCAGCCTTCGAGGGTTTGGAGCCGCACGCGGCGAAGAGGGCCGCAGGCTTTGCCAGGGACGACGGAGCCTATACCAACTGGTAGGCACTGCCTTGGTAGGCACCGCGTTGAACGTGCCCGCTACGCCGACTGCGTGTTGTGCCTGGCCTCCTCCACGCTCTGCCGACGTCCCGAATGGTCGCCACCGAGCCAGCGGTAGGCCCGGGGATAGAGCGTCAGAGAGCGATCCCTCAACGGCAGATCGACGGGTACGTTCCCCCACAGGGCGGAGTGTTTGGCGGCGATGGCGACTTCCAGCGACTGCCTCAGGTCGTGGCCCGAGATGGCCAGCTGGCCGCCGTTTTCCAGGACATCGAGAAAGGACAGGATCGACGTGCCCAGGTAGCCGAACTGTGGGTACGCCAGGGGTGTGTAGGGGCGCTCGAGTCTTGTCCGGCTGCCATCCGCTGCCAAGCCGCGGTAGACCTCGGGGGGACCCCAGTCCCAGCGTACGAGACAGTCTTCCGTCCACACGTCGACACCCCTGGAGGGTGTGGGCTCGCCGAATACGGGACAGGTCAGACCGCTGGACAGGCGGAACTCCGCGTTGATGATCAGCCCTTCGTCGGTTTCACCATGCAGCGCCTCGTCGGGGTGACCCCAGGCCGTGATGCCGGAGACCTCGGCCCCGCTGAACAGGCGCAATACGGCGATGTGCTGGCAGCCGCCGCCGGAGATTTCCCCACCCCAACCGTGTACGCTGGCGCCGCGAAGGGTGCCGAACTCGCCGGCGTGAATCCAGCGGGCCGCTTCCTGTACTTCGCCCATGGCGCGCTGCAGGTTGCCGCCGGCGAAGACGGCGCCGCGCTGCTCACAGGTGTCCACCATGGCGTCGACGTCGGCCAGGCAGGCGCCGATGGGTTTGTCCGTGGACACGGCCCGGACCCCGGACTCGGCGCAGGCGATGACGGCGTCCTTGATGTGCTTGCCGGGCAGAACGACAGCGGCGATGTCGGGCACGACCTCCCGGAGCATGGCCTCGGCATCCGGGAAGAGGGCGCTGACGCCAAAGCGCTCGCCCACAGCCCGCCGCCGATCGGCGTCGTATTCGGCGATGGCCACGACTTCGGTGTTGGGCAGGGCCTGGTAGACCTCGACGTAGTGCTGGCCCATGCGGCCGCAGCCGACGATGGCAACGCGATAGGTTTCCCGGGTCATCAGCTATCCTCCGCAAGCAACTGGGCGGCGTAGGCCTCGGTGTGGGCCACGGCCAGCTCGACATCGGTGAGGACCAGATCGCAGGCCAGCTGGGGATGGCGCTGGCGCAGGACGATCTCGACGTGATGGGTGCCGGCTGTGAGACCTGCCGGCGACAGGCCGAAGCGGAGCCAGACGTCACCGCTGACTTTCGAGACACCGGTGCTGTCTCCCGTCAGGTTCAAGGTGGCCGTGGCTGTGCCCAGTTCCTCACCATCCCAGCGCACGATGATCTCGTCGCCTTCCACCCATTCGTGCAGATGCAGGCGCAGCTCGACACGCAACGGTACGTGGGCGGCCGTGTCTTCGGCGACGGTGAGCGCCACCACGGGGCCGCTGTCGGTCAGCGTGTGGCGCAGCGGCACCGGCACCTGACCGAGCAGGCGGTCCGGGCGATAGGCGCCGCGCCACGGCCCTTCATACACGAGAAATCGATGAGTGGCAGCGTAGACGCGGTCGGTGGCGCGCAGAGTCTCAGCCCTGCCGATGCTGCTGAGCAACTCGCGGCGCGAATCGGCGTCTGCATGCCAGTTGAAGGCGTAGATCCCATCGGCGCCGGCTGCCAGGTGACGGCTGGCGATGGCCCGTGTCCGCAGCTGATCCTTGTGGCTCGGTTCTTCGGGACCCACCCACGGGCCGGGAAGGCCGCCGTCGAAACCGCCGTACACTGCGATGCCACGGGGCTGACACAACTCTGAGAAGGCAGCGATATCGAGAGCGGGATCTGTGGCCGCGGCGCCGGCGGGGATGACGATGTCACACAGGCCCTCTTCGACCCACGCCGGCAGGTCGTAGCCGATGCGGGCGCACGATTCCAGTGTGCCGGCAACACGCACCGCAAGATGAAAAGGGCGACCACGGCGGGCGGCGATGTCGTTGGTCAGATGCCGGGCCGCCCGCTGCAGATCGGTCAAGGTGTAGCGCAGACGGTAGGCCTCGTCCTCGGGCAGGTGGAAGGGGTGGCGCTGCCAGTCGATCTCGATGCCGTCCCAGTCGTAGCGCTCGCAGACGTCGCGCAGGTGGTCGAGGCGGTGCTGGCGAATCTCGGGGACGGACAGATCCCAGGAGAGGGCGAACCACTCACTGGTGCGGTCGCTGAGGAGCCACTCCGGGTGCTGCCGACGCAACTCGGTCAACTCGGTGTGATGCAGATCCGCCAGATCCGCGGGCTGGGCCCCGTTAAAATGATTGTCGTTGATGCGCAACGAGGCGTAGACCGCCAGTCCCAGTTCGTGGCCGCGTTCGATGAGCGCCGGATGGGGGTCCTCACCGCGTTCCACCATGCGTCGGATGTTCTCGGTGTGATGGTAGGCGGCGGCGCTCTCGTAGCGGCGGCCGTGGCTGTCCCCGAGCTGCTCCAGCGAAGTAGTTGGCCAACGGGCGGCGTGCTCGCCCACACACCAGAAGAGGGCGCCCACCTGGGTGTCGATGAGTGGCGCGTAGGTGAAGGCGAGAAAGTCGTCGAGGCTCTGTGGGGCGGCCGAGTACCCGTGGGGGGCGCCGTCCCAGTTGTAGATGATGCCGTAACCGTCGGGGGCGGTCATGTGTTGTCGCAACTCCACTGTCCCAGATCCGGGTCGACGTAGCCGCGATGATAGGCCTTGCCCATCAGATACTTGATCTCGAGCTCCACGTCTCGCAAAGAGATCTCGGGAATCACGTCATCGGCGCGCTCCAGTAGCCGTACGGTGACGCGATTGGCGCCTTGGCGGGGCCACAGGGCGGCCGGCGGCCGGAAGACGAACCAGTACGCGGATCCGGCCCGGAACCGCGGGGCCTGCATCCGGTAGGTCTCGTCGATGCGCCGCAGACAGTCGGCGGGAAGGGGCAGGCCGTTCAGCTGGAAATCGAGGCGGTCGCTCTCGGTGATGTTCGTCAGCCGCAGACGGAGGATAACGTCGTGGACTCGGCCCCGCTCCTGCCAGCGGGGCAGGTCGTCGGCGATGGGCAGCTCGACGTCGACGGGACGGCCCGGCGGCAGGGCCGCCGGCAACTGCCGCTCGACGCCCGGTTCACCCTGAGGCTCCGGAAACCGACCGGTAGCTGTGGGTATGTAGTAGTGCTTGTCGCGGGGGGCCATGACCTCGGGGTGGGGGATCTCGCGCAGCTGCTGGTAGAAGTCGGCGCCGTAGGGCCAGTGACCGAACCAGTGCCCCAGATAGATGCCGTCCACGCCCTGAGCCCAGTAGTTGCTGGCGCAGGCGCGGGTGATCTCGATCGATGCCTGTCCCAGGCGATCGGAGTCGACGAGGCTCTGCAAGGTGGCCATCACATGTACGTCGGACTCGTGCCCGGCAGCGACGAGACCCCGGTAGTCGGCGGTACAATCCACCAGCTCGGGGCCCGAATAGGTCTGGCCGATGACGGTGTCGACGAGGCCGTCCTTCATCCAGGAGGCCACGTCCAGGCCCAGATCGAAGCAAGCGTCGAGGTCGCAGGGGATCCGGACGGAGAGGCCGCGGTCGGCGCCGCTGGTCTTCAACGTATCATGGACCCGCTGGATCCATGCCGTCATCAGTTCCCGACCTGCCTCGGCCCGGGACGGGTGAAAGTAGTGGGGGAAGTAGTTGAGCTGCAGTTCGAAACCGTCAACCGGATAACGACGCAAGGCCTCCTCGACGATGGCGAAGCGTTCCTCACGCACCTCTTCGTGAGCGAAATCCAGACAGGTGGCAGCGACGGACTCGGGGTCGACATCCCCGGCAGCACCGATCTCCAGGTGGGCGTTGTCGAAGCGGAAATTCGAGCAACGTACGTCCGTCTCCCGTGGTCCGCGGCCCTGCTGTAGGAGCAATACCGGTACGATCTTCAGGCCCCCGGCATGAGCCCGATCGCAGAGCAAGCGCAGAGGATCGATGCCGGATTCGATCAGCTGCCGGGCGTTGTGGTGGGCCCGCCGGAAGACGAGATGTGGCCAGCGATCGATGTTATGCCCCCACAGCTCACCCACATCGCTGTCGTGCAGCAGTGTACGTCCGTCTCCCAGACACAGGGCGAGGGTATCCACCGGGGTTCCCACCAACTCGTCGACGGCCATCTCGAATTCCTCCGCCGCCATGGGCGTCTCGTACATATAGATGAGCGGATGGCGGCCGTCGTGGTAGAAGGTCAGCTTTGACATGGGTCTGCCTCCGTTCAGGTGAGAGCCTCGCCGAGCAGGCTCTGGAAGGATCTGCGGGTGGTCATCCTGCGGACCGTCCCGGGCAGCAGCTTGCGCTGCGGGGAACGAAGGCCGCTGATCGAACCGGTGAGGGCTGGCGCCAGCTGGCTCAGTCCGCGAGCGCCACCGACGCCGAGCAGGAGCGGGATGTAGCAGCGCCGCACCCAGGTGGCCGGCGCGGTCAGGTCGGCGCCACCCAGATCGGTGACGAGCCGACCGGCTTTGCCCCTCGAGGTCAGCTGTGCCCACGCTGCCCAGGCCAGCAGGGACATGCCACGGTCGGCCACGGCCGTCACCGTCGCCGGACGGATGCCCATCTCGACCTGGGCCAGGCGCACCGTCGTCAGGATGTCATCGGCGCGTAACGCATCCGCAGTGGGCGTGTACGTGGAGGCGAGATAGCTGTCAGCGCGCTCCGTGAAGGCCTGTGACTCGGCCGAGCCGGACTGGCCGAACAGCAGCGGCACAAGTACACCCCAACCCTCGGCCATGGCGGCGCGCAACACAGAAGGCGGGCGACTGCAGAAACGCCGCCAGGCGTCAGCGTCACGGACATGGCGCAACACGAGCAGCGTGCCGTGCCCCCGCTTGGGGGGGAGGAAGCGGCATTCCACGGCGCTGCTGTGGGAGAAACGACCATACTTGATGGTGTGCAGACCCTCTCCGCGCTGCCGGTAGGTCCGTCGCGAGGGTTGGGAGCGGATGAGGATGTCGGCCACGTCGGGAACATCGAAGGGCAACACATCGGCGATGTCGGCCGCCGAGCCGGCCCGGCTGTGCAGGGAGCGCCAGGTACCAATCAACTGTTTCTGCGTCGAGATGGCACCCTTGTAGGGAGGTACACCGGCAGGAAGAACGAGCAGGTCTGCCGTCGAAGGCACCGGTGCCGATGATTCCGGTATTCGCTTCCTACCCACGCTTCTTCCATCGCTGAGCAGCCAGCGCACCATCCAGGCGTAGACCGCCTCGCGCGAGGCTCGATTGTAGTTGTGAATCTCGTCCTGATAGAAGATGTCGATCTTCTGCCTGGCGCCATACAGCTCGTACAGCCGCTGCATGGCGGGGAACTCGCGCTCGCGGGCGTGGTGGGTCCAGTCACCGGTGCAGCCTGTCAACAGCAGAGGGCGTGGGGCGATCAGCCCGGAGTACTCCAGATTTCCGTACTGCAGATGCAGCTGCGGCGCGTTCTCGCACACACAGCCGCCCTGGAAATGGCCGGAGAGCATGACCGCCGGCGCCGCGACCTTTACCCGTTCATCCACCGCGGCGAGGAAATAAGTCTGGGTGCCACCACCCGACTCGCCGGTGCAACCCACCCGCCGGGCGTCGATGTCCTGGCGCGACAGCAGGTAGTCGAGGCCCTTGATCGAGTTGTTCAGCTGCAGTCCGAACATGCTCAACCCGAGCACGTTGGCGATGCCTTTCTCCGGCCCGCTCAGCAGGGAGCGGTGTTCGAGCTGCATCGTATCGTCGTCGTAGCCGATCATGGAGTAGGCGAATGCGGCACATCCCAGCAGGGCGCTGTTCATGGCCCGATGCGGGACGGAGTACATGTCCAGAGGTCTCGTCCGGGCATACATGGCATGCCCGTGTGGATGCAGGATCAGAGGCACCGCTCCTCGACTCGACGGCAGGTAGAGATTGCCGACGACGTAGAGGCCGGGTAATGTCTCGATGCAGAGGTTTTCTACTGTGATGCCTTCGTGTCGGAAGCGGCGCACGACACGACCTCTGGCCTTGAAGGCCGCCGTCTGTGCGTTCAGGCCGGCGCACAGCAGCAGATGACGACGGATGTCCTTGCGTCTCCTCCGCCACTGTGCCAGGTCTCCCCATTCCGGCAGGGGCATGGCGTTCTGGTGGTTGCAGTACTGGAAGACGCGGGCGTCGGAGCTCAGCATCTGGTCAGTGACGTTCATGGGGCACAACCCTAGTCCACGAGACCGGCCACCGCCAGCCACAGACAAGCCGGTTTCCAGTGAGCCTATGTTTGGCCTATGCTCTGCCCTCATGGCAGAGCCTATCGATGTCGGCGCGGTGCGCGCCCAGTTTCCCGCACTGGCCAACTACGTGTGGTTTCAGAACGGCGGCGTGTCGATCACGCCTGAGCCGGTGGCGCGCGAGCACATCCAGCTGATGGAGGAACTGCTGGCTCGCGGACCACTGCACGTCATCTATCCGGAGGAGGAGTACCCCCGACGGCGCCAGTCGTTGGAGAGACTGGCCGGGTTCCTGTCTGTAGAGGCCGACGAGCTGGCGCTCATGCGGGGAGTCTCCGAGGGGTTCCAGACGGTGCTGCGGGGGATGACCTGGCAGCCGGGGGATCGTGTCGTGATTTCCGGTGACGAGGAGGCGGCCGTGCTGTTGCCATGCCTGCATCTGCGTGAGCGATTCGGTGTCGAGGTGGTAAAGCTGCCGCTGCTTGACGACGAGGCAGCCGTACTCGAGGCGGCCGGCGCGGCGTTGACGTCGAACACAAAGCTGCTCGCGCTGAGCCATGTGACGACGGATCTCGGTTTCCGTCTGCCCGTTTCCCCGCTGTGCGCCCTGGCCAGGGAGCGTGGCATCCCAAGTTTCCTCGACCTGGCCCACTCCTGCGGGGTCCTCCCCATGAAGCTGCGGGAGTTGGGGTGCGATTACGCCGGTCTGCTGTCCTACAAGTGGATGATGGCTCCCTACGCCGCCGGAGCCCTGTGGATACGCCGGGAGAAGCTGCACGACCTCGAGGTGACGTACGCCGGCGGTCGTGCCGAGAAGTGGCTCGATTTCATTGCGGACACGTTCGAGCTGCCGAACACAGCCCAGCGGTTTCAGTATGGCCCGTGGTCGTGGCCGCTGGTCCACGCCTGGGCGGCGTCGGTGGACTGGCTCGATGGCATCGGCAGTGCGGCCATCTGGAGCCGGGTGTGTGAGCTGGCGGAGCGGTTGAAGAGCGGTCTGTGCGACATTGACGGGGTAGAGCTCTATACACCTCGCTCTGTGGCTGCCTCGGCCGCCCTGGTCAGCTTCGGCATACGGGGCTGGAGCGGCCCGGACCTGACAGTGGTGCTTCGGGAAAGATGGAACATCGTCATCAAGCCACTGCCGCATTCCCGGGAGGGTTTGCGCACCAGCCTGCCGTTCTACCTGCTGGAGAGTGAAATCGACCTGCTGACGCAAGCAGTGCGGCAACTCGCGGCAGAGAACTAGTGTCGTGTCTCAGAAATCCGTCAACATTCTGACGCCGAGCCATCCGTGCTCACTGCGTTGCGCTCACTCTGTGGGTCCACTGACCCACATCGATCGCGCGCCTTGTACCGACCCACCTTCGGCGGGTGCCCCGGGTGTCTCGACGCCCGAATTTGTCGACCTATCTCTGAGACACGACACTAGCGCGTCGGCAGGTTCTCGACGAGTTCGGCCACCGCCCCCAGATCGTAGCGGGCGATCAGACCCCGCAGGTGGAGGGCGAGCCGTTTCTCGCTGTCACCCAATCCGTCCAGACGTTCCACCTGCAGGGTGACGTCGGTGACGCTGTGGCTGCGTGCGGCTCGGACGAGTGACGTGGCCAACTCTCCGGGCAGGGCGACGTCGGTGACCTCGGGCGAAACCGAAGGCGTAACCGGCAAGGACTCGTATTCGACGCCGAGCACCTCGGCCAGACATCCGTGGAGGGCGTCCATCTGCAGGGGCTTGTCGACGAAGCCCTGAAACCCCTCGTCACGGTACCGCTGACGCTCGTGCTCGAAGACCGACGCCGTAACGCAGACAAAGGGCACGTCGTCGAAGCCGCGGGTGCGGATCAGGGCCCGACGGGACTCCATGCCGTCCATACCCGGCAGACGCATGTCCATGAAGACGACGTCGGGGAGGGGAATGCCGGCGTCTCTTTCGATGGCCTGTTCACCGCTGTCGTAGGTTTCGACCTGCGCCCCGACCTGGGTCAGCATGTTTTCGAGAACATCGCGATTGCTGGCCACGTCATCGACGACGATGGCCCGGACCGAGAAGCCAGCTGCCAGTCGTCGGGCACCCACCTCGGCTGCCAGCTGCTGTGGGGCCAGTGCCAGCTCTGGCAGCTGCAGCACAACTCGGAAGGCGGATCCCCGGCCCGGTGTCGAGTCGAGTTCCAGCGTGCCGTCCATGAGACCGACGTGCCTCTGGACGATGGCCAGCCCCAGGCCCGTGCCGCCGAGATCGGCGCTTCCCTGCTCCTGGTGGAAGGGCTCGAAGATCGCCTCCCGATGATCCTCCGGAATGCCGGGTCCTGTGTCGGTCACCGTGAACTCATAGGCGCCGTCCTCGAGGAGCCGGACGAGAAGCTCGATGTCACCCGTGGGGGTGAACTTGACGGCGTTGCCGAGCAGGTTGATCAGGACCTGACGGAGTTTGTTCTCGTCCGCCTCGACCACAGCGGGCGGCGTCTCGTCCACCAGACGCCAGCGGAGGCCCTTGTCGCGGCAACGGACCTCGAACATGTCGGCCATGTCCCGCACCATGGCACCCACGTCCACCGGTCCCCGGGCCACTTCCTCCCGGCCGGCTTCGATCTTCGACAGGTCCAGAACGTCGTTGATCAGGCCGAGAAGATGATGGCCACTGCTGTCGATCGTTTCCACGGCACGCTGGGCCCCCTCCTGCAGTTCGCCTGAACTGCGCAGGATCTGGGCATAGCCGAGGATGGCGTTCATCGGTGTGCGGATCTCGTGGGACATGTTGGCCAGGAATACGCTCTTGGCCCGGCTCGCCGCCTCGGCCGCTTCACGGGCTTGTGCCAGCTCCGCGTTCTGCCCGGCGAGCGTCGTGTTCGCCAGTCGCAGCCGCCTGTCGCGGCCGATGACACGCACCGACTGTACCGTGATGAGACCCGCCAGCAACAGCATCAGCGTCAGGAACCACGGCTCTCGCCAGATCGGAGCGGCCACGGTGAGGTGGGCGATGGCCGGTGTGGGGTCGACGTTGAAGTCCAGGTCACGGGCCCTGACCTCGAACCGATGGGTGCCACTATCGAGGGAGAGCAGGACCTGCTCCATCTTCGACGAGAAACTCGACCAGGTGCCCCCGTCGAGTCGCCAGGAGTACTGCATCTGGCCCTGGCTGGAGTCGCGCCAGCGGTCGACGCCAGCCCAGTTGACGACGGTGTTTCCCGAAGTCCCCACCTCGGCCAATGACAGGGTGATCTCCGTCTGTGGCGGGTCGCGATCGGGTCGGTAGGCGGTCGTCTGCGACAGAGTATGGTGCTCGTTGACCCACACGGTTCCATCCAGCCCCTCGCGCAGTCCACCGGCCCAGCCGACGGCGCGATCGAGGGCGGGGTAGACGATCCACCCATGACCGTCAAAGCGGGCCACACCCTCGGTTGTGGCCGCCCATACCGTGCCATCTCCGGTGGGCAACACGTCCTGAACCGTGTTCGTCGGCAGGCCATCTTTGACGGTGTAGTTGTGCCACACGTGGTCGACAAGATGGAACACGCCATAGGTCCGCGTCGCCACCCAGAGATCACCGGCCGGGGTGCCGACGGTTCCATGGATCCAGTTGTTCAGGCCGCGGGGCTCGGGAAACACCCGCCACGTGCTGCCGTCGTAGGCGCGCAGTCGGTCCGCCCCGGTCCAGAGACGACCGTCGGCCGTCGAACCCATCGAATAGGAGTGTGTGTTGGCCCAGGGAACGTGTACGGTCCAGTTGTCCGGCCCCTGGCGGGACGGATCGATCTGCAGCAGACCGCCGCCGTGACCCCGGTCGCCGTCCCAGATGTTGTCAGAGGAGTACCACAGGTGGCCGTCGGCAGTCTCTGTCACGGCATTCGGCGCCAGGCGGAAGGCGAGACCGGGATGGATCTGTCGGTGCCAGACCGTGCCGTCGAAGCGTGCCGTCGCCGCCTCGCCGTCGTGACCACCGGAGGCCCAGATGCGGCCGTCAGACGTCGTGGCTACGCAGTTGGGTTCATCCGGGAGGCCGTCGTCGGTGTCATACCGGATCCACGCACCCGTGGCGGCCATCCGTCGTACGATGGCGATGCCGCTGGTCTCTTCTCCCGTAGGAAGCTCGACAAACCAGCGGTCACCCTCTGCCGTCTCACACTGGAAGTGCAGATCGCGGTGCGTCTGCGTCCGGCTGGCGCCCAGGTCGAGGCGGACGGCGTGTTCGCCCAGTCCCGCGATCCAGAGTGCCCCGTCGTCCGCTTCGAGCAGTCGTATACGATGGAAGGGGATCGGCGCTTCCCGGCTGCTCCAGGTCTGCCAGGATCCGTCCCGCAGCCCGTAGAGCATGAAGCCTCCGAACCAGAGAGTGCCGTCCCGCGTCTGCACCAGCGAGGTCTGCACCTCCACCCACTGGCCGACATCGGGCTGGTGCTGAGTCCAGCGGTCGCCATCGAAGCGATTGAGACTGCCCTGGCGAGCGTTCGACACGGCCCACACGGCGCCATCACGAGCCTGCATCAGTCGTGGCCATTCGCCAAGCCTGCAGGCCGCCGTCGCCATCGTGGGTGTACCACGTCAGGTCTGCAGCGGCGCCAGAACTCTGCAGCAACTGCCCCGAGCGTAGACCGAACCACAGGGCACCGTCCTCCTGCTCCAGGACTTCCCAGACGTGCAGCGGCTCATACCCGCCGGGAACGGGACGTCGGATCATCTCGAAGTGCAGCTCTTCCGGGAGACCGGCACGGAGCGCGGTGACACGCACCGAAGTCCCGGCGGGACCATCGACGACGTCAGTACTACCTTCGCCATCGATGTCGATGATCACGTCGCCCACCTGCAGGCCTGCCCGGTCCCCTGGACCGTCCGGCGACAGGCGCCATACTGTCCATGAAGAGCCGCCATGGCCCGGTATGTGATCGCCACGGACGACAGCAGTGCCGATCCCTTCGCCCCACAGAAGATCGACTCCCGGTACGATCACCAAGGCGAGTTCGGGGGCAAGGATCGACAGAGCCGCGGCGACATCGTCGGAGGTGTACAACGTCATCACCCCATCGCGCAGGCGGAGGGCGCCCCAGTCGGTGGCCACCCAGACCGTGCCATCAGGGCCCGCGTGCAGCCCGTTTACCGGCCACGGCAGGACGCTGCCGCCTGGGTGTACCGGCACCCATGAGCCGTCCCGGTAGCGACTGATCCCGCGGCGGGAGCCGGCGTACACCACTCCGTCAGCTGTTCCCAACACATGGAGAACCGGCGCCCCGAGAACCCCGTCCTCAGGTGTGAATTCGGTCCAGGTATCACCGTCGTAGCGCAGGACACCGGCATCGACACCGAACCACATGGCGCCGTCGGCTGACTGTGTCAGCGCCGACAGGCCTCTGCCCTTCAGTTCATCGTAGGAGCGCCAACGCCACTGTTCAGTCAGTGGGTTCGGGGTCTGCGGCGCGTATGGGCGGGAGGCATGGACAGCGGCCGGAGTGGCCAGGTGGAGGATGGCCGAGATCGCCAGGCAGAGGAAGAGGAGCCGGTTCATCAGTCCATAGTATAGAATCTCAGCTCCCGAGTCGCAGTTCCCAGGCCACGACGAGCAGCAGGTTCTGGTCCGCCGTCAACTGCACGCGGTTGACGTCTTCGTATACGGGGACCTGCCAGTAGCCGCTGAGCCAGATCCCGTCGGTCAGCTTCACCCGCACTCCGGGCGAAAGAAAGAGGGCCGATCCTCCCGTGGCGTCGACGAGTTCGGTCGTCCTCCCGGCCTCGTCGCCACCGCGCCAGCGGCCGACGATCTGGGTCAGCCATTCGACCCGTGCGTGCAGCGGGACGTGCAGGCCCGCATGTGTCAGCCACTGCGCACCGATGCGGTAGTCGCCCTTGCCGGCGGCGTTCCAGCGGCATGAGCTGCTGGCAAACCAGCGCACTTCACGTCGTGCCCCCGTGGCGCTGCCGCCATAGCCGGCGTCGATGACAACCCCCGGCGCGCCGGTGCCGGGCTGCAGCGCCGGTTCGGCCAGAACACCCTCCGCGCTGCGGATGTCGGTCGCACCGTTCGGCAGCCGCAGGCCCACGCCAAGACGTAGTTCTGACCCGTCCAGAGGGCGGAAATCAGCGCGAATCACGATGTCGGCCAGCTGAGTGAAGTCCCAACGGTTGATGCCCACATGTGTCGGCGGGCTCTCTTCTTCCTCGTCGTGGGCATGCCCGGCGACGGCCACGTGACTGTGGCGTCGATGCACGAAGGGCAGCGTCACTCCCAGATCCCAGCGCCGGCCGGCAGACCAGGTGGCACGCAGGCTCCAGTTGCGGTTCACCGTTTCGATCTCGTCGTGATCCGGACGACGAATCTGCTGGAACGCAACGTCACGGGACCCCTGGCGTGGCTGGTCCTGGTCGATGGCTTCGTACGACAGCTGCAGGCGGAGTCCGCCGGGTGTTTCGCCGAAGTCCTGCGCCAGACTGTTGAGGTCCAGTGGGCAGCTGGCGGTACCGCACGAGGCGTCCGCCGCCTGCAACGTCAGGCAGGCGGACAGGAGCACCGCGGCGATGGTGTTGGCCGCCGTCATTGAGCGTGCTCCTCGATGAAGCCGGGATCGGTGAGAGCCCGGAGGAAGGCGATCACGGCTGCCTGCTCGTCGACCGACAGGTTGCGTTTCACCGGCACGGCCAGCAGCAGGGGATCCAACCGGTCGTTGCGGTGGAAGCCGTTGTTGTAGTGGGCGAGTACCTCCTCGAGCGTGGAGAAACGTCCGTCGTGCATGTACGGTGCGGTGAGCTCGATGTTGCGCAGGGTGGGCGTGCGAAAATGGCCGGCCTCCCCGTCGATGTCGGTAATGTCGCCGCGACCCGGATCCTGGGGGAGGGCGTCGAGACCGTTGTTGTGGAAGCGGTTGTCGGTGAGCAGGATCGTGCCGTGACAGTGGAAGCAGTCGCCGCGCTCCGTGCCGTACACCGTCCACCCGAGCAACTCCTGATCGGTGAACTGCACATCTCCACGCAGGAACAGGTCGAAGCGTGACTCACCCGAGATGAGAGTGCGCTCGTACTGGGCGATAGCCTGCGCCACCCGGGTTCGCGTGATGGGCTCTCCAGGGAAGGCTGCTTCGAACAGGTCCGGGTATTCGGCATGCCGGCTCAGCTTGTGCTCGACGTGATCCCAGGTTTCGCCCATCTCCACCGGATTGGCAACCGGCTGCAGGACCTGGGCCTCCAGTGACTCGGCGCGGCCATCCCAGAACAAGCTGGGCGCCCAGGCCAGGTTCGCCAGACTCATGGACTGACGGGAGGTCCGGCCGGCGACGCCCTGGCTGAAGCGCTCCGGGTCCGAGAAGGCGAACTCAAGCCGGTGGCAGCTGGCGCAGGCGACGGTGCTGTCCACCGAGAGCAGAGGATTGAAGAACAGCCGCTTGCCGAGGGCCACACCTTCCACCGTCAACGGGTTGTCGGCGGGGACGGGGACTTCGGCAAAACGGGCCGGCAACGCCACTACGACCGAGGTTGTTCCCGGTGCGGCATCGGGGCCGGTACTCACCGGATCATCGCCGCCACAGCCGACGAGAAGGAGCACCGCCGGCAGCAGGGCCGGCAGCCCCCGACTACTCGTCGTGGTCATCTTCGTCGTGGTCATGGTCGTGCCGTCCGGAGCCACTCACGGTGAAAACAGTGGCGCCGTTGGCCTGGTGTGTCAGCTGAGCGTCGGCGTTGCCCATGATCATGCCCTGTCCCGCCAGGTCATAGACGACGGGGTCTTCGAACCACTCGTTGACATCCATGACGATGTGAATCTCGCTGTCCTCACCGTCCACATGGAGCGACAGGGGCAGCTCGACGACGAAAGAGAAGTCGCTACCGCCGGATGGTCCGAGATGGGACAGAAAGGCTTGCGACTCGCCACCATCGTCGAACAACCCCTCGAGCCGCATGTAGTGATACCCACCGCCCATCGGGGCCGGCCACTCCATGTTGTTGAAGTCAGAGGTGTTTGGCAGAGCCCCGGTGACATTACGCGCCGGGTCGATCCCGAAGACAAAGCGACAGGCGCTGTACTGTGCCGCGGGAACGCCGATGGCGGTGAAGCTGGTGGTGGCGGCGGAGGCGGCATTGCGGTAATGCTCGTCGCGCAGGTGGTAGGTGGCGCCGTCGTCCCGGATCAGATCGATGTCCGTGACGATGTACTCGAGCCGTGACACCGTGTAGGTATTGCCGGCGGCGTTGGTGTAGATCGCCATGGCGTCGATGTCGAGGGTTTCGTCGGCGATCTGGTGGTCGAAATGTACGGTGAGGGTGCCGGCATCGTCCTCGTCGTCGCCACAGGCGAGGAGGTAGAGGCTGGTGACGAGGCTGAGGGCAGCCAAACGGAACGGGTGACGCATAGGGTCTCCTGAACAGGAATACGATGAGAGTCTGCCACACAGAACGACGTACCGGGATTGGTATCGCTGTTGTGGCAGATGGTCTGCAGCGTGCAATTCGGGCGCGAATGGGCGCGGTCACGCTACGAGCCGGGGGACCTCATCGGCAGGAGACAGCAGGATGGAACGGGCTACGGGTCCACGGAGCCAGCCGGCGAGAGACAGTCTCTCCGGTGGCGACTGCAGGACCACGGGAAAGACCGTGTGCGTCGGCAGGCTGAGAATGCCGGTGCCATGGTCGTCTGGCAGGGCACAACCGACCGCCATCAAACCGGGCGAGTCACCTGCCGGCGTCGTGCTGGTCAGGCAACAGCAGGGGCCGTAGGCGGCGGTGACGGCACAACTTGTCACCGTAGGACAGCCCGATTCCGCCACACCGGCCTCGGGACCGAGAACGGCGGGGAGCAACTGGCTGATACCGACCGCATACGTGGCCAACGCTGCCAAGGCGATGACGGGGCGAATCGTGCGGATGGAAAGACCCTTAGTCACGCACGCAATATCAGCGTACGATGCACAATTCGCCAATCACGCGTCCACAGTGTCTTGTGGGCCCAATCAGCGGCCTGTGGGGCTCAGAGCTCGGTCCGCTTCGGTCTCCAGCGCTGGCAGCAACCGATCCAGATCCTCGCCGTTGAGGGCTCGGGTCACCCCTTGCGTCAACAGCCGTCGCACCTGCTGGTAGTTCATCACCGTGGGCTCGGCCTGACTTCTGGCCAGCAGTTCGAAGGCCATTCGATAGTATGACTCCTGCTCCGGCGCAGCGCTGCGTCTCACGGGAAAGTAGCGCGTCTCCTGCACCCACCGGCTCTGCTGCGCTGGCTCCGTGAACCACTTGAGGAACAGCCACGCCGCCAACTGCGCCTCCGCGTCTGTCTTGCACACCGCCAGGCTGCCGCCGTACACGTTGTGTCTGCCCACCGGCTCGCGTGGCAGCATGGTCACGTCCCAGGCGAAGCCCTGCACCTGCTCGCCGATGGTGTTGATCTTCGACGAAGAACCCGTCAGAAACAGCGACTCGCCAGCGGCGAACCGGGCGACCGCCTCGTCATGACTCAGGACGGTGGCCAGGGCGCCGTATTCGTTGAGCTGGCGCAGCATGTTCAGCGACTGGCGCATGGGATCGGTGTTGAACGTGTAGGCCTGCTGCCAGACGTTCATCAACTCGCCGCCACGACTGAAGAGGATGGATGCCAGTCGACTGGCGTCCTCCTCCAGAACGTAGCCCACCGGCTCGCCCGTACCCTGGCGGCCACTGAAAGCAGCGAGAGTCGCTTCCCGGCTGATCCTGGCAAAGCGAGTCCAGGTCGTGGGTGGCGCATCGTAGCCCATCTCGTACAACCAGTCGGCGTTGTAGTACAGCAGCTCAACTGAGAAATTCGGTCGCAGCGCCACCTGTACACCTCCGGCGTTGTCTTTGTCGAGCAGCTCGGAGACGTAGTCCTGGCGTTCGGCGTCTGAGAGTCCCCAACGCACCGACGTCATGTACGGGGTCAGATCAACGACACCCCGCGACCGATGGTAATCGAGAGCCTGGTTGCCGTAGGCCGAGAGGAGTGTCGGCAGTTCGCGCGTCTGCAGTGCCACCCGCATTCGATCGTAGACCTCGCCGTACCCACCGAGGTATTCGGCTTTTACCGTGATGCCGTGAGGGTTGCCGCTGTTGAACTCGGAGATCATCTCTGTCATGGCCGCGGCCAGTTGAGCGTCGTGGGAGCACCAGAAGGAGATGGTCTGACCTTCGGGGTCGACCTGCTCGAGACCGGTGGAGCAGGCGCTCAGAGCGAGGGTGCAGATCAGGACGATGGGGGCGTAGAGTCGGCGGCGAGTCATAGGGGGATAAAGACCCACAGCACGACCGGGGTCAAGCCGGTCCCAGAGCCAGCTCACTGAATCAGCCGGAAGTGCCAGTAGCCACTGCACGTTAGGCTGGACACGCCGGGGCCATCTCTGTAAGATCGCAGAGAGATGCCATTCCATCTGAATCCATCAGAGGCCGTGCCTGACGGCATTCGCCGGATCGCTCACGAACAGCTGGCCAGTGCAGGTACGGCGCTGGCCGAGGGGACTGGCGACCGCGAGGATGACATCCACTCGGCGCGCAAGTCGATGAAGCGGATGCGAGGCCTGTTGCGTCTCGTCCGTCGCGATCTCGGCAGGAAGGAGTATCGACGGACGAACGGCACCTGTCGTGATGCGGCGGGCAAGCTGGCAGGTCTACGCGACGCAACCGTGCTGCTGTCGACCCTGAATGGCCTGACCGATGATCTCGACGAAACGGGGCGCAAGACCTGTGTCGCACTCCGAGAGATCCTGAACGATCGCAGGCGCAGGGCCTGGGATGAGACAGCCGACCGCAAGCAGATCATCGATGAGGTGAGGGGCAGTCTGTCCGCCGCTGCCACCCGCGTCGACACCTGGAGACTGCGCGGCAACTGGAAGACCGTCGAAGAGGGACTGATCTCGGTCTACCGCCGTGGGCGCCGGGAGTTCGACGCGTGCAGTTGGCGACCGTCCGCCGTCCGTTTCCATCAGTGGCGCAAGCGGGTGAAGTACCTCTACTACCAGACGCAGATCCTGGCGCCACTCTGGCCGGCGATGATGGCCGCGTGGCAGCAAGAGCTCGACCGGTTGGGGGATCTTCTGGGGGACGACCACGATCTGGTCGTGCTGGCGGAGTCTGTGCGCGGCGAGGCCCTTCCTGCGGAGGAAACCGGGCCGTTGCTGACGCAGATCGGGCGACGCCGGCAGGAATTGCAGCAGGAAGCGATCATCCTGGGGAGGCGGATCTACGGTGAGCGGCCCCGGGGCCTGTCCCGCCGATTGCACACCTGTTGGCGTGCCTGGCAGGAAGAGGGCATTCTCGCCACTGCGGGTCCGGTCCGGCCATCGCCTGCCGCCCTGCCCGTCAAGGATTCGCCGGAGCTCGTGGCCGACACGCGCTGCAGGACGGGAGAGGGACCTCTGTGGCACGGCGGGGAGTCCCGCCTGTACTGGGTCGATATTCCCGCCGGGAAACTCTATCGCTATGATCCACAGGACGGCAGCTACGAGCAGGTGTTTGAAGCGGAGGGGGCCATCGGTGGGTTCACCGTGCAGGCGGACGATTCGCTGCTGCTGTTCCTGGCGGCCGGAGGCATCGCCGTGTGGCGCCAGGGCGAAGGCCTTCAGTACCTGGTGGAAGGGATCGATGTGGATCGTGAATCCCGCTTCAACGACGTCATCGCCGATCCCACGGGCAGGGTCTATTGCGGCACCATGGCCAGCGCCGACGCCGGGGGCCGTCTCTACCGGCTGGACACGGATGGCTCGCTGACGGAACTGCTCGACGGGATCGGGTGTTCCAATGGCATGGGATTCTCACCGGACCACCACACTCTCTACTACATCGATTCGCCGACAAAGCAGGTCTCGTGTTTCGACTGGGACGAATCAACGGGCGAATTGCGGGATCGACAGGTCTTTCTCGACACCCGTGATGAGGAGGGTGTGCCGGATGGCATGACCGTAGATGCCGACGGCTACGTCTGGTGCGCCCGCTGGGGAGGCGGCTGTCTGGTGCGCTATACACCCGATGGCATCGAAGATCGACGGTTTCCGTTCCCCGCCCGCAAGGTCTCGAGCGCCGGATTCGGTGGCGTCGATCTCGACGAGCTCTACGTGACCACCGCCGGTGGCGATGATCGCGCCAGCGAAGGCGAGGGTGCCGGGGCGCTGTTTCGCTTGCGTCCGGGAGTGCGCGGGCTGCCGGAGTTCCGCTCGAAGGTGTGTCTGTGAAGGGCCTCGCCCGCAGTGCCGGCGTAGGAGCCATCCCCGAACGCCGCCAGGGGGGCCTCGGCCGACGCCTGGTGTTCAGCTTCGTGACACTGGCCCTGCTGGGGTTGGGAGGCAGCGGCTGGGTGTTGTACCGGCAGGCGCTGGCGAGTCTCGAAGAACAGCTGGCCGCCCACCTGATGGCCGAAACCGAACTCGTGGCCACCGCTCTCGAGCGGGGATACGTAACGCGCCTGCAACCGGGCATGGATCACACGAAGCTGAAGAAGATCCTGCGTCAGCAACTGCTCGAAACCCGGTCCGCCCTGCGGGCCCGTCGCATCTACGTGTTCGATCGCAATGGGCGCAGTCTCATCGATACCGAAGAGGGAACGCGCATCGGGCGTGAGGTCCACCTGCTCAGTTTCCACCGCCGGCAGGTCGAAGCGGTGTGGCGCGGCGAGCCGGGGCACACGGAACGTTTCACCGATGACGAGAGCGGTGACCACTACATGACGGGATATGCGCCCATCTACAACGACACTCGCGGAGCCATTATCGCTGGCGTGGGGGTCGACATGGGCGCCGGGTACATGGACGCGATCGTCGGCTTCAAGCGCTCCATCTACCTGCTGGCCGGCATCGGCACGTTGCTGACCCTGTTCGTCGGTATCGGGGTAGCGCGGCACATCACGCGGCCGGTGAAGAGGCTGGTGACAGCGGCGCGTGAGATCGGCCGCGGCAACCTCGAGCGCGAGATCCGTGTGGAAGCAACCGATGAGATCGGCTACCTCGGGGAAACGATGGAAGAGATGCGCAGCAAGCTGCTGGCGCGCGACGCGGAACTGCGGCAGATGCTGGCCGGCGTCGCTCACGAGATCCGCAACCCCTTGAGCGGGATCGAGATCTATGCCGGTCTCATCGCTGATGAGCTTGCCGACGGTGACCCCCGCAAAGCCCATATTCAGAAGGTGAGCGCTGAGGTGCGGACCTTGAATCTGGTGATTTCCGAGTTTCTCGACTTCGCCCGTCCGTCGTCGCCTCAGCCCGTGGACGTGCCGCTCTCCAGGGTTGTGGAGGATGCCGTCTTTGTGCTGTCCCCCGAGATGGAGGCGGCCGGGGTTGTCTTTCACGGTGAGGTTCCTCCCGACGTGCGTGTGTACGCCGATTCGGAGCAGGTGAAACGGGCCGTCGTGAATCTGATGAAGAACGGAGTCCAGGCGATGGGTGAACAGGGGGGCACATTAACCGTGCGCGCCCGACACCAGGGGGGTGCGGGCGACCGGGTTGCCATCGAGGTGGAGGACACCGGTCCAGGCGTGCCCGAAGAGATGCGGCGACGGTTGTTCGAACCCTTCTTCACCACCAGAGAGAAGGGATCCGGTCTGGGTCTGGCCATCGTGCAGAAGACGGCAGAGAGGAACGCCGGGCAGGTCGAAGTGGATTCCGTGCCGGGTCAGGGAACGACGTTTCGCCTCGTTCTGCCTGCCGTGGAGGCCGTCTCGGTCGAGGCCGTAGGGGCAGCCGAGAGATGAGTCGCGTTCTCGTCGTCGACGATCACGAATCGGTGCGCTCCGGCGTGGCTTTGCTCGTGGAGCGTCTGGGGCACGAGGTGGAGACTGCCGGCGGCGGCCTGGAGGCCCTGGAGTTCTGCGCCGCTGGTGCCTTCGACCTCATCGTCACCGACTATCGCATGGAAGGCATGGACGGTCTGCAACTGCTGTCCACAGCCAAGGAACGCTGGCCGTCGACGGACGTCATCATGGTGACGGCCCACGGCAGCATCGAGGTGGCGGTACAGGCCATCCAGCAAGGCGCCGCGGACTTCGTCGAGAAGACAGATCTCTACCAGGTGCTGCCCATCAAGGTGGCACGGGTCCTGGAGCATCGATCAGCCCGGAATGAGCGCGATCGTCTGGGGGCCGAGAACGAGTACCTGCGGGAGGAGATCAGCGACCGCTTCGGCGAGATCGTCGGTACCTCTGCCGAAATCAGCAAGGTGCTGACCTCCGTTGAAAAGGTGGGCGGCACCGATTCCTCCGTCCTGCTCTACGGCGAGAGCGGGACCGGCAAGGAACTGGTGGCCCGCGCTCTGCATCGCTCGAGTCCCCGTCACAGCGGGCCCTTCGTGCGGGTCAACTGCGGCGCCCTGCCCCGGGATCTGGTCGAGAGCGAGCTCTTCGGCCACGAGAAGGGTGCCTTTACCAACGCCGTGCGGCAACGGAAAGGAAAGTTCGAGTTGGCAGAGGGGGGGACGATCTTTCTCGATGAAATCGCCGATCTGCCGCTGGACACCCAGGTCAACCTGCTGCGCGTGTTGCAGGAGAAGGAGTTCGACCGTGTCGGTGGGGAGACGACGCTGAAGGCGGATGTGCGCGTCGTGGCGGCGACCAACCGACGGCTGAAAGAAATGGTGGCTGACGGCAGTTTTCGCGAGGATCTCTACTACCGGCTGGAGGTGATTCCCCTGCATCTGCCGCCGTTGCGGGAGCGCCGGGGGGACATACCGCTGCTGGTAGAGCATTTCCTGGTGAAAAAATCGCGGGAAATCAACGTGCCTCTGCGGCGTCTCTCCCCTGAAGCACTGCAGATCCTCTGCGACTACCCGTGGCCGGGAAACGTGCGTGAGCTGGAGAACATCATCGAGCGCACCATCGTCCTGAGTGACGGCGAGACGATCGGCCCGGCTGACGTGCCTTTCGACGGAGCTGACGGCGTGCCGATCCCTGGTGCCGGTACGGAGTCGGCGTCCCAGCGGGGAGACGGCGACGAACCTTTGACGGAGCAGCTCGAGGGCCTGGAGAAAGAGCTCATCCAGCGAGCCATGCAACAGGCCAGAGGCGTAAAGACCCAGGCGGCAGAACGGCTCGGTATCAAGACGAGCGCCCTGTACTACAAACTCGAGAAGTACGGCGTCGAATACGCCGAAGAGACATGAGACGACTGACCCTCCGACTGGATCTACTTCTGTTGTGCTTCCTGCTTACGGCAGCGACAACGGTGACAGCGCAGATCCGCGACCTGACGACGCTGCAGGAGCGGCGTGTCCTGCTCGGCAAGTCGTCCGACTCACTGATGTCGGTCTGCATCCGCCTCGTGGCGTCAAAGGACTCGCTGTCGGCCCTGGCCGAGAGTCTGTGGTCCCAGGACCCGGAGTCAGCCGAGTTGCTGCTGACGCGGTCGGCGTCCCGCGTCCTGGTGGCGCGATTGCAGGTGGTCGAGCGACGCCTGGACAGCCTGGCGACGGCGAGCGACTCGCTGGAGGCGGATCTGCGCGATTCGTATGACTGGGAGATCAGCCGGCTGCACGGGCTGTTGACCGAAGAAGGCTGGGACGAGGGACTCTTCCGGCAGCTTCTGGTGTTTCAAGAAGAGAGAGAAGCGCTGGGCAACGCCATCAGGTCAGACCATCACCGCCTGGACGGTGACAGCGAACTGTCGATCTCAGCGGCAGACGGCCCGGAAGAGTTGCGGCAGAAGATCGAATACGCCCAGGACCGCGTGGCGGCCTATCAGTCGGTCCAGCGCCAGATCGCCAGGCGGCTGCGATTCATCGAACGGCAGGTCCTCGTGATGCAGAAGTTCTGGCATCTGGCCGAGCAGATGGATCGACTACACGAAGCCGACGGGGACCTGATGCGGCGGCGGGCTCTGGAGAGACTCAGTGGTCCGGGGGTGGAGATCACGCGCCCCGAGGGCAATACGGAATCATCTATCGCGATGCGGGGAGCGCGGTCACTGGCACCGGCCAAGGCCGATTCAACGGTGGAGCCATTCGAAGCGCCATGGTTACTGGAAAGTCAGCGGTTGAAGGCCAGGTCGCAGGAACTGCGCGAGGTGGAGGCCGTGCTGCAGGAGCGGATCGCCGTGTTCCAGGAGCACCTGTCACGGATTCTCGAAGGGGGCGAGTAGGCCGACCGTCAGGCCGGGCGCAGTGTCAGGCAGGCGATCTCCGACGGAGCGCCGAAGCGCATGGGCGGGCCCCAGTACCCGGCTCCGCGGTTGACGTAGATCCAACCCGGCTCACCGGTTCGGCGGCGCAGACCGGCGACGATGGGCTGTTGCAGCCGTACCAGCAGAGGCCACGGAAAGATCTGACCGCCGTGGGTATGGCCACTCAGGGTCAGAGCCGCCCCGGTGCCTGTGGCGGCAACGGCGGTTGCCGGCTGATGGGCCAGCAGCAGGCGGAGTCCCTCGGGGGCCCCGGCGAAGACGGCGGCCGCATCGGGAACGTGCATGGGATCGTCGGGCATGCCCTCAGCCCCGCCCGGATCCGGCAGCCCGCCGATGACGAGGCGGGTGCCGCCGCGGGGCACGACACCATGGCCGTTGCCGACGCGACGCATGCCGAGAGCTTCGATCTGCGCCATCCAGCCTTTGGGGTCCCAGTAGTACTCGTGGTTGCCGGTACAGAACCAGACGCCCAGGGGGGCCGACAGCTGGGTCAGGGGGGCGACTTCCGGGGCGAGTTCGGCCACCGACCCGTCGGCGAGATCGCCGGTAAAGGCGACGAGATCAGGCTGCAGCTCCTGCACGGCACGGACGACGCTTTCGACGAAGGGTCTGCGGATCGTGGCGCCTACGTGCAGATCGGTAATATGGGCGAGCCGCAGACCATCGAGCTCTTCCGGCAAGTCCGGGATACGGACGGTTACCGAGCGTATCGAAGGTTGCTGACGAGCCCGATAGAAAGCAAAGCAGGACAGCACGCAGGCGACAGCCGGGCACAGGGCGGCGGACATGGCGATCCAGTCTGCACGTTGCTCCCCTGGCAGCAGGTCGATCGTGGCGATGTGTTCTACGAGCCACAGGCTGCCTCCGATCAGGTCGCGGAAGAAGACGACGTCGAAAAGGACGATCGCGCCGCCGAGACCGAGGTGGGTAATCCAGGCGAGGGGACGGTGCCAGCGGGGAGGCAGGTCAAAGGCACGCAGCGTCAACAGCAGACCCATGGGCAGCAGCGCCATGAGCACCGTCGCGGCTGTCCAGATCCAGACAACCCAGGCCGCAGGCGCCAGGTCCGTCTGCAACCGCCAGGCGGGATACCCGTAGGCGGCGGCGAGCAGAAACAGAAAGACCACGAAGAACAACGAAGACTCTCCCGAATGAGGAACCGATAAACCCGTTGAAGATACTGCCCTGTCTTGGAATCGGCTTGCTGGCGCTGGCCACTGCCGCAGTGGCAGACGGCGCCCTCGAAGGGCGTCACATCACGGTTGGAGGCCAGGGCTCGGTCCGCGCCCGTCCGGATCTGGCCGTTGCCGAACTCGGTGTCACCGCCCACGGGGAGACGGCCTCGCAGGCCATGTCGAAGAGTCGCGAAAGGGTTGCTTCGCTGCTGGCCGCCCTGCAGGACGGCGGGGTCGACGATGCCGATGTGTTGACATCGGACTTCAGCATTCGCCGCGAGGTCGTGCCGCAGACGCGGCGGACCGGCGATGACGGTCGCCACGCAGAGCAATTTGTCGTACGCAATCTGCTGCAGGTGACCATCCGCGACATCGCCCAGGCCGGTCACCTGCTGGATCGGCTGGTGGCTGCGGGAGCGAACGAGGTGCGGGGTATCCGCTTCACGCTGCAGGATGACACGTCGATGGCGCAGCAGGCTCGTGCCCTGGCGGCTGCTGACGCGCACGCCAAGGCCCGGCATCTGGCTGAACTGCATGGAGCCCGACTGGGCAAGGCGCTGCGCATCTCCGAGTCGGGGGTCCGCGCCGTGCGTCCCGAGGCGATGATGATGAAGGCGATGGATTCGGGCAGCTCGACGGTGAGCGCAGGGGAGTTGACTTTCGCCGCTCACCTGCAGGTCATTTACGAACTGGTGGACTGACGAAGAGAGACAGAACATGGAAAAGCGACATGTGTTGACGATGGCTGCGGTGGCGGCGCTGCTGGGTGCGGGGTGCGCCGGAGACACGATCGTACGCACTGATACGGAGGCCGAGGACCGGGTACACGTTTCCGGCTCCGCCAGTATGGCGGTGACGCCCAATGTGGCGACGACGACGATCGGCGTACAGACCCTGGCGCCCGATGCCGTCGAGGCCGTGACGGCGAACAACGAGCAGGTCGCGGCAGTGATCGGAGGCCTGGAGCAGCTGGGAGTCGCTGAGCAGGATCTGCAGACGAGCGGTTTTTCCATCTCGCCGCAGCGTGCCTACAGCGAGGATCGGCCGGATTCGATCACTGGATTCTGGGTGCGTAACACGATCACGGCCACCATTCGTGACCTGACGAATGTGGGTGGCATCCTGCAGGGGGCGATCGAGGCCGGCGCCAACGAGATCTATGGTTTGCGGTTCACGGTGTCGAATCCCGACTCCCTCGAAGATGTGGTTCGACGCTTGGCTGTGGAGGATGCCCGCCGCCGCGCCGAGTCGCTGGCAGAGGCGGCGGGGGCCAGAGTGGGGCGGATCGTCAGCTTGAGCGAGGCATCGGCAACGGATCCTTTTCTCTTTCGCGGGGCCATCGAAGCCGACGCTGCCAGCGTGCCGGTACAGCCGGGCGAGGTCGAGGTGTCAGCCTCCGTGGCAGCCGTGTTCACCCTCGAGTAGGGATGCGTACTCCTGCCGAAGATGCTCTGCCGCAGTTGCGCCAGCGTCTCGATCCGGGCGGCCCCGTCATCGACGCTCATGTCCATCCCCTCGACAACTTCGGCGGGTTCGACTTTGACGGGGTCGGTGGAGACGTAGAACGCCTGCGCGGTGCCGCGCGCCGCGCCGGCGTCACCCGCGCCTGCCTGTTTTCCCTGCACACAACAATACCCCGCGATCCGACACCGGAACAGTGCCGTGCCGCCAACGATTACGCACTCGCCATGCGGGACGCCTCCGACGGGTTCTTCCTGCCGTTCTGTTACGTCAGTCCCTCCGCGCCCGAAGCCGCAGTAACCGAGGTCGACCGCTGTGTCGCCGGGGAAGGCATGGTGGGCATCAAACTCTGGGTGGCGCAGCGGGCGACGGATCCCAGGCTGGACCCCATCGTGGAACGCGCCGTCGCCCTCGACGTGCCCGTGCTGCAGCACGCCTGGCGCAAGACGACGGGTAATCTATCGGGAGAATCTTTCCCCGCCGATGTCGCCGATCTGGGGCGCCGGCACCCTCAGGCGCGACTCATCATGGCCCATCTCAACGGCTGCAATCCACGAGGAATCGAGGACGTGCGCAGCTGTGAGAATGTCACCATCGACACCTCCGGAGGCGATCCGGAGACGGGTATGGTGGAGCTCGCCGTCGAACGTCTTGGAGCCCATCGTGTCGTCTACGGCTCCGACGCGCCGATTCGTCATTTTGGCGTGACCCTGGCCAAGGTTCTGGGGGCGCGTCTCAGCGATGCTGATAAGCGCCGGATTATGTGGCACAACCTGCGGGATCTGCTCCCGGACCGTGCCGGGCTGTCACCGTGATCGACACCTGTACCTGGATGGGACACTGGGGCAGCCTGGCGGTCCCCGGAGAGCCCGACGAGGTCGTTGACATGGCCGTGGGCGCCGGCGCAACCCACGTCGTACTGTCGTCGCTGAATGGGGTCTGGGCACACAGTCCACATCCCGCCAACGATGCGGTGTATGATGTGGCCGAGGCGGACGCCCGGGTTCTGCCGGCACCGGTGATCGATCCCACGGTGACGACCTGGGAAGAGGAGCTGCAGCGGTCCGTGGAACGGGCAGCGCCTTTGGTCCGCTGGCTACCGGCCTATGCGGGGTTCGAGATGAACGCCGCCGACGACTGGGTGCGCGCCATCGGCCAGGCAGATCGCGTCCTGTGGGTGCAGACCCGGTTGGAGGACCCCCGCCGTCAGCATCCGCGAGCCGTTGTGCCGGACGTCAACGCCACAGAGGTCGTCGAACTCGCCTGCCGCCACCCGGAGGTGGCCATCGTCCTCGGCGGGGCACCATGGAAAGCCGTGCTCGATCTGGCGCCGAAGATTCTCTCCCTGCCACGCTGCTACGCCGACACCTCCCAGGTGGACGGCATGGACAGCGTCATGCGGCTCGTCGACGCCGGTCTGGCATCACGTCTGCTCTACGGGTCGCACGCGCCCCTGTTCATGCCCCTGGCGGCGCTGGCCCGGGTGATCATCGATCTCGAGGCCGGACCGGCCCACCTGATCCTGCACGACAACGCCAGTTCGCTGTTCCGGTTGGATTGACTGCCCAGGTACTGCAAAGGCTCGCGTCCCCAGTCAGTCAGCTGCTGGCGGCGCGTTCCCGGCGTACGCGGGCGGGCACGTCGTCCTGGCGGATCTCAGAGGACTGAATCCCCAGGGTCCTGTCCTCAAGAGGCAGGTCGACCCGAACGCCGCCGCGGCGGTGCGACTCGCGCAAGGCGATGGCCACTTCGAGGGCGGCCAGACCGTCGGCGTCACTGCAGCGTGGTCTGGTCCCGGATTCGATGCCGGCGATCAGGTCGTCGATGACACTCAGTCCCATGCCGCGGATCCGTGCCGGCAACGGGAAGGGAGTACGTGCCGGTACACCCCGACCTCGGGGGCCACCGTCCACAGTGCTCCACAACTCCCAGTCGAGACCGCCAGCCAGCGACCGTACCCGCTGCTGCGTGCCGATGACATCCACTTCCCACGAAGCCTGCCCCGTCGGTGTGGAGCGCAGATATGCACGCACACCGTTATCGAAGGCGAGGTAGCCGTTGCCCGCCAGGTCGTCATCGGCGGCGGCGGCCGCATCGGATTCCATCTCACCGAAGACCCACTCCACCTCGCCTCCGGCCAGATAGCGGATGATATCGATGGCATGGGAACCGTTGTGCGACAGGCCACATTGGGCGTAGGCTGTAACCTGTAATACGTCTCCCAGTTCGCCGCTGTCGATGCGCCGGCGGGTTTCGACGAAGAAGGGTGTCCAGCGCCGGGCACAGTTGACGGCAACGGTGACACCCCGCTGCCGGCAGAGGTTGACGATGTCATCCGCTTCGGTCAGGGTGAGGGCCATCGGCTTTTCAGACCAGATGGCCCGGACGCCTGCTGCCGCTGTGTCAAGCAGGATCCGGTGCCGGGCCCGGGCGGTGGTGCAGATGCTGACGATGTCCGGTTTCTCGGAGGCCAGCATCTCCTCATGGTCAGCGTACACGTGGCTGGTTCCCAATCCCCAACGCTCGGCGAAGATCTGCCGTTGCTCAGCATGAGGATCGGCGCCCGCCACCAGCTCGACCCGCTCATGGGCCTGGTAGCTCGGAGCGTGGCAGTAGGGGAGGAACAGCGTACCGCCCTGTTTGATCTCGTCGTCAAACGTGCTGCCCATTCGTCCAAGGCCGATAACGGCTGCGCGGTACGTCATGTCTGCCTTTCCAGCTAGAGATCCACGGTGAGAGACCACCAATGACCCCCCGAATCTTCGCTCTTTCTGACCTGCACGTCGACTTTGCCGCCAATCTCGAACAGGTAGAGTCCCTGTCACGGTCAGACTACCTGGCCGATGTCCTGATCGTGGCTGGCGATGCCTCACATCGCCTGGATCGAGCCGAGGCAGCACTCGGGGCCCTTATGGAGCGCTTCGCCCAGGTCTTCTTTACTCCCGGGAATCACGACCTGTGGGTGGACGACGGGGAGCAGCCGGAGGGGATCCAGGGGCTGGAGACCTCGCTGGACCGGGTTCGTGATCTGGAGGGGCTGTGCGCCCGGCTGGGAGTTCGCACGGCTCCGGGGGCAGCGGGGGAAGCCTGGGTGCTGCCGCTCTACGGCTGGTACGAACCGGCTTTTTGTGAACGGCTACACGCCGATGCGCCGAAGGATCGGATCTCGCGCCGGTGGGCGGACCACCAGCGCTGCCGCTGGCCGCCGAACCTGCTCGACGACGGTGAGCGCTGTTGTTACTTCGCCGGACTTAACGCAGACCGGCTGTCGCCATCGCCGGGGCGGCGGGTGATCAGCTTTTCTCACTTTCTGCCGCGCCCCGACGTCCTGCCGCCGGTGGTCCACCTTCGTTTCAAGGAACTGCCGAGAGTGGCCGGCACCGATCGGCTCGAGTCACAGCTGCGTACCGCCGGGTCGTGTGTCCACATCTTCGGACACACCCATATCCCGTGGGACGAAACGATCGACGGTGTGCGGTATGTGCAGAACCCGCTGGCCTACCCGCACGAGCGCAAGAGGCGAGGGCAGGACGGGATTCGTCTCGTCGAAGTGTGAGAAGGTCACTGGCGTGCACGTGGGGCGGTCCGACTCCGAGGGCCGCATGCGTCGCAACATCGTCGCGATCCGCGACGTTCGATCGCACGCTGCATCCTGCAGCGCGATCGATCGGCGCCATCCGGGCGCCGACCCCTCTGGGGACGGAGTGTCGCGAATCGCGCCGGCGACACACGACAGCCCTCTACGTCGGACCGCCCCACGCTCTCGACGAATCCGTCCGTAGCGGTGTAGAACCTGTCAGCCTATTGTCGCTGAGCCGATTTCATTCGTAGCGCAGCGCGTCGATGGGATTCAACATCGCTGCCTGGCGGGCGGGGTAGTAGCCGAAGGTGACGCCGATGCCGGCGGCGACGCCGAAGGAGAGGCCGATGGTCCAGGGCTGGACGATCGTCTTCCACTCGGCATAGAGGGTGATGATCTTGGTCATCGAATACCCCATCATGATGCCGATGATGCCTCCCAGAAGACTCACCATGACGGCCTCGACGAGGAACTGGGCGAGCACGTCATGGCGGCGGGCCCCAAGAGCGCGGCGGATGCCGATCTCACGTGTGCGTTCGAGAACGGAGGCGAGCATGATATTCATGATGCCGATGCCGCCGACGACGAGGGAGATACCGGCGATGCAGCCCATGACGATGTTGAAGATGGCCTGCGTTTTCTGGCTTTGCCGCATCAGCTCTTCGGGAATGGCAAGCTTGAAGTCATCGACGCCGCGATGCCGCCGCTGGAGGATGGCGCGCACGATATTGGCCGCTTCCTGCAGGCGGTCGGGGTCGCTGACCTTGATGGTGATCTGCGTAAGCTCGGGATCGGTGGGCTCCCACTTGAATCGCTTCAGGAGCGTATGGATGGGGACGTAGATGTCCTCGTCCGTGTTTCTCACTTCCAGGACGCCGCCGATCTTGCCGCCTGCGGCTCCCTTGTCGGCGAGTACGCCGATGACGACGTACCACTGATCCTGGATTTTGATCTGCTGCCCGAGGGCCTCCTCGAAGTAGAACAGGGAGCGCTTGGCGTCAGCGCCCAGGACACAGACGCGATTGGCCCGCAGCAGATCCTCGTCAGTGAAAAACACGCCTTCCGCCATGCTCGCATTGAGCACGTCGATATACTCGGGACGCGTACCCACGAGCATGGTCTGGAAGGAGTTGCTCTCGTGACGTGCCTTGACCTTCAGATCCCGCTGAGGGGCGACGATCTCCGCCAGGGGGCAGATCTCGGCGATGGCGAGGGCGTCGTCGCGGGTGAGGCCGGCGGAGAGATTGCTGGTGCCCGAGTCCTCATCTTCCGCGGCCCCTTCTTCAGCCGGGTTCCAATGCTGGACGATGATGTTGTGGATGCCCATCTGACTGATCTGGTCCAGGGCCTCCTGCTTGGCTCCCTCGCCGATGGACAGCATGGCGATCACGGCGCCGACACCGAAGATGATGCCGAGCATGGTAAGGATCGTGCGCAGCTTGTGAGACAACAGACCAGCGACCGACAGGTCGAAGGTTTCGCGTAGATCCACCGCTACTCCAGCCCGCTGGACGCCGAGGCCGTCTCGGTTTCGTCGGGTACGCCGCCCAGTTCCTCGAGTGTCGTCGTCGGGTCGCGCAGGGTGACGCGATCATTGCTTCCCAGACCTTCGAGGACGATGACGTAGTTCCCGTTGCGGTCGCCGAGAGTGACCTCCTGCTCGCGGGGTTGCCCGCCATCGATGACGAAGACGTGCGTGCCGCCGCTCTTCTCGAACACGGCATCGATCGGGATATAGAGCGGCAGGTCGGCGACCTCGCTCTCGGCGGGCTCCGTAATCTCGTCTTCGGCAGGCTGCGGACGCTCCGGAACCGTCTTGATGACGACCTCGCTCGTGGCCGTCATACCCGGTTTCAGGCGATCATCCTGTTCGGTGATTTCGATCTCTATGTCGAAGACCTTGACGTTCTTGTCACCTTCCTTTTCGTGACCCAGAGAGGCGACGCTGCTGATCTTTCCGTGAAAGACGGGTCCGGGGAGGGCGTCGAGGCGGATATCGACGAGTTGATCGACTTCGATCTTGTCGACGTCGACCTCGTTGACCCAGGTCTTGACCCGCATGGTCGAAAGATCGGGCAGGGTTACCAGTGTGGCCCCGCCCCAGGGCTCGTCGCCGACGCGGATCTTCTCCGGCCGTGACCCCTTCCGGATTTTCTCATACACCACGAGCCCCGGGTTCTCTGCCAGGACCGACAGATTCTCGAGATCTTTCTCGGCGCGATCGAGTTCGCGTTCCTCCTCGGCGACATTCAGCCCCTGCTTGCGCAGCTCGACGCTGTCGACGACGGCCTGGGCTTTGATCTGCGTATGCGCCTGTTGCAGGGCCAGTTCAGCCTGCTTGGCACGCAACCCGGCTTCTTCCTTGTCGACGAAGGACTCGAATTTCATCTTCTCGACCTGCAGTTGCGCCAGGCGCAGGGCAGCCTCCTTGTTCTCGATGTCGGCCCGTTGGCGCGCCATCTCTACCTGCTGGGTAGCAGTCGTCTTCTGCAACTCGCCCCGAGCGGCCTCCAGCTCCTGCGACTCTTCGGTGACCTTCTTCTCGAACTCGACCCGGTCGAATTCGATGATCAGGTCGCCCACCTCGACGATCTCACCCTCGGGAAAGAGCTTGGTGATCTTCAATTGACCCCTGACGTTGGGGGCGTTGATCTGCTCGGCGTTGACCGCCTCGAGCTCGCCTTTTTTCAACTCCAGGGTGATGAGGAACTCCCCTTGCTGTACCGGGAAAGAGGCCACGGCGGCGCTTTCCTCCTCGATGAGCAGACGGGAGGCGGCGACGCCGGCGGCGATGACGACGACAAGGCCGAGAGCCAGAATGACACGCTTGCGACCCTCGTTGGCGGCGGCAGCGGGGGGCTGGACAGAAGCAGATTCGGTCATAACAGACCCAGATCGGTGAGGGAGATGATATCGCCTTCGGAGAGGCCTTCTTCGATGATGACCTCGATGCCGTTGTCCACACCCGGCGTCACGTCAATGTCTTCAAAACCATCGTCGGTCCGGCGGTAAACGAAGGTGCGATCCTGCTGGCGCCGCATGGCGGCAAGCGGGATGGACAGTGCCTCGGGGAAGGATTCGACGACGACCTCTACGGAAGCCGACATTCCGGGGTACAGCCGATCGTCCTGTCCGGTGATGTCGACGACCATTTCGAAGACGCGGACGTTGGGCGCATACTCGAGTTCGTTGGCCATGGGGGAGACGTGGCGCACGACGCCGTTGAAGACAGGTCCGGGGAACGCCTCGAGCCGGATCATGGCGGTCTGCCCGGGCGCGACCCGCTGTACGTCCATTTCGCCGACTTGCGTGTAGACCTGCATCGAGTCGAGTTCGGGCAGAGTCAACAGACTCGTGCCGCCCCACACGACATCCCCCTCGGTCACCTTGCCGCGGCGATCCGTCCCGCGCTTGCGGATCTTCTCGTAGACGATGATCCCGGGGCGTGTGGCATGCACGCTGAGCCGCTCATAGTCTGACAGGGAGCGATCGTAGTTCTTCTGGCGGTGGGCGATCCGCAGCTCGCGATTCGTCATCTCGACGCGATCGATGATCTGTTGCGCTTCCACATCGGTCTGTGCCTGCGTCAAAGCGCGCTCAGCGTTTTCGATGTTGATCTGCGCCTCCTCCCGCTCGACGGGAGAGCCGTACTGTGCCTTCTGCAGGCTGATATGGGCCAGATCGCGGGCGGCGGTCTTCTGTTCGACCTTCATGGCGAGCTCGGCCCGCCGGCGCTCCTGCTGAGCCTGTGTCTTGCGCATCTCGGCCTTGGCCCGCTCGAGGCCGCCGGCGTTGTCCTTGACCTCCTGGGCGTGTTGCTCCCGGTCGAACTGCAGGATGAGGTCGCCCACCTCGACGCGAGCGCCCTCCGGATACAGGTGTACGATCTTGAGCTGCCCGTGGACCCGGGGGGCGACGACCTTTTCGTCACGGGCGGCGCGAAGCTCGCCGGCTTCGACGTGGGTGACCTCGAAGGCCCCGAGGGTGACCGCCACGGTAGGGGTCGACTGGTCGATCTTCTCCGGGCTCAGGGCGCCGCTGCCAAGAACGACCCCGACGATGACGACGCCGGCAGTGACGAGGATCGCAGATCGGCTCAATCGAGGCATGGTCAGGCGCCTCCTGCAAGGGCGGCTACAGCTGGTGATTTCGTCTCGTCGCTCTCGACGATGCCGTCACGGAAGCGGACAATCCGGTGGGCACAGGCGGCGATGTCCTCTTCGTGAGTCACGAGGATGATCGTGTTGCCAGATTCGTGCAGTCGGGTGAACAGTTCCATGATTTCGATGCCGGTGCGCGAGTCGAGGGCGCCGGTGGGTTCGTCGGCCAGGATGATGGACGGGTCGTTCGACAGGGCTCGGGCGATGGCGACGCGCTGGCGCTGGCCCCCGGACAACTCATTGGGGCGGTGATCCATACGATCGGCGAGGCCCACTGCATCGAGAGCCTGTATGGCACGCTCCCGCCGCTGTCGCGGCGGTACTCCGCCGTACACCAAGGGCAACTCGACGTTCTTCAGCGCATCTGACCGCGCCAGCAGATGGAAGGTCTGGAAGACGAAGCCGATCTCCTGATTGCGGATGTCGGCGAGCTGGTCATCGTCCATCTCACTGACGAGCTGACCGTTCAGACGGTAGAGTCCAGCCGTGGGGACATCGAGGCAGCCGATGATGTTCATCAGCGTCGACTTGCCCGATCCGGAGGGCCCCATGATGGCGACGTATTCGTTGCGACCGATGGCGACGTCGACGCCACTCAGGGCGTGTACCTGAGTGGGGCCCATGTCATAGGTCTTGGTGATGCCCTCCATCTCGATCATGTCTGCGGCCACGATCAGTCCCCCACAGCCGGGGACACTGAGCGCAGGGACCCGTCCGGAACCCAGCCGGCCGTCGTGTCGGACGGTACACGGACAAAGGCCCACGGGCCCTGCAGCCGTTCGCGCAGCAGCAGGGTGCCGGCGCTGATATGGGTCACCGCCACGCCGTCGGGCGCGTCGAGCAGATCCATGTCGTCGTTGAGGTAAACCATGCGGTCAAGCAGGCGATCGACAGTCATGCGGAATACGTCCAGGGCGTCCTGGGCGAGAGGGGTGTGGGGCTGCACCTGCACAGAGGCTACCGTGTTCAGTCTCCAGGAGACTTCGAGGAGTTCCTCGACGGCGGCGCGGTGCTCAGTTGTCACGGGTCCTCTCGCAGCAGGGGCATCTTCCTTTGGGCCGGAAACGCGGAAACGACAGTGGACCAGAGCTTCGGTGTCGGGATGGTCCGGATTGGGATGGGATGTCCAGCCTTCCAACTCGACCCCGGCGAAGGCCGTCAATGCGTAGGCGTGCGTAAGTTCGTCAAAGCTGGCCGTTATCCCCCGATACTGGCACTCGGCGGATCGCACCAGTTCCATATCGAGTTCAGAGGGGCGCTCGACGGGCACCGGACGATCGGGGATGAGGGGAATGGCGGCAACGATGATGAGGCCTGTGATCCACGCGGCGCGCCGTCGGGGCGAGGCCATTCGGGGCATCCCCAAAGTGAACCCCGGAAAATCGGGAAAGGAACGGCGTAAGTGCTTGTTTAGTAAGAGCGTAACGGAGAAGGTGGACCTGGTCAAGAGGCTCCGTGGCCGTTATTGCAGGCTTTGCTGCTGCCCTTCCTCTTCCTCCTCGTCTTCACTCTGATCTGCGCGTTCTTCGAGATCCTCCCACCAGACAACGATCTCGATCCGCCGGTTGAGGGACTTGTTTTCGGGGGAGGTGTTTTCAAACAAGGGACGTTCTTCGCCATACCCCCTGGCTTCGAGCATGGCGGGGCCGATGAATTCATACTGGGAGATCATCGTCTCGCGTACCGCCTCAGCACGTCTCTGAGACAGGTCGTTGTTGTATTCGTCGTCACCGTCGGAGTCGGTGTGGCCTTCGATGATCAGCTTCGAGGGTTTATGGAAGCGGATGAAGTCAGCCACGTTCTGGAACTCGCCCAGGATCCCCGCCTTGAGATCGGCGCTGCCCTGGTCGAAGAGCTGGAAACGGATGTTCCAGTCGATGTCCCACAGGGCCTCGCCGGCCGTTTCCGGCGTGATAGCGCACAGCTCCCGTGTCGCCTCGGCGAGATCGGACAACTGCGCCGGGGTCAGCTCCGTATTGCCAAGGTGATGGCCCGGCAGGAGTTCGGTGAGGATCCAGGCGGGCGACAGGCTCCAGGCGATGACCCGCGGGCAGCGCGCCACACCACGGTCAGCCAGGACGCACATGCCGCCCACCTCGCGTCGAGGGACCGTGTCGCAATCAATCCCCGGGCGCGGGGCGTAGCGCAGAACCTTCAGGCAACAGGCGTGGTCGGCAACGTGCAGGCCGAACACGTTGTGATTGCCGCCGCCGTCCAACGCCGTGAGCCGGGCGCCTCCGTCGAGATCGCGGCTGCCGACGACCGCTTCGATTCGCAACGCCTGTTCTACGGCGTCTGCAAGAGCCGGTGCCAGAGGCTCAGCGTGCGCAGCCCAATGCTCGAGGGGATAGGGCTCCGTGGAGCCCTCCAGGGTTCGGGTACTCACTATGGACGGTTGTCATGCCGGGTGAACCATGGCAAGTCGTTGGCGGCAGCACCGGCAACTATGTACTGTGGCCTGAGACGGAAGCAGCCTGCATTGGGCGTGGCATCGGCTACACGATGCAGGACATGACTCAGGACGAGATGGTGGTGGTCAAACTCTGGAGGAGGTCCAATATCTCAACGCACACTTCGCACAATCCTTCTGGCAGCCGTGATCCCGGTTGCATCCTTCGCCCATTCCGGGACCGTTGACGACGACGCGTCTCTCAAGAGCAAGATCCTTGACGGGGAACGCAAGTACGCCGTGTACTTGCCTCCCGACTACGAGACATCGCAGCGCTCCTATCCGGTGCTTTATTTGCTGCACGGAAGCGGCGATGACCAGACAGGATGGATCCAGTTTGGGGAAGTGCTGCGCATCGCCGATGCGGCCATCGCCGATGGTTCGGCGACGCCGATGGTCATCATCATGCCCGACGCCTACACGGGCCGTCGTGGTTACCAGAATCGCCTCAGCGTCGACTGGCGCTACGAGGACTTCTTCTTCGAGGAGCTGATCCCCCACGTGGAGAAGAAGTACCGGATCAAGAGCGAGAAGCGTTTCCGCGCAATCTCAGGCCTGTCGATGGGTGGGTACGGCAGCTTCATCTACGCCCTGCACCGCCCGGACATGTTCTCGTCAGCGGCGCCCCTCAGCGCCGGTACCGGCACGCGTTCAGTGCAGCAGTTCCTGGAGCGGGAAGAGCGCTGGAATCCTGAAGTGGACCTGACTGCCGTCCCTGATAGCGTAGTGCAGGCCTACTGGGAGAGGCACAGCGTCGCGCATATGGTGGAGGCCCTGCCGAAAGAAGAGCTGGAATCCGTCCGCTGGTACATCGACTGCGGCGACGACGACTTCCTTTTTCAGGGCAACGCCCGTGTCAACATCACGCTCCATGAGCGCGAGATCCCACACGAGTTCCGAGTGCGCGACGGCGGCCATACGTGGACCTACTGGCGCCAGTCGCTACCCGAGGTGTTGCGGTTCGTCTCCGATGCCTTCCACCAGTACTGAGAATCGGGTGGGGCCGGACTGTCGACGGGATCAGCCTTCGAGAGAGCGCAATACGTCCCGGCGTGACGGATGACGCAATTTGCTGAAGGCCCGCTCCTTCAACTGACGGATGCGCTCGCGGGTCAGGCCCATGCGGTCACCGATCAATTCCAGCGTCATCGGCTCCGAGCCGTCGAGTCCGAAGTAGGACCGAAGGATCGCCTGCTCGCGTTCATCGAGATCCTCCAGGACCATCTCCAGCCGCTCCTGGCTCGAGGAGCGGGTAATGGTCTCATCCGGCTGCTCCTGGTCGGGGTCTGCCAGGCGCTTCAGGAGCGTCGAGTCCTCGTCCTCCTCGAAAGACGCCCGGTCGAGGGAGACGACACGGCGGCCGCTGAGCAGTGTGTCGCGTACCTCTGCCGTCGACAGGTCGAGAGCCTCGGCGATTTCCTCGTCGTGGGGTTCGCCTTCATTGGCGTCGCCCAGTTCCTGCCTCGTGCGGGCGATCTTGCGCAGGAGGCTGATGCGGTTGATCGGCAGGCGGACGGTACGACTGTCTTCGGCCAGGGCCTGCTGAATGGCCTGGCGGATCCACCAGACCGCGTAGGAGATGAACTTGAAGCCGCGGGTCGCGTCGAACCGGTCTACGGCGGTCATCAGTCCGACATTGCCGGCGCTGATGAGCTCCGAGAAGGACATGCCGCGATTGCGGTACTTCTTGGCGACGGTGACGACGAACAGGAGATTGGCTTCAGCCAACTCCTCACGAGCCCGCTCATCGCCAGCGGCGATACGTTCCGCCAACTCGGCTTCCTTCTCTCGCGACAGGGGTTGTGAACTTCCGATCTCATTGAAATACGTCTGCAGACTGACATCCTCGTCCGTCCAGCTTTCGTAGTTCATCTGGGGAATCGCTCCTTGGCCGTGTGGGAGGTCGACAGGAGAGTGTAACGTAAATACGCCCTCAGGGCCACTGGCGGGGTTGACCCCTCCTTCCAGGCGCCGCTTACTCCACACTTTGCCCACGTCGGATTCCCGGAAGGCTGGAGGGCCGTCATGACTCGTATCGACCAGTTCGAGAGTGTGTTCCGGGCGGCTGGCCGCACGCTCTACCGCTACGATCCCACGGGGCTCGAGAGGGTGCTGGTGGTCACCGATCTCGATGGTGCCGGGGCCCGCCAGATCGGGGGGCAGGTCTGGACCTTCCTCGATCAGCACGGGCTGGCGGCCGGCGCCCACCAGCGAAACGTGGATGGATCCGAGTTCGAGACCGTCAGGGACCTGCTGGACCTGGTCGAGGCGGAGGCACCCGACCTCATCTGTACCTACCGCCACCTTCACAGCGTGGCCTGGCACTGGCCTTTCAGTCTTGGCGAGCATCTCGATGTGCTTACCCAGGCGACGGCCACCCCCGTGCTGGTACTGCCGCACCCCGAGGCGGGACGTATCGCCGGGCATGCCATGCAGGATACCGGCGTGGTCATGGCCATGACCGATCATCTGACAGGCGACCATCGGCTGGTGAGCTTCGCCGCCGACATGGCGGATCGCGGCGGGCGCCTGCTGGTCACTCACGTGGAGGACGGTGTCACCTTTGAGCGCTACATGGACACGATCTCCAAGCTGCCGCGGATCGATACGGATGAGGCGCGCCAGGACATCCTGCGCCAGCTTCTGGAAGAGCCTCGACAGTACGTCGATTCCTGTCGACAGGTGCTGGCCGAGGGCCGTCCCGACCTGAGTGTGGAAGGGATCGTGACCGTGGGACGCAGTCTGTCGGAGTACTCCCGCCTCGTGGAGGAGCATGAGGTCGACCTGCTCGTGCTCAACACAAAGGACGCCGACCAGCTGGCCATGCACGGGGTGGCCTATCCTGTGGTGGTTCAGCTGCGACAGATCCCGCTGTTGCTGCTGTGAACGAGATCCATCACATCCCGGCTGAGGTGACCTGGGGTTGTGCCGCCCTGCTGGCGGCGCTCGTCCTCTGCCTGGCACTGGAAGAGAAGCTCCATATCAGGAAGTCCATCCTCGCCGGCAGTTTCGCCAGTGTGGCGCTGCTGCTGGGCACCATCCTGCACCTGTTGCCTTTCGAACCGGTCCTGGTGGGCGGTCACGAGATTCACCTTCCCGTCTACATTCCCGCCGTGGACTGGGAGGTGATCGCAATCATCCTGGGGGCGTCCATCTTCGTCGACGTGACTTCCCGCTCGGGCCTGTTCACCTGGATTGCCATCCGGTTGACCAAGGCCTCCGGCGGCGATCCCTACCGTCTTCTCTGGTACTACGGCGGCATGACGGTGGTGTTCTCCGCGGTGCTCAACAACGTCACCGCGATGATCATCGTCGGCTCTCTCACCGGCGTCTCTCTGGACAAGCTCAAGCGGCGGGACATTCTGCTGGGATTCCTGCTGGTGGAAGGTCTGCTCACCAACGTGGGCGGGCTGCTGACCCTCATCAGCTCGGTGCCCAACATCATCGTCGGCAATACAGCGGGCATCAGTTTTGTCTCGTTTTTTCTCAAGGCCAGCCCCTACGTGCTGGTCGCCTCGGTCATCACCCTGTACATGGGGGCGCGCATCTTCGGCATCCGCCGCCTAGCGGGGGACGAGTCGATCACGGCTGCCGCGCAGGAGGTGTCCGCCTTTGACGAGCGCGATGGCATCGAGAGCCAGGGGTTCTTCCGCTTCGGCGCCGCCATGACGCTGGCCTTCGTCGGCGTCATGGCCACCACCAGTGTGCTGCCGTACGTGCGCGAGCTGGGTATGGGCTACGTGGCCATGAGCTTCGCCGCCATCATGCTGCTGCGCTACAAACACGAGGTGGACCAGTTCTACCGCGCCGTGGACTGGGATCTGCTCGGCTTCTTCGTCGCCCTTTTCGTCTTCATCAATGTCATGGAGCACGCTCAGGTGCTGGCCCTCATCGGCGAGGGGCTCAAGGCGATCATCGCTCTGGGGGATATCCAGGGCACGGCGTCGGTGCTGGTGGCGGCCGCGGCCTTCAGTTCCGTCACGGACAACATTCCTCTGGCGGCGATGCTGGCCAAGATCATCGCCGTGCTGCCCGATGCGGCAGGCAACCTGCGTGGCCCGGAGGATCCCATCTGGTGGTCGGTAATCTTTGGCGCCAACCTGGGCGGCAACATCACGCCCATCGGCTCCGCCTCCACGCTGGTGGCGGTAACCATCATGCACAAGCAGAAGCTGAACATGTCCTTCGGCCGCTTCGTCACCAGCGCCGCCATCTTCGCCGCCGTCCAGATCTCGCTGGCCACGGTTTACGTGCTGACAGTGCTCAGGTAGCGTCCGTAGGCTAGCCCGCAGCCTCTCTACACCCAGTAGATATTGTTGTCCGTCATCCCTGTGAGGTAGTCGATCACCAGCCAGATGCCGGCGACGAAGAACTGGCCGAGGATGAGGCCCAGGAAGAAGGGGCGAGCGCGATGGAACAGCCCCGGGCCGCCGTATTTGAGGATGATCGTCTTGATCAACCAGGCGAGAAACACCGAGAGGGTCAGGTAGTTGGTCAGGGAGATGGCGCTGACAGCGAAGCCGAGGGGATGCAGCGGCCACCAGAGGAAGTTGTGCCGTGCCAGCATCAGACCGGCCATGACACTGCCGCCGACGCCGGTGGAGATCCAACCGGTCCAATCCGGGCCGTCCGGATTGTTCAACTCCTGGGTGATGAAGTTGAACGGATAGGCGGGGCCGCCTGCAGGCCCGAAGAACCAGCTGTTCAGGTTGATCCCGCCGTAGCTGTAGCTCATGTACATCACGGCCCAGATTGACGAGGCGATGCTGACGACGATGGCCAGACCGATGGCCCAGAACAGGGCACGTTTGCGCCGGGCCAGCTGATCTTCGGCCAGCTTCAGTCCGTTGGCCACGGAGGCCATGACAAAAGTGCGCACGTCGGCGGCCCAGACGTAGGTGAAGCCCAGAGCCGTCAGGCTGTCGGCGCCCAGCGTCGAGTTGCCGAAGGTGGAGTGGATGAAATCAGACGGAATCAACGGCGCGCGGGCCGCGGCGATTCCGCCTTCGGCGACGATGCGGGTGACGGCGAGGAACACGACGTACATGGCGCCCAGATAGACCGGTACCGCCCACAGCGTCAGGCCTGCCAGCCACAACCAGGCGCCGATGAGGGTGTTCGCTCCGAGGAAGCCGAATACGGCGACCCGGTAGGAGAGCAGTTCGTCCGAGTCGTCCACTGACTCATCACCGCGAAACGCCTTGCGCCATACGTCCCCGAGATGGTCGCGTGCCGTCCACAGTCCAAACAGGACCATGACAAAAAAGGCACCCATACCCTGGTGGGCGATGATCGGCTCCGGCGGTGCGTACCACAGTTTCTCCGGTGACGACAGTCCGAGTACGCCGAAGGTGCCCTCCTGAGCCCGCATCAGCAGGCTGAAGAACCAGATGGAAAAGGCGATGTCGGTGTTGACCAGGTAGGTGAAACCGAGCATGGGAAAGCTGAGGGCGATCGACAGGCTGGCCGTATTGCGGAACAGAGGGATCGACGTCTGCGTGATGACGGTGGGGATGAAGTTGTAGTAGTTGTGCAGCGCCTTCAGCGAGCCCACCAGCAGGGGCAGAGCGAAGCCGCACCACATCAGCCAGTTGCGGAAGAAGGGCTTGAGGGCCTTGCCGCTGTCGTCGTCCTCGACCATGGCCAGTGGTACCTGGACGAGGGGAAAGGCGAGACGCTCGCGCACGATCCACTGCTTGCGCAGCATGACGATGAGGCAGACCATCGAGAAGTAGATGCCGAGGATGAGGGGGATCCACACGAGCAGAGGTGTGATCCAGGCTTCCCATCTGATGCCGATCCCGCGCGGCGAACCCTCGTAGAAGTACTTGACGGAGGTGAAGTCCTGAGGCACCATCCACGACGGGATGGAGGGGTGCACGAGGATGCCCCACTCGTTTTCCGTGGTGGCATAGTAGGTGGCGCCGGAGATGATGGGCAGCAGGTATTCGGTGAGCCCCATCGTCGGAATCGAGCAGGCGACGATGGACATGATGTAGATGACGACCAGCTCTTCGGGGCGGAAGGCGAGGCGGCGGTCGGCCAGGCCGAGGCCCGTGTGCACGATGAGCACGAGCAGAAAGAAGAGAAAAATGGCCCCCGCCGTGGAGAAGTCGAGGGCCAGATACGAACCGCGAAGCACCATGTTGCCGTACGGTGCACCCGTGCTGATGCAGAAAGCCATGATGGCGCCGGTCAGCAGTGACCGGAAGGTCACGCCTGAGCGAGGCTCAACAGCCGAGGAGTCCTGTGGTGTTGTCGAGGGGTTCATGCGAGGAGAGAAGGTAGTTGAAAACACGTGTGCTCGGGCGCAGCGGTCTCGAATGTAGCGAAATCTCCCTGGGAACGTGGGCTTTCAATTCCGTCGTCTACGGCCCGGTGGCTGCCGGCGAGGCACAGGAGACGGTGCGTCGGGCTCTCGATGAAGGCATCACGCTGTTCGATACGGCGCCGCTGTACGGAACCCGAGAACGCGATGGCATCGCCGAACAGGTGCTGGGTCAGGCCCTCGGCGCTGACCGCGAGCGAGTGTTGATTTCGACAAAGTTCGGCCGCCGGGCAACCCAGGGGAACCACGCTGACTTCAATGCGGCCAACGTCGCCTCGTCTGTGGACGAGAGCCTGATCCGGCTCGGCACCGATCACATCGACGTGCTGTTCTTCCATTCGCCCTTTGGGCCCGAGGAAGTCGAGGACGACGTCTGGGAGGCACTGAGGAGCGTGCGTGAACAGGGGAAGGTGCGCGCCGTGGGGCACTCGATCTCGAAGTTTGACGAAACGGAGGGAATGGCGCGGCAGTGGGCACGGGAACGGCAGATCGACGTGATCCAGGTTGTCTACAGTCTCCTGAACCGCGAGGCGACGACGTTGATCGAGGACCTGGCGGCTCAGGGAGTCGGCGTCATCGCCCGGGAGTCTCTGGCCAATGGATTCCTCTCAGGGACGGTCACGAGAGAAACGGTGTTCCTGGAAGGCAGCCTCAACGCACGCTACTCGAGACAGGAGGTGAGGGCTCGGGTCGAGCAGGTGGAGCGGCTGTCGTTTCTCGTCCGGGAACCGGTGACGTCGCTACCACAGGCGGCGATGCGCTGGGTGCTCGACAATGCCGGTGTCAGCTCTGTGCTGACGGGGGCACGCAATGGCGGGGAAGTAGCCGATTGCGCCGCTGCGGCCGACATGCCGGGATACAGCGCCGGCGAGTTGGCGCGAGCACAGGATGTCCACGGTCGGGATTTCCCCGCGGCTTGAGACTGTTCGGAGGAGTCCGGTCTACCAGCTGGGGCTGATCCCCATCTGCTGATGGCCCTGCGTGCGGCCCACGTCGTTGACGCGGATTCCCTTGTCGCCAAAGTTGACGCAGGCAAAGTTCTGCCGGCCCACCTTCGTCTCGGTCAGGTCGACCGTCTTGGTCAGGATCTCTTCCTTGGTGATAGCTTTGACGACGATGCAGTCATAGAGAGCGTCGATCAGGCGCCGGCGTTGGATGCGGCGCTCATTGGCCTGATGCCTCTGTGCATACTGCTTGATCACCGTCTTCTGCTCCATGTAGTTGCGCCCCCGACTCTCAGGCAGCACTTCGACGGCGACAATGGCCCAGTCCAGCTCGGGTGCTTCACGGACGAAGAATGGTTCGGTGCGATACTTGGAAATCACCTGGGCGACATTGTCGAACAGTTGCGGGAAGGAGCGCAGCAGGCTGACCAGATTTGTCGGCACCGTCTGGCCGCCGCGGAAGTAGCGCGGCAAGCGGGGGATCAGGGCGTAGCCGTGGTTCATGGCGCCCTTGTCCGCGATCAGGTGACGGATGCTCGGGTCTCGCATCTTCTGTTCCCAACGACGCTCGAGGCGGCTGCGGTCGTCGGGGATGATGGAGATATCCAGGTACTGCTCCAGGTCGTCCAATGAGATCTGGTGCGTCAGACTGTCGAGCTCGAGTTCTTCTTCCCCTTCTTCTTCTGCCTGCTCCTCTGCCGCCGGTTGCTGTGCCTTCTTGATGCGCGCCCGGCGCGCCTCCTGAGCCTGCTTCAGCTTCTCCTGCCGTTCCTTGCGTGCCTGCAGTCGTTTGGCTTCGGCGTCGGCGTCGGGTGTGACACCCTCCGGCCCTTCCTTCTTGCCTTTCTTGCGCTGCTTGCCCGCGGGCGCCTCGGCCGCGGCGCCCTCCTTCGGGGTGAACCCAGGTGTTTCCTTGACCTCGTGTCCCTTGGTGGGCGTGAAACCGGGCGTCTCTTCGACGTCGTGTCCTTCGGTCGGTGTGAAGCCGGCGGTTTCCTCGGTTTCGTGTCCTTCGGTGGGCTCGAAACCCGGCGTCTCTTCGACGTCGTGCCCCTTGGTGGGTGTAAAGCCGGCAGTCTCCTCGGTTTCGTGCCCTTCGGTGGGCTCGAATCCGGGCGTCTCTTCGACGTCGTGCCCCTTGGTAGGTGTAAAGCCGGCAGTCTCCTCGGTTTCGTGCCCTTCGGTGGGCTCGAATCCGGGCGTCTCTTCAACGTCGTGCCCTTCGGTGGGTGTGAAGCCGGCGGTCTCCTCGGTTTCGTTCCCCTCACCGGGCTCGAAGCCCGGCGTTTCCACGGCCTCCCCGTCTTCGCCCTCCTCACCGGGTCGACCTGTTCCTTCGTTTCCTGAGTAGATGTCGCTGCCGAACAGGACACCTGCGTCTTCATCCTCCTCGGTTGGTTCTCCGTCCGCCTCTGCCTCAGGCGTCTCTTCTGTCGAGTCGTCGGCTACTTCGCCTTCTTCTGTCTCGTTATCAAACAGGCCGACATCGTCCGCCTCCTCCGAATCGTTGGCGCTGTCCCCCTCGGCGACCTCGTCTTCGAAGAGAGACTCTCCCTCGTCCTCATTGCCGGTGTCGTCCTCGAGTTCCTCGACGTCGCCCAACAGCCCATCCGCCTCGCCGACATCTTCGCCCTCGAAGAGGGACTCTCCTTCGTCCCCGCTGTCGGTGTCGCCGACGAGCCCATCCGCCTCGCCGACATCTTCGTCCTCGAAGAGGGACTCTCCTTCGTCCCCGCTGCCGGTGTCGCCGACAAGCTCATCCGCCTCGCCGACATCTTCATCCTCGAAGAGCGACTCTCCTTCGTCCCCGCTGTCGGTGTCGCCGACAAGCCCATCCGCCTCGCCGACATCTTCGTCCTCGAAGAGGGACTCTCCCTCGTCCCCGTTGCCGGTGTCGCCGACAAGCTCATCCACTTCGCCGTCATCTTCGTCCTCGAAGAGAGACTCTCCCACATCCCCGTTGCCGGCGTCGCCGACAAGCTCATCCTCTTCGGCATCGTCATCGAAGAGTCCACCGTACTCAGGTTCCTGAGAGTCCCCAGGAGCGTCCGCGCCGCCTCCGGGTCCTGGCGAGTCGCCCTCGGCCTCCAATTCTTCTACCTCGTGTCCCTGACCCGTCAGCAACTCCTCGATCTGCTCCGCCAGCAGGCCGCTGACGTGCGGGCGGGCTACCAGCAGAGACTCCACCGTGCGCTCGTCGAGGGGTTCCCCCTCACCGTCTTCGTCGGGTGACTCGAACTGCACCAGCAGCAAGGAGACGTACCTCTCCATCAGGAAGCGTTTCTCTTCCTGATGGATCCGCGCCTCGAGTTCGCCGATGCGAGCTTCACTCACGCAGGCCGTCCTCGAGCGATTCGGGGAAGCAGAGAGTGGCGTGCACGCCGGGCCACATTCTGCGCGTGGCTCGCCAGTGGGGGATGTTGCCCTTCCCGTGCAGGGTGATCTTGTGCACGCGCTGCACGGTGAGAACGAGCCTCTGCGCCTTGCGGGCCCGGTACCGGGTGGAGGTCACGTTGTTCGTGTTGCCGGCGAACAGGTCTTCGCCCAGGGCTTCACCGACGATGATGCGATCGTAGATGTCCTCGACGATGCTCTTCTGCTGGGCGAACTCGGGTGGCAGGTCCCAGGCGCTGGCGTATCCGGAGAGCTTGCGGTCGGGGCTTCTCAAGGTGCAGTTCAGATACTCCGTCTCGCACAACACCCAGCGGGGGCCAGGCACCGCCTCGGTGTAGAAGTCGCGTTTCTCGAACCAGTTGGGTTTCTTGCGACGCTTGTAGAAGTAGGTGGGATAGGTCAGGCGCAGGTTTTCAAGTGAGGTATCGGTGGGGGCACCCTCCGCAGCGGCGATCTGAGGATAGCGGAAGATCGGCACACAACCGGCGAAGACCTTCTGCAGGCCCGTGATGTCGTTCTTCTCGGCGGCTTCGAGCGACCGGGGCAGCAGCAGCAGGTCCTTGATGAGCCGGTCGAAGGCCTCCTGATGTTCGGCAAAGACCTCGGATTCGAGGCTGAGACCCAGGATCTCCTCATGTTTCTCAAGTGAGATGTAACGCTCCATGAAGATCCAGCGAGCCTGCTCGCCTGGGGGCAGGCCCATCAGTTCGGGAACAGGCCCTTCCGGAAGGTCGGCACCCTTCGGTTTTCTTTTCTTCCTGCGTTTTTTCTTACGGCCTTCTCCGCCCGCCCCCGCCCCCGAACGCAGTCCCGCCAGCTCGTCCACATGCTCCTTGATGTGGTCGGACAGTTCCTGGGCGAGGTCGGCGTCCTCGATCTGCACTTCCCGATCATGTTCGAGATCGAGGATGGCCTGTACGAGTTCGTCACGATCCATGGACTGGACGTCAGGGGTCACGGGTTCTGCCGTGGGCATACGGACTGGTTTCGGTTTGCCTTGATCAGCGCTTAAGTTATTCGCGATGGTAAGATTATGTTTCGGCTCACAATGTAATAGTAAGACGGCGAGAGGGAATCAACCATCGACACCGGCACGATCCCTCATCGTCTGTATCGGCCCGTTTACGTCATCTCCACACCCTCTGCAGGCCGCTGATGTTCGGATCGCCACAGCGCCCCCCGCGTCCACCCCGTCATGAACC
>PBSR01000039.1 GCA_002726335.1 Gemmatimonadaceae bacterium
CAGCAAGCCCGACTTCTACCTTGGCTCTCTAGCGATAACACCCTTTATCCTCACTAACCGTCAGACTCTAAGGGAAACCTCTACGTAGCTGAAGCAAATCTGGGTATGAGAGCACAGAAATTCTCATTTATGGGAATTGGATCTTTTTAAGCATATCGGGCTTTCCTAAATACTCAGTTGGAACAACGTAAGACGAACTGGTCGCGTTTTCTTGTTATTCGTTATCGTTCCAAATTACGCTGGAATAACGCCATGTGCCGTCCTCGCCTCGGCGAAAATGGTCAGCAAATTTAAATGAAATTGCTGTATCTTCTCCGTCTATGTCTACTGTCATGGCTGCGTTTCCGTGTCCGATAGCAATGTTACCATCTATTTGGATGTTATCAAAATCGAAATTGAACTCACTCATGACTGGAAAGCCATCCAGAAAAGTTCTCAGGTCGGGACCAGTAACTCGTGGAGCTCCTGGCGGATCAAAAAACACTTCTTCGGTGCAGATGTCGAAAAGAGCGTCCCAGTCGCGGGTTAGACAAGCGTCCACCCATGGAGCAATTAGGGCTCGAATCTGTGCAGCATCATCCATCATTACTCTCCTTTTCTCAAGGGTTTTAGTATAAAATACTGTGTCCGTTACGACCGTCGTGCTCGACCAGCCGTTGGCTCCGACTGCCGCTGCTGTACTGACAACATATCACAAAAGCGAAGGGACCCGCAACCGAATTCTCATCGATGACGAGTGGGTGCCAGCGGACAACTCCACCGAGTTCTCGCTGTGGGCAGTGCCACAGTCGTTCTGATCTGCCCGGGGGTTGAGAGTGCCCTCCTTCCCTGGAACTGGCAGCCACGGTGGACGGCGGCACATCGCCAGCCCAACCGGCTGCCACGCCCACCACAACCTGCGGGCAGAGCCTTCGTCAGATGGACGTGGAGGGGGCGAGCCCGGAGGCTAGTCCCCGTCGCCATCTTGCTCGAAGGCACGCATCGCCTCCCCGTCGCTGAGGCCCTGCGCCCGCAGATCGTCGTAGCGCTGGATCTCCTCTTTGGTACAGTCAGGGAAAAGGCGAAAGCCCGTCCATTCCCGGTGGGCGAGTGAGCGATAGAAAGCCTGCGCGTCTTCCGTCGTGAGGTCCACGCGCTCGGCACCGCAGCGGCTGAAGGCCTCCTCGATCAGGCGCCCGCCGATCCCCTGTCGCCGCCGGTTCTCCGCCACAACGATGGAAGACAGGTGGGCCTGGATGGCACCGTCGCTCTGCATCTGGGCATAGCCGACGATCTCTCCCGCATCGATGGCGATGATGGTCGTCACGCCGGGAGCCGAGAGCGCCCGCCAGGCGCGCTCTGGGTCTTTCGCCAGGGACGTACCTCCGGCGGCGGTGGACAGCTCGATGACACCGTGAAGATCCGCCTGAAGAATTGGGCGGTACTCGATCATGGCCCGGCCCCCAGCAGCTCCTCAACCTCGGCGAGCCTGCGCTCCACGCGACTGCCGGCCCCGACCTCACGTGCATGGACCGCATCCGTCAACTTGCCTTCGATGCGACGTGACCTGATCCGGGGCTCGAGGTCATCGTCGTCGCCCTGTGGATAGTTGCTCAGCACTTCCATCAGAAATCCCTCCCCGTACGCATCGAGCAGATAGACGAAATCACGGGCGTTGTCCTCGATCGTGATATGTCCGAAGTCGATCACGCCACTGACGCCCGTCTCCATGCCGTCGGACAGGACGTTGGCGGGTCCCATGTCAGCGTGAATGACGGTTGTTCCGCGTGTCTCTTGCCTGACCTGATCGATCAGATCCAGAACGCGTCGACGAGCCGATCGGCTCAGCATCGGGGCGATCTCCTGCCGCACGGTCTGGTGGGCCCTTGCCACCCACCCGTTCCAGCCGACCGATACCCCGATATCCCGCGCCTCTTCGATGTCGAAGGAATGCAGCTCGGTGAAGAATGCGGCCAGCTGCCCTGCAACCCGCGTTCTGGACCTGGCGCTGAAGGTGTCCAGTAGTGACCTGGTGAGTCGTTCCCCCTCGATCTTGCGGTAACCGACAAAGTCCCTGCCGCTGAATTCGATCCCGGGTATGGCGATAGGCGACCTACTGGCGAACAGCGGCAGAAAGGCCTTTTCAGTTCCCAAGGACGGGTCGGCGAGATCGCGAATGAACCGGAAGATCCACGTGCCGTTCACCTCGACAACCACGTATTGCTCCGCGTTCTGATGCTGCTGAATCCGCTGGACACGTTCGCCAAGCAGCTCACTCACCCGAGCGGCTATGTCTCTACCTTGTGCGTCCTGCACGCTTCCACGCCCCCCGTATCACTTCAGACCGAGCTTCTTTCCCGCCGCCAGCAGACCGACCGCCTCCGCCAGGCGCCTCTGTTTCGTCTCCTGACGCTTGGCGGAGTCGATCCAGCCGATGTACTGCCGTCGATAGGAGGGCGCCAGCTGCTCGAAGAACTGCCACGCCCGCGCATCGGCCTGCAGCGCTTTCTTGATGTAGGCCGGAACCGCCGATGCCGACGGACGGGGCGCATCGCCGCTGCGGCTCGTCGGCGAGCGCTTGCGGCCCGGCGCCGCCAGCAGCCCGTGCGCCTCGAGATCAGCGTAGCGTCTGCGGTTGATACTCGACCACTTGCTGTCCGTTTTTCGCGGCGTGAATTTGCGAGCGTAGCGATCATCGTCGAGACGTCGGATGATGCTGTCGATCCAGCCGTAGCACAGCCCCTCCTCCACGGCGTCGTCGTAGCTGAGGGTGACCACACCCGTGTGGCGCTTGTGGAACACGAGCCAGATCTCCGACACGGAATCGTGGTGCCCCTGCAGCCACTTCCTCCACGCCTTCCGGCTCCCCACCTCAACCGTCTCAATGGCCGCTGCTCGACCTGCCATCGTCAGCCTCTCTGGCAGCTTGTGGAATTCGACATACGAGTCAGGATAGAGCCCGAAGCGCACACCACAAAGAGCTTTCTCAGGAAACCGCGCCGGCGTCGACCTACAGTCGTCCGGACTCGCGCAGCACGAACAGGGCGTCGAGAGTTACGTAGGGATTCATCAGTGGCCGCCGCGACACCGGCCCCCAGTCAACCAGCGTGCCCCCGTTGGCGGGGTCATCGACGACACGGTAATGCTTACCCTCGGCTCGCCAGCCACCGTCGGGCAGTCGCCTGGCCTGCAGCACGTCCAGGGCCTCCTCGCAGCGCGGGTCGCTGATCCGCCCGGCCTCGGCCAGCACCTTCAAGCCGATCAGAATGTCGTAGTGCCAGTAGTGTGGGTACTTCAGCTTCAGGAAGCTGTCATGGATCACGGCGCCGTCCCGCCGACGCCGGAACAGGTGACGCTCGAGGAAGAACTCGCAGCACCTGTCCACGGCGCGGCTTGACTCAGCTGTGCCCGTCAGCTTCGCGTGCCACGCCAGGCCGCGCAACGGCAGCAGCGATTCGTGGAAGGACGAGGTCATCGCCAGGGTTTTCCGATCACAGTTCCAGCCGCCGTCGGGCCACTGCCAGCGAACGAGGTTGCTGGCGAGCTGGTCAGTTCGATTATCTGCCAACCCGAGGGCCAGAGTCGCATACAGGGCATTGCCTTCCTGCGAGGCACACCGGCGAGCCCGACCGTCGATGATGGGAACACCCGGGCGTGACTTGTACCTTGCCGCCTCGCCGTCAACGACTCTCTCCCGGGTGCGCTCCGGCGCCAGCCAGAACTCGTAGACCTGATCCCGCAACGGCTCCAGTGTCCGGTCTGCCGCCGGATGGCCCATGTCGGCCAGGTCAGCCAGCGTCCAGTGCGCCCCGGTGTACTTGCCGTACACATCCGGCATTCGACCATCAGGGCGCCGTGTGGCCAGCAGCTTTCGCACTCGGGCGGACCCTGGGATCTCCTGCTGCTGTCGACGCACAGCCGCTGCTGACGGCGACTTCCCGCCGACATCGACGAGGACCCTGTACCTGACGCAGGGATCGTCATGGTTCAGCAGTTCCCCCAGCACACGTTCCATTCGGTACAGTGTTGTCTCAGACGACCTTCTTGGGCAAGTTTCGCCTCGCCTGCTTCTGCGAGGACCGTCTATGCTGACGGACAGCCCACCCCGACAGGAAGACGAGCCCATGTCTGATCAGAACCTGCCACTCACCTTGCTCATCATCGGCGCCCACCCGGCTGACATCTTCGACCAGTCCGGAGGCACCATGGCCCACCACGCCCGCCGCGGCGATCGCGTCGCCTGTGCCGTTCTCACCCACGGCGCCCGGGTCCACGACGCCGTGGTCAGCGACCAGATGTTCCACCGGGAACGCGTGCCAGAGGCTGCGGAGCTGCAGCAGCTGATGACGGAGCGGGCCGACGTCAAAGCCGAAGAGGTCCGCCGGGCCTGCTCGCTGCTGGGGTGCGAAGAGCTGTACTTCATGGGCCTCGACGACGCCGTACTCCTGCTCTCCGAAGAGGCCGTCAAGCAGGTGGCTTCCCTCGTGCGCCGGGTGCGCCCCCACGTCGTTCTCACCCACTTCCCGCGCGAGGGCTCGACCAGCACCAACCCGCACGCCATCGCCGGACAGATCGCCCTGTACGGCATGCAGCTGGCTGGCAGCGTCGACCCCGGCGACACGAATCCGCCCCACAAGGTGAGTCAGACCTTCTTCTTCGGTACCGGGGGTGCACCGTTACCCCGCGACGTCTGGGGGGCGCAAGGCGGCTACTACAACGACGTCTTCATCGACATCACCGACGTTGTCGAAGACAAGCTCGCCGCTCTCGACGCGCTGGTCAGCCAGGGCTACGGCGGAGCCTACGCCCGCAAGCGCATCGAAACCAGCGATGGCGCCTTTGGCGGGGCCGTCCGCTGTGCCTACGCCGAGGGTTTCATCAAAATGAACGCCGAGTGTCACTACCACCTGCCGGTAACCGGGCACGCCCTGGAGTTGGCGAATCTGAGCGACCATCAGGTCATCGGGCGCGCCTCCAGGCGGCACGACGATCAGGGCCGGTCGGCCTTCTGAGTCACACGACGCGGTTGGCCCTGACCACCTCGCGATAGAAGTCGGCGCTGAGCTTGGGCGTGCGTTCGAGCGTCTCGAAGTCTACGTGGATGATGCCGAAGCGCTCGGTGTAGCCACGCACCCACTCGAAGTTGTCCAGCATGCTCCACACGAAGTAACCCCTTACCGGCACCCCCTCGTGCGCCGCCCGCGCCAACGACTGCAGGTGATTTCTCACGTACATCACGCGGTCCGTGTCCTCCACCTTGCCGACGTCGTTGACCTGGTCGTCACAGGGACAGCCGTTCTCTGTGATGTAGATCTCGGGTACATCCCAGAGCTCGCTGGCGAAACGCGGCCCCCAGTAGGTGATCTGCGGACAGAAGTAGAGCCAGTCGGTGAACATCATCGGGTACGACGGTGAATGCGGGACCTCCCGATAGCCATGCGGCGCCTCCTCGTCGGCGATGACGTACGTCGGCGTGTACATGTTCATGCCGAGGAAGTCGAGGGGTGTGCCGATGGCTTCCATGTCGCCGTCGGTGAACTGCGGCGCGTCCTCGCCCTCCTGTTCCAGGTAGAAGTCGGGATACTTGCCCTCCTGCACCACCGTCAGGAACGGCGCCGCCTTGACGCGCATGGCGGTTCGCGCCGCGGTAATGTGGGGTTCGGTTTCTATCACGGGAACACAGACATCTGTGTTCTCGGCGATGCCGACGAGGGCATCGGCACCGGCAATGGCCCGGATCGCCTTCGCTGCCAGCCCGTGGGCGAGCACGGCGTGATGGCGGATCTGATTGCACTCACGTTTCGGCAACTCGAGCCCCGGGGCGAAGATGCCGTTGGCATAACCCAGATCAGTGAAGCAAACGAACTCATTGATCGTGAAGTAGTGCTTGACGCGATCCGAAAGTCGCTGGGTCACACAGGCGACGTAGTCGGCGAACCGCGTCGACGTCTCCCGGGACCGCCAGCCGCCGAAGCGATCTTCCAGCGACTGCGGCAGATCCCAATGGAAGAAGGTCAGCCACGGCTGAATGTCGTTGGCCAGCAGCTCGTCCACGAGACGTTCGTAGTAGGCGATACCGGCTTCGTTCGGCTCCCCGTCGCCCTCGGGAAACACCCGCGACCACGACACGGAGAAGCGGTACGCCCTGACGCCCAGCCACTTCATCAGCTGCACATCCTCAGCGTACCGATGGTACTGGTCGCAGGCGATGTCGCCGTGATGGTCGTTGCGAACCTTGCCGGGTGTGTGCGAAAACGTGTCCCACACCGACGGTCCACGACCATCCTCGGCGGCCGCGCCCTCCACCTGGTAGGAGGCGGTAGCACAGGCCCACAGAAAGTCTTCCGGAAAACACAGCATGTCATCCATCATCGATCTCCTTCACCAGAGGACAACGAACAGCAGATACGCCGCCGTCGCCAGGTATGTCCCCAACCACACGCCCGGCCGCTGGAACCAGCGGGGACCTGTCGCGGCGACATCAAAGGGATACTTCGGCCGCACCGGCGCCTCGGTCAGAGTACGCTGCAGCCATGTGCCTTCGAAGGCCTGTAGCCGTTCCCGCATCAGTTCACGCACGACCTGGGGATCGTCGTCGGCAGCGTACACGAGACCACGCAGGTCTTCCTCTGCCGCCGGGCCACGGCGCCACTTGAGCCACGCCGAGACGGCCCCCATGCTCAGCGCCGGCAGCAGCAGGTTCCACAGGTACGTCCACCACGTGTTGTGGTACCACACCGGCATCGGCCAGTCATTCAGATCCGCCAGGATCGCGGAAATGCCGTAGGACAGGCCCACGAGCAAGCCCACGATGCCGGTCTCGCGCCGCACACGGGTGAACACCCCCATCAGCATCACCGTCATCAGTGGCACGGCGATGGCGCCCGCCAGCCGCAGATAGAACAGCAGCATGCCCTGCTGCAGGAACGGTACATAGAGGAAGCCAAGGGCAAGGATGAAGGGCACCGACCAGCGACCCACACGGGTGTAGTGCGCATCGTCGCCGTGGCGGACCAGAAAGCGGGCGTAGATGTCACGCACGAACAGCGACGACAGGCCGATACCGATGGAGTCGAAGGTTGAGTAGCCCGCCGCCACGAGACCGGCCACGACGAGGCCCACCAGGCCTGCTGGCAGGTACTTGACTATCAGCAGTGGATAGGCCTGGTCGACGATCTCCAGGTTGGGAAAATCCACCCGCGCCATGGGCCCCAGGCTGACGTTGAAGAACAGGCAGATTGCCGTTGCCACGCTGGCTACCAGCGCCGCCATCTTGAAGTCCCATTCCGAGCGGGCCCCCAGGAAGCGGATGGCTTCATACTGGTTGATCACGGCGTACATGGTCAACACGACGATGAAGCCGAAGACGACGAGCAGGGGCGGCACGCCGGGCGGTGAGTAGCCGCCCACGTGCAGCAACGTGTCCGACAGCCCCGCCTCGACCTCCTCCAGTTGCGTCTCGATGCCCTGCCAGCCACCCATCGACGTGTAGACGACACCCCACAGAACCAGCGACGCCACGATCATCGTCAGGCTCTGCAGCGCGTCGGTGACCACACCGGCCTGCAGGCCGCCGCGCACGATGTAGAGCACCGATGAGGCCGCGATGGCGACGACGATGAGCCAACTGGTGGTGCCCTCGATGCCGGCCACGACATTGAGCACGAGGAACATGGAAAAGAAGATGTTGCCCAGCACGTTCGTGCGGGATTGCACGTTGATCAGAACCGCCAGAACGCGCACGGCCGGGCCGAAGCGCAGCTCGAGCCACTCGGCGTTGGTAAACACGCCGGTGCGGTACATGGGCACGATGACGAAGAAGCTGAGCACCGTCCAGCCCACGGCGATGCCCAGCCACCACTGTGACAGCTGTGACAGGCCCAGGTTGTACGAGCCACCGACGATGCCCACGTAGTCCCCGGAGTCGACTGCCGTGCCGAAGGCGGACAGTCCGATCATCCACCACGGCATGGACTTGGCCGCAAGGTACCAGTCGAAGCTCTCGCCCTTATGGCGATGACAGAACAGGCTGTAGGTGACGACACCGCCGTTGAGGATGACGACGACGGCCCAGTCGAGTAGCGTCATGGGCGCAAGGCTAGAGGCTCCCTCACGGCCGGGCAACCTCCGATTCGGTCTCCTTCAGCAATGCCTCGACCCTCTCTTCCAGCTTGTTCTCCGCCGATTGGTTGATATAGACGGTGGCCAGGGCGCAGCTGTCGCAGACCTCTGCACGTGGCAGTTCGTGCCCCCCGTCCAGGCCGGCGCGGATGTTGTCCATGATGCCGAGGCCTGCCGTGCTGCCGATGCTTTGCGTGCGCCGTACGGCATGGGCCCCACAGCGGTACTGGAGACCGTCCGGCGTCACCGACGCCTGGGTGGGAGCCACGTAACATCGCCTCGACAACGCCGTTCTGCCGTAATGGCCGTCGGCCGCGTGGCGCGCGTAGGTCTGCAGGTCGCTGCCCTGGTCGACCCGTTCAAAAGGATTCCGGAAGGGACCGGAGAGCGGCCCCCGGTCCTCCGCCTCGATGCCGGCTTCGCTCTGGTAGCGGTCCCACTGCCGCCGGACCTCCTCCCACACGACGTCATGGAAGCGCTCGAAGTCGGCCGCCGTGGGGCGCAGGTCCACGTTGGCGTCGCCGCCGACGGGAATCATGTGCGGCAGCAGATCGAGGAACTGCGGGTGGTTCTTCGGTACTCGCTTCTTGCGCTCGCAGAGAAAGCCGAAGAGCTCGCCGACGCGATCGAGGTTGTGTCGGTTCAGCACGCAGTTCATGTGGATGCCCGGGCCGTCGACACCGACCAGATCGCGCGCCAGCTGCAGGTGACCGATGCCCTCGAGGACCCGATCGCGGCGGCCCGCTTCACCCCACAGCTCGTCCTGCACGGCGGCGTCAGGTGTGTCCATGGAGATGTGCAGCTTCGACGTGCCCACCTTGATCAGACGCAGGGCGATCTCGGGAGTGATCAACGACGCGTTCGTGTTGATGTTGACGGCGGCGCCGCGCCTGCTGGCAAACGCCACGATCCCGTCATCGCCCCAGATGGCCTCTTCCAGGGTAAGCACCTCGCCCCCGGTGATGTAGACGTAGGGGCCCTGGCCCTCGTTGTTGCGTGTGGCCTCGTCGACGATCCGCTTCCATCCCGGCAGGTCGACTGCTGGTTCCTGCCAGCTCTGCGTGCAGTAGGCGCAGCGCGGATCAAAGTTGCAGCCGTAGGTGAGAGTGAGCCCCAGGAAGGACAGCAACGGGGTCATGCCGGCCAGATCGTCGGGCCAGCGACTCATTTCGGCGACGAGTCCGTCCCGGTCGCGGCAGCCGGCGGCGATGCGCCGCCGCACGCCCTCCTCGTTGCACGTTGTCAGCTGATCGACCACGGTGGCGACGAAGTCGCGCGTCGATCCTGGCGGCAGACGTTGCTCCCGGACTTCGTCGACGAACCCGTTGGTGATGGCCGCCTGCCAGGCGGGGGTCTGCAACAGGGCTTCCAGACGGGCCCGGTGGGTGGGGTGATAGGCGGACAGATCCGGCATGCTGCCTCCAGGAGCCGCGGGGCTCTATAAGCTTTGACACTGTTGTCAGAGGCCGCTAGTCTGGGGCCGTGGACCTCTACGAGCGTAACATACGCTACTACCCGCTGTACCGACTGCTCTTCGGCCTGATCATCATCGGTCCGGTCCTGACGCCGTATCTGCGCTCCAAGGGTCTGGTCTACACCGAGATCATGCTGCTGCAGTCCATCTCGGCCGTGTCCCTGGTCGTGTTCGAGATGCCCACCGGCATCATCGCCGATCGCGTGTCCCGGCGTCTGTCGCTGTTGTTGTCCTCACTGTGCATCGCCGTCGGTCTCACCGCCTACATCCTGAGCACGAGCTTCCCTGCGATCGCCCTGGCGGAGATGCTCTTCGCCGCGGGGTTGACCTTCAAATCCGGTGCGGATTCTGCCTTTCTCTACGAGAGTCTGGCGCGGCTCGGCCGCGAGGGTGAGTACGCCCGCATCGAGGGCCGCGCCATCTCCTGGATCTTTGTCGGTCAGAGCGTGGGCACCTTCGGCTGCAGCCTCCTCTACGAGATCGACGCCGATCTGCCATTCTGGATCAGTGTCGGCACGGCCCTGTTGTCGGCATCCGTGACGCTGCGCTTTACCGAACCGCATCGGGACAAGGGGGAGAGACGATACGCAACCCATATTCTCCACAGCTTCGGTATCGCTCTGCGCACGCCTGCACTGCGCTGGACGCTGGCCATCGCCGCCGTGATGGGCTTCTCCACACGTGCCGGGTTCTGGCTCTATGAACCCTATTTCGTCCACGTCGAGATTCCAATTCTCTGGTACGGTCCGATCTTCGGCGCTTTCAACATCGTCGCCGCACTGACAGCACGCTACCTTGCTCATCGCTGGCAGGACGCTCGAACCGCCTTGCCGGCCATGGCCCTGCTGCTGGCCTTCACTTTCCTGTTGCCCGCCCTGCTGGTCTCGGCATGGTCCATCATCATCATCTCCCTGCAGCAGATGGTGCGGGCCGCCTACAAACCAACACTGGGTGCCTGGGTCAACGGCCAGGTCGAGGATGACGTGCGCGCCACAGTGCACTCCATCGTCGGCGTCGTGGCGGCACTGAGCTTTGCCCTGCTGTCGCCGCTGGTGGGCATCAGCCTGGATACACGGGGCACCATCCCTACCTACGTCTGGATGGGAATCGGCGTCTCCATCGGCAGCATCGTACTCTTCATCTGGCGCTGGCTGGCGGCGATTTCAGTCTCGCGAGTGTAATCCATTACCGGACGCCCCCCGTTGCCCGTTGTATCGTATGAATCACAGTCCCGAAGCCCTGTCCCGACAGCAGAGAATGCTCTTGGCCCTGCGCGCCGGCACCATCAGCCTGAACCTCGCCCTCTGCGCCACCTGCGCCGCCGATGACCTGCCGACTCCAGCTCCCGGCGAACGGGCCGCCGTCGATTCGACCTTCGACCGTTCGATCACCCGCATCCTGCGCCTGGGCGACATCGGCCGGTACGAAGAGGCCCTCGTCCTGTGCGACAGCCTGCATGAGGCCCTGCCCGACCATCCCGGACCGTACCTGTCCACCGCTGGCGTCTATGTCAACTGGATGCAGAGCCACCGTCTCAGCCAGTTCCAGGAAGAGGTCGACCTCAACGCCCAGCGGGCCATCGACACCGGTACGGAATTGCTGGCATCGAGCGACGATCCCTGGCTCAGCTTCTACGTCGGCTCCGCCTACGGCTATCGGGCTCTGGCGCGCTTGCGGCGTCACAACTGGATCGGCGCCTTCCTCGACGGTCGGCGCAGCAACGAACATCTCAATACCGCCCTGAAACGCGACCCCCGACTCTACGATGCCTACTTCGCTCTTGGCGGATATCACTACTGGCGGACAGCGCGCTCAGACTTCCTTCGTACGGTAGCTTTCTGGATGCGCGACCGGCGGGACCTCGGCCTCCGGCAGATGCAGCTGGCCGTCGACCACGGGCGCTACATTCGCAACGGCGCCCTGCACGGACTGGCGCTGGCTCGCTACGACGCCGGTGACTGGGAGGGTGCACTGGCTGCCAACCAGCTGCTGATGGACACCATCGAGCCGCCCACGAACGGCTCTCTGTACCTGCGCGGTCGACTGTTCGCCCAGCGACAGGACTGGCCCGCCGTGGAGCGCACCTTCAAGCAGCTGCTGACCAAGCTGACGGTTCGCCCAAGGGGCTACCAGTCAGTAGGCTACCAGGTGGAATGTATGTATTGGATCGCCGCTGCCCTGAAGAACCAGGGCCGGATCGATGCATCTCGACAGCTCGCCGCATAGGCCCTGGAGCAGGGCCGGGAGCGTCGTCCCGAGCTCGAGGTGGAAAGCGCTCTCGAGGACTACGACACCGTCCATGGATGGCTGCTCCAGCTGGTCGAGTCATTGACAGAGGAAACACCATGAAGGAGCACTTCAAGCGTGCGTTCACGGCTCTGGCGCAAGCCTACTGGACCGAGGAGCGAACCCACAAACTGAATGGCGACAAGAGCCTCGTGGTGCTGCCCGGCACGGCTCCCATCCTGCTGCGGGCCATGGGTCTGCTGAACAAGGATGCCTCCCTGCCGCCGACGAAGGTGCGCAAGTACCGGCAGATCAACCACATGGTCCGGGTGCTGCAGCCGGCACTCACCGAGATCTGCTCACGCTTTGACACCGTACGCATACTCGACGCCGGCTGTGGCAGATCGTACCTGACCATGTTGCTGGCCTGGTGGTTTGCCGAGCATCAGCGACATCCCGTCAGCATTCTGGGCGTCGACCGCAGCCAGGCCCTGGTCGAGGAGTGCCGGCGACGAGCGGACCGGGCCGATCTGGAGGGGTTGCGTTTCGAGGCCAGCCAGCTTGCGGATCTGCGGCTGGAAGAACCGCCTCATGTAGTGATCTCCCTGCACGCCTGCGACACCGCCACCGATGATGCCATCACCCTAGGAGTGCAGACGAAGGCCGACTTCATCGCCGTGGCGCCCTGTTGCCAGGCCGAGCTGTCAAAGAAGTGGGAGTCGGTTGCGGGAGGAGCCTTCGCTCCAATGCGGAGTGTGCCCCACTTCCGGCGGACGGCAGCGTCGACGACAACAGACATATTCCGCGTTGTTCTGCTGCGCGCCGCCGGTTACGACACGGACGCTGTGGAGTTCGTCGACGGCAACCACACGGCAAAGAACACGCTGATTCGTGCTCTCCGCGTTGGGGATGAGAATCCAGCCGCCAGGGCCGAGTACCGATCGCTCGTCGAAGCCACCGGTGGCGAAGGTATCGCCCTCGCCGACCGCATCCTGAAGAGCTGAGGGCCAGCCTGGCTGGACACTATTTCTTGAGGAGATCTACCACGGACTGATGCCCTTCGGCCTTGGCCAGGTCCAAAGCGATCTTGCCGTCCTCGTTCTTCTTGCTCGCTTCTACCCCCGCCTGCAGCAACGCCTGCGCCACCGCTTCCTCACCATCTTCGGCTACCCGGTGCAGGGCGGTATTGCCATTCTGGTCCGTGATATCGACATCGACACCGGCCGTCACCAGCGACTGCACGATGTCGACCGTGGCGGCAAACATCAGTGCGGTTCGGCCTTCCACCGTGGCGGCCTGTATATCGGCATCGGCCTGGAGCAGAACGGTGACGATATCCAGATCCCCATCGTTGGCCGCCACCATCAGGGGAGTGTTGCCATCTTCGTCGGCGCCACTGGGGTCAGCGCCTGCATCGATCAGGACGGCGGACACCTCTGCCGTGGCGGCGAAGAGCAGAGCACTGCGTCCCATCTGGTCCCGGGTGTCAACCTCGACGCCTTCGGCCAGCAGGAACTCGGCGATGTCCCCCGTCGCGGCGTACATCAGCGCCGTCCGTCCCGTGTTCGTCGCCGCATCCACCCTGGCATCCGACTCGATCAGCGTGCGCACCGTGTCCACGTGTCCGGATTCGGCGGCATACATCAGCGCCGTCTTGTCGTGTCGATCTGACACTTCCACTGTGGCGCCACATTCCAGCAACGCCACCACAACCTCCTGGTTGCCCTTGCGGGAGGCGTGCATCAGCGCCGTCCTGGCGGCGTGCATCAGCGCTGTGCGTCCAGTTTCGTCGCCGGCGTTCATGTTGGCTCCGGATCTCGCCAGCAGGTGAACAACCTCCTTGGAGGCGGCGTACATCAGCGGCGTACGACCACTGGTATCGGCGGAGTTGATATCGGCGCCGGCATTGATCAGCCCCTGGAGCTGGATAACACTCCCGGACTTGGCAGCTTCGGCGATCACCGACTTGTCATCGGCCTTCTCGGAGACAGCCTTGCCCGTCGCCTCCAGCAGACTGCGGACCCGCTCGTCCGTGGTCTGCATCACCGCCGTGCGACCTTGTCGGTCTCGCGCCGTGACGTCGGCGCCGGCCCGCAACAGAGCGCGTACCGACGCCATTTCGTTCTGACGGGCGGCGAACATCAGGGCAGAAGTGCCTGTGGAGTCCACTGCCGTTGCGTCGGTTCCTGCCCGCAGCAGCTGCCACACGAGATCGACGGGTCCCTTCAGGGCAGCGTACATCAGAGCCGTGTGATTCGAACCGTTGCGTACATCGACTTCAGCGCCGGCCTTCAACAGGATGTCGACGACCTCGACCTGCCCCCAGCCAGATGCCAGCATCAGCGCCGTGTTGCGTTCGGAGTTCTCAGCGTTGATGTCGATGCCGGTTTCGAGGAGGAACTGCACAGTCTGGGTGTGGCCATTGCGCGCCGCCCGCAGCAAGGAGGTCCAGCCGAGACGATCCGTGGCGTTGATGTCGGCGCCGGCCTCGAGCAAGGCGGCCAGCACGTCGACGTGTCCCCTCCGCGCCGCCCGCAGGACAGGCGTCCAGCCGGACGAGTCGGCGGCGTTGACGTCGGCGCCCACCTTGATCAGCAGTTGCACCACCTGCAGGTGTCCGAGTCCGGCGGCCAGCATTAGCGGCGTGCTGCCCGCCTCGTCTGTCACGTCGGGTCTGGCGCCGCGCGACAGCGCCGAATTCACATTCTTGGCGTTGCCGTTCTTGGAGGCCCGCAGCAGGCCGACGTTGATCCACTCTTCAGGCATGGCTCTGGGGGGTGAGAGGGGAAATTTCAGACGGAATACATATGGTGAGAGCGCCGGACTCCAAGTCGGCAGCCGTGGACCCGTCTACCGTCGCACTGCGTCACTCGAGAAGCGGGCGGCTCTGGGGTCCAGCTCCCTGCCGCTGGTCTGTGCCAGAGGGCCGTAGAGATCCGGTCGCCGGCCACGCATCCAGCGCCGCCCCGTGCTGCGCTCCAGCAGGTCCGGGTCCAGATCGGCCACCACCATCACATCTTCCGGCTCACAGGTCTCGACCAGAGTACGACCGTAACAGTCCAGGATCATGGCGTTGCCGGTGCGCACCTCGTCGTCGTCGACGCCGACACCGTTGGCGAACACAAGGAACATGCCGTTGTCGTGGGCCCTGGCCGGCAACCAGCGCTGCAGCCATTGCCGCCCCTTGGGCCCGGCGAACTCAGCCCTGATCGCCTCGGGGTCCTCAGCGCGACCATGCCAGAGGGCAGGGTCGATGCGGCCCATGGCGTGTGGGCTCCGTGAAGCGCACCCGCCTGTCTGATGCGGCGCCAGCAGCACATCGGCCCCCTGCAGGGCGGTAAGACGCACGTTCTCCACCAGGTTGTTGTCCCAACAGATCAGTACGCCGAGGCGGCACCCCAGCTGTGTATCAAAGACGGTGTAGCGGTCACCGGATGCCATGTGCTCGCTGATGAAACAGTGCAGCTTGCGATGGGCATCGACCCGACCGTCGGGCTGGGCCACGACGTAGGTGTTGTAGAGCCTTCCGTCCGGGGCCACTTCGATCAGACCGACACCGACGATGATACCGGCTCGAGCGGCCATGTCGGCAAGACGTCTGGTGGCAGGCCCTTCCGGCACCGGCTCTGCCAAAGCTTCGATCTGAGCCCGGTCGAGGTGCCGGACGTGCCAGTAGCCGGTGAGGCACATCTCCGGAAAGGCCAGGATCTGCACGCCGGCTGCGGCTGCCTGCTGGCAGAAGTGCTCGACCCGACCCCAGTTGTACGGCTGGTCTCCCGGTCTGTGGTTGAACTGCACGGCAGCGGCGCGGATCACGAAGACCTGACCCACTTGCGCAGCCATCCGGTGATGCGTTCCAGGCAGTCCTTCCGATGCCAGTACTCCCCGATCCCGTGCCCCTCGCGGGGATAGCGGACGAACTCCGTTGGCACGCCACGCTCGCGCAATGACACGTAGAGCTGCTGGCTCTGCTCCAGCGGCACACGGCGGTCCTCGTCACCGTGGTAGAGCAGCGTTGGCGTCTTCACCTTGTCCACGTGGGTGATCGGTGACTGCTGACGATAGCTGTCCGGGTTCTGCCAGGGGGCGCCCTTCTGGTAGCCGGTGGTGAACCACTGGATGTCGGTGGTGCCGTAGAAGCTGGTCAGGTTGATGACCCCGGCGCCGGCGATGGCAGCCTGGAACCGATCGGTCTGGCCGATAGCCCAGGCGGTCATGTAGCCACCGTAGCTGAAACCCATGATGGCCAGTCGTTTCGGGTGGGCGATGCCGCGGTCGATCATGGCGTCGACGCCGGCCATGACGTCGGCGAAGTCACCGCCACCGAAGTCGTCTTCGTTGGCGCCGAGAAAAGCCTCGCCGTAGCCGGCGCTGCCGCGGAAATTGGGCGAAAGAACGGCGTATCCCTTTCCCGCCAGCAGCTGCCAGTTGGGATAGAAGTTGAACCCCCTGGCGCCAGCCGGGCCACCATGGGGTTCCACCACCAGGGGTACCCGTTTGCCTTTCCTGTAGTTGGTCGGCAGCACGAGCACGCCTTCGATCTGCAGGCCATCCGCCGATTGCCAGCGCACGGCCCGCGTACGCCCGAGAGCCACACGGGCGGTCGCCGGATTCGTCGAGGTCAGCTGCCGTTCGGTCCCACCGTCGGTGGCGGCGACGCACACTTCGGCCAGTGCCTTCGGCGTCTCGGACAGGAAGACCAGCCCGCCCCCGCACGACACCCGCAGACCGGAGATCTGCCGGTCGCCGCTGGTCAGCTGCCGGCGGCGGCCACCCTTGGCGGTCACCGAGTGTACGTGCTGTCGCGTACCGTCGTGTACCAGCGCATAGAGCCGCCGTCCGTCCGGCGCCCAGCGAATATCGGTCACACTCCGATCGAGCGTCTCCGTCAGCACTCGCTCCCTGCTGCCCTTCGCCAGGCCGACCACGGCCAGACGGGTCAGACGGGCATAGACGGAGGTCCCCCGGCGAAGGAAGGCGATCTGCCGTCCGTCCGACGACCAGCGTGGCGCCGTATCACACGCTTTGACGGAGGCCAGGCGACGCTTGTTCCGGCCATCGCCGTCCATCACCCACAGGCTGGAACGGTAGCTGTGGTTGCTGGTGGGCTCCCGGCGCTTCTCAAAGGCGATGCGTGGCGCTCCCGAAACCGGTGACCAGCACGCCGAAGCCTTCGTCGAGCGGTCCTTCGTCAGTTGCCGGCAGCGACCCGTGGCCACGTCCACGGTCCAGATCTGTGTCATGCGCACGAAACGATCGACGACCCGAATGCCACCCCGCTTCTTCAGCCGTTTCTCCTCGGCCCCCATGGGCTCGCGCGACAGAAACAGCAGCGACCCGCCATCGGGGGCCCAGTCGATACTGTGGACCCCCGTCTCGATATCGGTCAACCGGCGCGCCTCTCCCCCGTCGACGGGCAACAGCCAGACCTGCCGCACCTTGTCGTTGTCCCGTCTGGACACGAAGGCGATGAGCCTGCCATCCGGCGACCAGCGCGGTTCCCGTTCGCTGCCGAGCCAGGTCAGCTGTCGGGCCTTGCCACCTGCCACAGGAACCGACCAGAGATGGGCCCGGTACTCCCTGGTCTTCTCGTCCAGTTCGGCCACGGCGTAGGCCACGGTCGTCCCGTCCGGGCTGGTCTGCGGATCGAAGGCGGTCCGCAGGCGTACGGCCTGGTCGATGGTCATCGGTTTCTTCGCGGGCTTGCTCGCCATACTGACCTCCTGGTGGCGTTCATGATCATCATAGCCAATTCGATACCCGCCCGCAGGCTCATCCTCTATCTTCTGAGCCATGGCCATGACACCCATGCTGTCTGTCGAACCCTTTCTCGACTCGACCGCCCTGCTCGCCGATCCGGCCGCTCTGCGCCGGCGGGGCGACGAGCTCGGCTACCTGTTCTTCCCCGGACTGCTCGACACCGGCCCCGTCCTCAGCCTGCGCCAACGGGTTCTCGAGATCTGCCGTGACCACCGTTGGA
>PBSR01000040.1 GCA_002726335.1 Gemmatimonadaceae bacterium
GGCCGGGGTCAGTTTCCCGGGCGGCGAGAGTCTCGGCGTAGCGGGCGTGTCTCGCCACGTAGCCGCAGGCGGCCTCGAAGGAGATCGCCACCGCTTCAAGGAAGGCACGGCCATCCGGGTCGGTGACCGTCTGAAGCATTTCGTGCGCCTTGTCTCTCATTCCCGGAAGACCTCGAGAGAGCAACATGGCGTGACCGGGCGGGTAGTGAGGGTCGTACTCACCGAGGTTGATCTCGTCGGCGTTCTCGGGCGTCGCGAGCTGTGCGCCGACGATAAGCTCTTCGTCCTGAATGAACGGGTCGCTGGCTTCGAGAAGGGCGGCGAAATCATGCGCGTGACCGACCAGTGTGTCTTCACCGGACCCGACGACCGGCTTCGTCACGACGGCCGCCTCGTGGGTGTTCTGCCAGTGCTTCTGCCGCAGGCGATAGCTGCGGCTCGAGGGATCGAGCTCCAGATTCAGGAGTGCCGCTGACGCGCACACTGGACTCAGCATCGAGAGTCAGTTCCCTTCCAGCTCCGCCGCGATGCGGACAAACTGATCGATCGGATCTAGCCCGTCCAGCGCGGCTATCACCATGTCGAAATCGAGCGCCACGTATTCGTGTATCAGCACATTGCGGAAGCCGGGCAGCTGGGCCAATACCTCGACGAGCGGCGGTGGAAACTCATCATAGGCTGAGAGAGATCGAATGGCTTCGGTGTAATCCTCGAAACGCTGCCCTCGCCGAGCGGCCAGCTCTCCCGAAATGTCGATGACGAGTTGCGCTACAGTCAGCAGCGAAAACAGGACATCGTTATGCAGACTCAGATCCCGCTCGAGTGTTGACGTGTCCGCCACCCTCGGCCTTAGGGCGCGCAGGTGTTCGAGGTGCTTGCGCAGTTCGGCCAGGCGTTCCACCAGGAAAGTCATGCGGACAGGGCCTGTAGCTTGATCTTTCGCATCCGACGCAGGAACGGATCCAGATCCGCGGCTCGCAACTGGATGTCCCGTACGTAGTTGTGATCCGCTTCTTCAGAGCGACAGAATACGCGCACTCCTTGCGTGATCGCATGACGGCCAATACCTGGCGGAACGTCGTTGAGCACTACGAGATCAACATCATTGCGGTGCAGTGCGGCGATGATACCGGAGGTCAGACGCACGCGCTCGTCGGTTCTTGCGCGTCGAGTGGGCAGCAGCACGCGATCCAGTAGGACCGCGATGTCCACATCGCTGTCTTCGTGCTGTGTCCCGCGGGCCGTGCTCCCGAATACGTAGGCTGAGAGTACGAGGCGACTCTCTTGCGTCTCGAAGAAGCGTTGTACTGCCGCGATGTCGGTTGAGGTCCCCATACCACAGAAATGTAGCACTACGAGAGCTACCGTGTCGCGCACGAGTCGCTGGTGTCTCGCCCCACAGTGGCGCGCCGGCCTCCAATTCCACTACCATACCGGTCCGGGTGTCTGAATACGGATGTCTCCAACATCCAATCACCGACCCACTACCGGTCATGGGGCATGGACCATGCATCGGGCCTCGCGCTTCGCAAGTTCCAGCGCCGGTCTGGACTTGGGAGTCCTGCGGCGCCGTCAGCGCCGGATGTTCGGCCTGTCGCTGACGATCGCCCTGCTTCTCCACCTGGGTGTGGTCTCTCTCAACCCCTTCCAGCAACAGACCCTGAAACCGCCTCGGCCGCTGATGACACGCTTCGTCAAGCGCGAGCCTCGACTAACCAAGGCCCTGGAGTTGCGCAAAGTACCGCGGTTCGAGCGTCGCATGCTGCGGCGCCACGTCCGACCGATGGCGGCGCGGCTGGATCAGATTCAGGCCACCGCGGCTTTCTCCACGCGCCATATCATCGCCCGTTCCACCAGAGCCACCGGGATGCCTCTGCGAGTGGATCTGCCGGAGCTCGCCGTCGAGGCGGAACCGCAGATGCGCTGGGACGTGGATCTCGGCGTCAGACCGCATGCCGAGAACCGGATCGACATGGCCCTGGAGATGTTGGACGTGGATGCCATGGACACGGGACGCTACCAGGCCCTGGTGGTGCAGGATGCCAACGACAAGCAGGCCCTCAAGGGATTCGTCAACTTGGCCCGAGTGGTCTCCGCCAGCTACGTGGCCACGACGGAGACGAATGTCGTCGACGGTGGGCTCAACACCCAGGAGATCGACATCCTGCGGGACATGGTCAATGAGTGGACGGGCCTGCAGGCTGACTTTTCCGGGAGCCTGACCTTCGACGACCCGCGGCTGCTGGAGGTGCCCATCATCCTGCCCCAGGGAGTCCCCAACGAGAACGAGATGCGGAACCTGGCCCAGTACCTGCTGGCCGGGGGCTTTGTCATGGCCGAGCAGTTCGACTTCGACGGGTTCTGGGCGGAAGCGCTGGTGAAGTACGGTGGCCTGGTCGAGGGGCGGGACTTCTACACGCAGCGACTACCCGCAGACCATCCGATCTTTCACGCGTTCTTCGACCTGGGGGATGGTGTGGCCCTGGGAAGCGCACGCTTTGACGAGCCGTATTACTGGAACGTGGTGAAGGGCCTGTTCGTGAAGGGGCGACTGGTGGCTATCCCCAGGGCCAATGCCGGCATCGGCGGTTACTTCGGCTATGCCAGCGGTCGGGACTCGACCCGCATCCTGCAGTTCGCCGTCAATACAGTGATCTACGCTCTCACTCAGGAAGGCTCCATGACGCAACGGCTGATGCAGATGGTCAACTAGCTCCTTCTCGTGTCGATCCTCAGCGCTGCGTATGACTGGTCAGATCCGGGGTCATAGCGCAGGATCCAGTGCTTCTCGTCATAGGCAAACTCGTAGCACACGACCTGGTGGTCGCCGTGGGCTGAAGGTTCGTCGGGCAGACGGGTCAGATCGAGCCAGTCCGATACGTGCACGCGGCGGCGGGTCACCTCCCCACGGGCGACGTTGTAGACCGTATCCAGAGCCTCGATCTCGACGACATAGGACAGCGCCTCCGGCACGACCGTCAGCTCCACCACCTCGGGTGTGTGGAAGCCCTGCTGCACGTCTCCGGGCACACCCGAGATGCTCTGCACCTCGTAGGCCTTCTGCGTAGGGTCGACCTCGGCGAGGATGGCGGCCAGATCGTCCGGCACAGGAAAGCGGTCGAGGAGTTCCGCCAGCAGGGGAGCCAGCGGCCCCTGGTGGAAGTCGAACTGCCCGCTCTTCGATTCGCCTACGATCAGACTGTGCGCCAGGTCCAGGTCGCCGTCACAGAGTTCTGGCTCACAGGGGATGCCGTAGGGAGACCAGGGAAGGGCCCCCTTGGGGCTGGCCCAGTCGGAGATGACGAAGTCACGGCCCATGTCTCCGGAGATGTCCTGACCTCGCTCGAGCAGTTGCCGCATCTGCTGCAGGTACAGCTCGACGCGAGGCCAGAAGTAGTGTTCCACCAGCTCGGCGTAGTCCTCGGCGGTGTAGTCCAGAATCGGACGCCATGCCGTCGCCGACTGGGTGGCGGTGAAGGTGACCCAGTTGCTGCGCCGGTTGTCGTGCCCGGGCAGGATCTGGGGGCAGCGGGCGGCGCGGTCGTCGTGGACCTGCAGGCGGAACTCGTCGTGGGCGGAGGTGAAGCGGGCGATGAAGTGCATCACTTCCTCCACGGCCGCCGCGTGGCTCTCATACGTCGGCGAAACCCCGGCGCGGAAGGCCTTCCTGGCACGAGCGAGGCGGTCGTTGAACAGCGCTCCGAGGTACACCCGGCCGTAGTCGATCACATCGAAGCGATACTGATGGCTCCGCTCCATTAGCTCGGGCTCTTCGAGCAGCGTCTGCAGGAGCTGCCGCAGCCTCGGCAGATAGCCCAGCGTGCGTTTTACCGACGTCGGTGTCAGCCCGGGGAGATACCCGCCCGCCCAGTCGCGATAGAGCGGCCGATTGGTCATGTCCATGTTGTAGTGCGAGTACAGCGTGTCCATGGCCAGATCGGTAGCGCCCTGCAGGCGTGTGGCGGAGGCGCGACCGTATCGCAGAATCGTCCACCGCCGCACGAAGTCGTCCAGGTCGACGACCATGGGATCCCAGGCGAGCTCGGCGTACAGGTCCTGCTTCAGGTGCTCGCGATGGCTCGACTCGCCGCCGACGACGAAACCCCACCAGTTGTATGCTCGCGGGTCCTGGCAAAGGGCTCGGGCATTGTCGACGGCGACGCGCATGTCACCCCACAAGTTCGTGTGCTTGCCGCACTGCACGATCATGCCGTTGATCCAGCGCAGCCCCCAGTAGTAGTCACTGAGCTTGAAGTCCGGTACCCGCTGGGGGATGGCGAGGAAACCGGTGACCACCGTGGCCCCCGATTCCTGGATGGCCTCCTTCTGCGCCTCATAGGTCGAGGCGTAGCGAAAGGGCTGTCCCGTCAGGATCTCGGCCTGCGGATCGGCCTTCTCCACGGCTGCGATGGTCTCGCGCAGCAAGGCCTTGACCAGCTCGTTCTGTTCCTCCGGCGTGCCACTGCCAAAGTGACCTTCACCGCCGGCACCGACGTAGTAGTAGTGGTCGGAGCCCAGTGCTTCCATCTGGGCCTGCACACAGGCGCCGATGAACTCCTGCACCACGGACAGCCTCGGGTCCATCCACTGGAAGGTGAGGCCGCACCACTCGTAGGGCACGGTGGGGATGTCGATTCCGGTGTGCGCCGCGTACTGCTGCCGGAACTGCTCCGTCTGGACACTGTCGTAATATGGCATGGAACCTGGCTCGCTGGACAGCCACGGCTGATGCCAGGTGACCTCGTACCAGCAGCGGATGCCGCACATGCGCGCGTGTTCGAAGAGCCGGCGCATCATCGCCAGGTTGTGCTGCTGCCACGGTGTCAGGGCGATGTCGATGCCGAACCGCGCGGCCGCCAGAGCTTCGATTCCAGTGTATCGACCCAGCCAGTTGGTTTCGCAGGCGTTGATCCGCGTCTTCACCAGCCAGTCGAACCACCGCATCCACTCCTGTTCCGAGTACCAGCGATGACCGCTGTAGGCGGGGTGGTGGGCGACACACTTGTTGCGCCACTCGAAGTGGGGCCTGCAGACATCATCCAGCTCCCCCAGGGCGATCCGTGGGCTCTGCGGGATCTGGTCGCCATCCTCGAAGAAGCCGCAATCGAGATGCCGGGACAGAAGGTGGTAGACGGCGTAGAGGCAGGAGTAGGGTTTGACACCGACCAGGAGGATATCGTCACCGACAGATTTGACGACGTACCCGTCGAAGCCGAGAGCGTCCACCGACAGGTCGATGTCGCCCGTCGGACAGGCGCTGCCGATGTAGATGCTGGGACCCTGGTCGTCTCTCACTGCCTCGATAGACAGCAGAGCGCCAGAGATCTGCTGCAGGTACTTCTGCAGCTCCGTCGCGGCATGTCGTTCCACCGGCAGAGCATTGGCGGCGACGACGATCCGCGCCCGGGGCTGTTCGTTCCCCGCGATGACAATCATACGTCTCGCTTCGACGCCTGGTGGGCGCCATCAGGCACTCAGGCACTCCGGCAGAATCGGCGGCAAACCGCGTGGCGATCCACATACCGACATGTCGGGCTGGCCGATTGTGTTCAGATCAAGGGCCATTATGGTGCGATTGGTGTGTCCTCGTCAAACGCGAGTGTGCCCCTTGGCGTTGATGCGGGGGCGATGGCCGCTCACATCCATACTGGAACTCTGGCCAGTGACCCTGCGAAGCCTCTTGACTCTGTAGCCAACTAGGACATTATAAATACTTCGCCATAGATACCCCCGTGCGTGTGTCACCTGCGGCGATTGCGTTGTCCGCTGCAGTTCGCCGCAATGAAGCTATAAGGGAGACCACCTTTGCCAGACATCAGTGAGAAAGTGAGCAAGAAGCCCCGGATAGGCATCCTGGGTGGCGGCGGCATCCTCGGGGCCCACGGGCCCGCATTCGTGGCCAACGCGGACCGCTGTTCCGTCGTTATGGTCGCCGAGCCAAATGAGAACTGCCACGCGAGGATCCGTGAATTGCTCGGCGAGGATGTGGAGATTGTGCCCGACTATCACGATGTGCTGGCCGACGGCCGAATCGACGCGGTCGACATCCTCCTGCCTCACTACCTGCACATGCCGGCCACAGTCGACGCGGCGGAGGCGGGTAAGCCGGTGCTGACGGAAAAGGTGATGGCGCGCAATGTCTGGGAGTGTGACCGCATGATCGAGGCTTGTGAGACAGCCGGCGTTTCGCTCACCGTCTGCCACGACCGCCGCTACCATGGACAGTGGGAGGCGTTGAAAGAGATCGTGGATTCTGGCGCTCTCGGGGAGATCTTCTTCTGGAAGCTTGACCACAACCAGGACGTCGTGTTCCCCGAGGGCACGTGGGTGCGCACGCGCGACGGCATCGGCGGCGGGTGCATCATGAGCTGCCTCACGCACCAGATCGACGCTCTGCGTTGGTACGCAGGTGAGTTTGGCAGCCTGAGCTGCATGACGCGCGTGACGCCCGACCGGATGGAGGGCGAATCTCTCGGCGTGATCATCGCCACTCTGGCGAGCGGTGCGCTGGCCGAGTTGTCGATCAACTGGCGAACACGCTCGAATGTGGGAGACAACTGCCTGTGGTACGAGATGGTTCACGCCTGCGGTACGGAGGGTGAAGCGTATTACATGTCGAACCGCGAAGGGACCTTCATCAGGCTGCACGAGAACGCCGACCGGGAGGCGATCGATCGCTACGGGGAGGCCGCGCTCGAGGCAATGGTGCCCGTCGAGTGTGCCCCGCATGCGGGCCACAGAAAGTGCATCACGGAGTGGGTCAAAATGATCGCGGGCGGCGAGGCGGACATTCGCACGAGCGGCCGGGAGTGTCGTGGCACGGTGGAAGTCGCCGAAGCCGCGTACCGGGCCGTGGAAGAGCGGCGTGTGGTATCGCTGCCCATCGAACCAAGGCCGTGGGTCGAGTCTGCAGGTCCGGTGGATGTCGGCCGCACGGACGGCGCGTCCTACCACATCGAGATGTGAGGAAAGGGCGGGATCGCTATGCAGGTCGGACTGGACACCTTCACCATCCGTGAGCTGAACCTGAGCGCAATGGAAACCCTCGATTGGTTAAAGGAGCGGGGTTTTACGGGCGCGCAGTTCGGGGGGCTTCGATCGCTTTCCAAGGACCTGGATCCTGGCCAACTGAAGCAGGTGCGAACCCGTGCGGATTCCCTCGGACTCTACACGGATGTGTCGATTCCGAGCTGCAATCCCCATCGGATCACAGGCTCACTGGACGAGCACAGGCAGGACGTGGAACAGCAGATCGCCCTCGCCGCGGAGTGTGGCTGGCACGAACTACACACGGCCTTTGGCGGCGGGGAAGAGCGATACGTAGATGCCGTGGCGTGGACCGATCAACTGGCGGATGCGGCTCAGTTCATCCGCTCTCTGGCCCCCGTTCTGCGGTCGCACAAGAGCCGGATCAACATCGAGACGCACGGGGACGTAACGACCTTCGAGTTGGTTCGCCTGGTCGAAGACGTGGGCCCGGACATTGCCGGCATCTGCCTGGACACGGCGAACGTGTTCTGCCAGTGCGAGGAGCCGACCCAGGCGGCTCGTCGTGCGGCGCCCTATGTGCATATGACGCACATCAAGGACGCAATGTTGACGCTCACGAACAGCGGGGTTCGACGTCAATCTCTCCCACCAGGGCGTGGCGTTCTCGACTGGCGCACTATCCTGCCCGTTCTGGCCGAGTTCGAACCGAACCTGCGCCTTTCGATCGAGGACCATAAGTGGCTGTTCGATTTCCATGTGTTCGATCCCCACTGGCTGCGACTTCACCCGGACCTCACCGTGGCCGAATTCGCCGCGGTGATGCAGATCGCATGGGCGTGCCAGCAGAGAGTGTCGAACGGTGATCTGCCCGACCCCGAGACGTACAATGCGGTTCCGTACGTTGACGAGTTGGAGGACAGATTGAAGGCCGGTCGAGACTATCTGAACGACCTGCTCGATCGGCTGGATCTGCGGGATCGTGCCCATGTGGCAAGGCACGGGCTGCACCGGCCGATGGTGCCGGAAGACTGGCCGATCCGGTAGAGGGGGAACGGCCCGCTGTTGCCGCAGCGACGCCGGCGAACTCCCATCCCAAGAGGCGATGTCAATGACGACTGGGCCAGGGCAAGAGGGCGAAGCTCATTCCAGCAGCAGGGGGCAGATACCAGGCCGTCTGCGGGCGTGGACAAACGCTACGATCCGCTGGAGGGGCGCCTTACCGAAGCAGCGGGTGACGAGCGTCTATTGCCGCGGCAGGAGCCACCTGCCCAGCGCCCTCCCGCGCTCGACGAAGTAGCACATGGTTTCGTAGTCGACCTCCGGTGGCTCGGAATGGTCGGAGTGGAGGACATACCCGCCACCCCCGGTGACCACGGGCAGGATCTTGGTGTCCATCTCGGCATCGATAGCAGCCCGGTCGTTGCTGATCAGGGTCCGAACATCGATGCCACCGTAGAAGGCGATCTGGTCGCCGAATCGGCTGTAGAGCGTGGGCAGATCCATTCCCGCCTTGACCTCCATGGCCTGGAGACAATCCATCCCCGCCTCGATGAGACCCGGAACCAGGGGCTCCACATACCCGCAGGAGTGGACGATCACGCGGCACCCCTGGGCGTGAGCGAAGTCGAAGAGCTGCTGATGCCCCGGCTGAATGATCTCGCGGTACATGGCCGGTGACATGAAGGGCCGAGCCTTCAGTCCCATGTCCTCATAGAAGAAGAACGCGTCGGGCTTGCCCTCCTCGGCGACGAGCACCTCGAGGTGCCTCAATGTCAGGTCAGCGTAGGTCTGCACCATGTCCTTGACCCAGTCCGGGTCCAGGGCCATGCCGGCCAGCATGTTCTCATGCCCGCACAGGGGGTGCATCTGCTCGAAGGGGGCAACCCCGGCCCAGCAGAAGAAGCGCTGCCGTTCTGCCGCAACACTCCTGGCCTGTCGGTATGCCTCGAAGGGGATGCGCCGCCGGTCGAACTCCACGAGCCGGGGCCTGGCGAAGTCCTCCCACGTCTCGCGGTCGATGACCTCGAAGCCGACGTGCTCCGGGGTGCTGTCGTGCAACTTGTGGCGCCGCAGCCGGGCCCCGTTGCCGTCCAGCTGCAGGATGGTCTCCTCGGTTTCCTCCAGGGTGACCGCCTCGAAGTCCAGGTCGACGGTGGAGTCGAGCCACCCGCCTGAGCACAGGTCCTGGTCGAAGTGCTCGGCCACGTTCTCGTCGGGTTTCAGGTGGCCTTCGCCTCGCCAGCGCTCCACGGTGGCGCCCCAGGGGCTGACGGCGATGGGGGTTCGGTCCACCGGCTTGCGGGCCAGGGTGTTGGCCATTCGTTCGATACTCGTCATGGACATGCTCTACCGTGCCTCGCGCTTTCGGGGATGGTCCTGCCCCATGCCGCGCACGAGGCTGAAGGAGAGCAGCAGGAGCACCAGGGCGAAGGGTAACCCCGTGGTCACTACCGCCGTCTGCAGCGCCAGAAGGCCGCCGCCCAGCAGCAGCACGGCGGCGATGACCCCCTCCATCGTAGCCCAGAAGATGCGCTGGATCCTGGGTGGGTCCAAATGGCCGCCGGCGGTGATGATGTCCACCACCAGGGACGCCGAATCCGACGATGTCACGAAGAAGGTGATGACGATGCACACCGCCAGAGCCACGGTGACCGACGTCAGCGGGAAGGTCTCCAGCAACTGAAAGGTGGCCACGGCTACGTCTGCTTTCACGGCCTCGACGAGGCCGCCACCGCCGAAGAGTTCGACGTGCAGGGCGGCGTTGCCGAACACCGTCAGCCACACGAAGGTCGCCAACGTCGGCACTACAAGAATGGCAGCGATGAACTCGCGCACGGTGCGCCCTCGCGACACGCGGGCCACGAAGATGCCGACGAAGGGCGACCAGGCGATCCACCAGGCCCAGTAGAACAGGGTCCAGCCGTGCTGCCACTCCGTCTGCGTGTAGGCCTCGGTCTCGAAGCTCAGACGCGGCAACTGTTGGAGGTAGATGCCGAGGTTCTGCACCAGGGCATCGAGCAGGTAACGCGTCGGTCCGGCCAGCAGCACGAAGAACAGCAGCAACCCGGCGATGACGACATTGATCTGGCTCAGCCGCCGGATCCCCTTGTCGACGCCCAGCACCACGGAGATCGTCGCCATGCCAGTGATCAAAGCGATCAGGAGTACCTGCACCATCGTCGATTGCGGGATGAAGTCGAAGAGGTGGGCGAAACCGGCGTTGACCTGCTGGGCACCCAACCCCAGGGATGTGGCCAGCCCGAAAAGCGTGGCTACGGCGGCCAGCACGTCGATCACGTCCCCGGCCCGGCCGTGGATGCGCTCGCCGAGGAGCGGGTAAAAGGTGGAACGCACCGTCAGCGGCAGCCCGCGATTGTAGGCAAAGTAGGCCAGGGCCAGCGCCATCAGCGCGTAGAGCCCCCAGGCGTGCAGCCCCCAGTGGAAGAAGGTGATGCCCATGGCGAGCTTCGCCGCCTCGACGGACTGTGGTTCTCCCCACGGCGGGCTTGAGAAGTGATAGATCGGCTCCGCGACGCTCCAGAACATGAGGCCGATACCCATGCCGGCGCTGAACAGCATCGACAGCCATCCCCAGGTGCTGAAGTCGGGGCGGGCGTCGTCGCCGCCCAGGCGCACGTTGGCGTGTCGGCTGAACAGCAGGAGCAGGACGACACCGAGATAAATGTTAATGCAGAGGACGAAGAACCAACCCGTGCTCGCCGTGATGAACTGCAGGACGCCGTCGAAAACCGTCGTCATGCGGTCCAGGTTCAGCAGGCTGAAGGCGACGAAGAGCACCACCAGACTTGCCGACGCCCAGAACACGAAGGCATTGATCTGAAGGCCGCTGCCGCGGCCGTCATCAGAGGGGTCGTTCATGCGCCGGCCGGCTTGCGGAAGGTGAAGACGCCCCAGACGAGGCGGCCCTGCTCGCCACCTTCGATCCAGTGTGTCAGCCCCGCCTTCATGTGCCGCATGTACTCGTCGCTGATCTTGCCATGCAGCGCCGCTTCGCCCTGCTCGGTCTCGACCAGGACCCGTTGATAGTGGGTCACGAGTTGAGGCGTCAGGTCAGTGAATGCCGCCGCCTCATCCAGTCCCGTGGCAGCCGCCGTCTTACGATAGGAACCCGGTGATGCCAGGCTGCTCAGGTGGATGCGCGCCAGGATCGGATCGAGGACACCGTCGGGGCAGTCGTCGGCTTGCATGATGTCGGTGAAGGCGAAGACGCCGCCGGGCTTGAGAACGCGTGCCGCTTCTGCGACGACCCGAGCACGCTCACCCGAATGCAGGAAAGCGTCCTGTGAGCATACGGCGTTGAAGGAGTCATCCGCTGCGTCCACCGCCTCGAAGCTGCCATCGACGATGTCGATCCGATCCGCCAGGCCCTGCTCCCGGTTGAGCCGCCGGGCCCTCTCGTTCTCCACCTCACTGAGATTCAGCCCGACGACGTGGCTGCCGTAGGTGTGCGCCAGGTAGCGCGCCGAGCCACCATATCCCGAGCCCATGTCCAGGATTCGACAGGAAGCGTCGAGGGGCTCCAGGCGGCGCGCCAGATTCTCGACCGAGCGTCGGCTCGCGGTGGCGATGCTGTCGTCGATCCCTTCGTAGAGGCCAATGTGGATGTCTTCGCCGCCCCAGATCGTCGAGTAGAAGGCCTCGGCGTCGTCACTGTTGTAATAGTCCCGCGCGGTACTGACGGCCTCGGAGTAGGTCTCAGTCACCGGACTCTTCCTCCAACTCGTAGTGCTTCTCGCAGATGTGGACCAGAAAATCGGGGTCGGCCTCTTCGTAGTCGCTCTCGAAGTCGCCGAAGGTGTGGACCTTCTGAAACCCCACCTCGTGCATCAGCCGGCGTGTGTAGTCGCGGCGCAGGGGGAACATGTTGAGGTGATACGTGGAGCCATCCTCGAAGGCGTACTGGAAGCGCGCCAGACCATCGTCGACATGCTCGGGCTGCACCTTCACCGACTCGCCACAGTAATAGAAGGCGTGGTCGGCGGAATACCCATCGTCGAGAATGGAGTCGTAGTTGCGCTGATCGAGAACCAGCAGGCCGTCGTGGGCACACACGGCGTAGAACTCCGCCAGGGCCTTGCGCCGATCCCTCTCCTTGAACAGATGCGTGAAGGAGTTGCCGAGGCAGATGACGGCGTCGAAGGTTTCGTGGATATCGCAATTCAGGAAGCGCCAGTCCGCCTGCACCGTGCGCAGGATGTGACCGCGATCTCGGGCGTTGTCGAAGGCTTTGGCCAGCATATGCGGACTGCCGTCGGCGCTGACCACGTCGAAGCCGGCTTCCAGCAGCCGCACCGAGTGGAAGCCGGTGCCCGTGGCGACGTCGAGGACGCGCCTGACCCCACGTTCACGCAGTTGCTCGATGAAGAAGTCACCCTCGCTCTCGGCGCGCGCGTCCCAGTCGATGAACTCGTCCCACTTGTTGACGAAACCCATGACATACTGAGCTTTGTAGTGATCGGTCTCGCGGGTATTCGCCGACGGCGTCTCGTCGTCGACGAGGCCACGATACTGACGGTGTCGCGCCGGTTCTATATGCTCCGCTATGGATGAGCCGTTCCCAGCACCCATTCGATCCTCCCTGTGACTCGTGAACAGCATGGTGAGTGATGCCGCGCCTATGGGGGCCGAAGGCACAAAAGCTCTACCTGCGCGGGACCCCGGTCAGGGCCATACGACAGTCAACACCATCTGAATCACGGAATGTCGCGACCAGCGGTCGCTATCAGGGCGCTGGGCCTGTATCTCCCACGACAACTTTCGTGCACACAGGCGACATATCCGACGAAAAGCATGAACGTGCCCATGTACAGCGTGTAAGAAGGTAAGCCAATAACAGAGGACGGGCGAAAACGTCGGCGGGGTCGAGGCGATCAGAGGGTCTCCCTGCAGGCAGGCCCTGCGCTTGTCAGATCGACACGTGAAAGGTATTATCAGATATATGGCCAAAAAATCTGATAATGCCGACGAAGTCCTGTCTGCTACCGATGCGAGCCGTTCCTTCTCGAAGCTTCTCAACGATGTTGAGGCAGGTGGTCGGTTCCTGATCCAACGTCGCGGCCGGGCTATCTGCGCTATGGCTCCACCCCCTGTGGAGAGTCGGAAGGTTTCCGAGTGCGTGGCACTTCTGCGTGGACGACCGCCCGTGCTGCTGGATGAAGGGTTTGGCGACGATCTGGCCGATCTCATCGATGGAGAACCCCTCACCGAACCACCGAAATGGGACTCCTGATCGACTCAACCGTCCTGATCAGGGCGGAGCGGGATCGAAAAACTCCGGAGCAATTGCTCGCGGAGTTGATGACTCGGTGGGGTGACGTCGAGGTGGCGTTGTCGGCCATGACCGCGGGGGAGCTGTTGCACGGCTGCTGGCGGGCCGACACTCCCGCCAGGAGGGCCCGCCGAGAGGAGTATGTCGGTACGATCCTGGCAGTCGTGCCCGTCGTGCCCATCACGCTTCAGATTGCCCGTGTCTTTGGCGAAATCGACGCGAAGCTGGCCATGGGCGGCCAGCGATTGCCCACATCTGATCTGCTGATCGCCTGCTCAGCCCTGGCACGTGGCGACGACGTCGTCACCGGAAACATGCGACACTTCGATCGGATTCCAGATCTGACCGTCCATCGGTACAACTGAGTGTCGAGATCGCGGGCACCCCGCCATGACTCCGGCTGAACGTCTGCTCACTGTCCTGCGCGGCGGCGAGGTCACGCCGGTGCCTTGCTCCATCTACTTCAACACGAACCTGCGCGTTCAAGGTCACGACTGCAGTCGTCTGGAGGGGCGCACTGCCCTGGCCATCGATCTCGGCGTCGATCCCTTCGTCAGCGTGGGCCTGGGCCATGGGACCCATGCGGAGGTCCGCAGCCGTACCTGGATCGACGAGGATGTGGCCGGCGAGTCCTGGCCCATCTTCTGGCAGGAATGGCAGACACCCTCCGGAACGCTGCGCCAGGGCGTGCGGCGAAATGAGACGTGCGCCAACTGGGACCACATCCACTGGAACGACGCGGCGGCGAGTTCGATGTTCGAGCCCCTCATCAAGGAGGCCGCTGACGTCGAAGCCTTCCGTTATCTGTTTCAGCCGCTGGCGGAGGTCGACTTCAATGCCTGGCAGATTGCCACGGCGCCGTCCTTCGATCATGCCCGCGCCCTCGGCCTGCCGGTGATCGCCACGTACGGCCAGGGCCTCGCCCTGCACATGTTCCTCATGGGTGCCCAGAACGCCGTGCTCTTCAGTGTGGACGAGCCGGAGGCTTTCGACAGTCTCGCCAGCATCGGCCACGAGGCGGCCATGCGCAACATCGAGTATGCCCACCGCGCCGGCGTCCACGTGCTCAAGCGCTTCGGCGGCTATGAGATGTGCAACTTCTACAACCCCGAGATCTGGCGTCGCGTGTGTCGGCCGCGGCTGGAGCGCGAGGTGGCCCGGGCCCACGAACTGGGACTGGCCATCTTCTATCGGGTGGTTACGGGTATGGAGCCACTGCTGGAAGACATCGCCACCATCGGTTTTGACGCCATCGAGGGAGGCGAGCCGCACCTGAGCCGGTGCTCCCTGGAACAGTGGCGCGACGCTTTTGCCGGCCGCGCAGCATCATGGACCGGTGTCAGCAGTCCCGTGCTGCTGGGTGGTGACGATCCTGAGGCGGTGCGGTCGGAGGTGCGCAAGGCCGTCGAGATCTTCGGTCGCCGTGGTTTCGTGCTGGGCGTGACCAACAGCATCCGGCGCCATTTCCCGTGGGCGAATACGCTGGCGATGATCGACGAGTGGAAGCGGCTCGGGGACGGCTGAGCCCTCAGCCGACGAGGTCGACGCTGGCAGTTCCTACGAGATGGTGTCAGTGCGTCGCTCTATAATTTCCCGCAAACCTGGACCATCTTGCTGGCCTACGTAGTTCTACGGATGCGATTCGGAATCCCTCGTCGTATACGGACAGCGGCGTTGCCGGATGGCGGGGCCGCTTTCTTGATCCCTGACGGGAGAGACACGGATGATCATCTCAGTCATAAACACGACACAGTTGAAGAAGGAAGAGGTCCAGAAGAAGCTGCGTGCCATCAACCGTCAGTTGGCGGAGGACTTCAAACGCTACTGGCATCGCGACATCGAGTTGCGCCTGGAAGGCTGGACCGGAAAAACGCCCGATCCGAAGAAGCCGATCAACATGCGCGGCGATGCCGTGCTCTACCTGTGGGATCAGGTGGACGTAGACGATGCCATCGGCTATCACGATCTCACCGGAGTGGGGGTTCCTTTTGGCTTCGTCTTCACGGAACTCGCCGCTGAGCTGGGCGAAGACTGGAGCGTAACCCTCTCGCACGAAGTGCTGGAGATGGCCATGGACCCCGAGGCCAATCTGCTGGCCGAGGGACCGCATCCCGACCCGAAGGAAGACGGCCGGACCGTCTTTCACTGGTACGAGCTGTGCGATGCGGTGCAGGGCTCCAAATACGAGATCGACGGCGTCGAAGTCGCCAACTTCCTCCTGCCCCTCTACTTCACCGAGGGTGACGAGCATCGGAATCACAACGACTTCCTTGGCACCGGCCTGGGCTCCTTTCAGGTTGGTCCCGGTGGCTATGCCGGCTTTCTGGATCCCGAAACGGGCGAGCATGACACCTGGATCCGCCCGCGAGACAACAAGGCCACGCACCGCCTGGTGGTGAAGCAACAGCACAAGGGTGTGATGCGCGCCGACCGGCACAAGGGGCGCGAAAGGGACGCGGCCATCGTCGACAAGAACACCGTGCACTGCGAGGCGGTCATCTTCGAGCTGGACGATACAGTGGCGCTGCCCGAGCGGCTTCATACGGCACAGCAACTGGCGCGTACCGTGCTCGGAGATGGTTGGGAGCTGCAGCGTTCCCCCGGTGATCCGAATGAGTACGACGCTCTCTACCGCGGGTCCACGGCCATCGGCTTTGCCCAGGCCTGGCAGCTGGCCCACGAGCTGGCCGAAGATGACGCCGTGGTGTACGCCGAGCCCTCACTCAGCTTCCCCGTAGCAGGCGAGTTCGAACAGGCTCACGACGGTCCAGCGCGGGCGCTGCGCGCTTCGAGCCGCGGCAGCAGCAGTCACAAGGCAGGCACGGAGATTCCCGCGTGGGGGCTGGAGCTGTGCCGCGTGCCGAAGGCGTGGCAGAGAATCGAGGCGGAGCACAAGCGGCCGGGTGCCGGAGTGCGCGTCGGACATCCGGACTCGGGTTACCGTCCGCACGACGAAATGGACGCCACGCGAGTGATGACGCAGATCGACTTCGACTTTCTCGGAGGTGACAGCGAGACGATCAGCAACAAGGGTAACCACGGCCTGGCGACGGCGAGTGTGATCATGAGCGGTACCGGCGGTGTCGATGATCGCATCAAAGGACCCGCCCTGCACGCCGAGATCGTGCCTTTGAGAGTGACCAAGCCTGGCTGGATCCGTCCGGCGCCGGTGCTGATCGGAGGCGGCATGCGTCGTCTGCGTGACGCCATCGATCATGCTGTGAAGGTGCACTGCA
>PBSR01000041.1 GCA_002726335.1 Gemmatimonadaceae bacterium
GGTCGGCGACTGGCAGTTCACCCATATACCCTTCGACCATGGTGTTCTTCTCTATTGGGAGAGTCACCACGACGACGAACACGCCGCCGTCATCCAGGAACTGGCCGAGGCCCTCAACCTCGGCTTCATCCGCTTCCGCGACTTCCAGCGCCTCGAAGACCAGATCATACGCCTCGAAGAGGCGCACACCGCTCTCGAGCTGGCCAACGAGCAGATCCAGCAGGCCAACCGGCTCAAGTCCGAGTTCCTCGCCAACATGAGCCACGAGCTGCGCACGCCGATGAACGCCATCGTCGGCTTCTCCAAGATCGTACACCGCAAGGCCAAGACCCAGCTCGACCGCCGCCAGGTGGACAACCTCGAGCGCGTGCTGCAGTCCTCCGAAATCCTGATGGCCCTGATCAACGATATCCTCGACCTGTCCAAGATTGAGGCCGGCCGCCTGGAGGTGCAGCCCGAGCACTTTGACCTGCGCGAGTTGCTCGAGAGTTGTGTCGGCACCGTGTCGCCCCTGGTGAAGAAGGGCGTGCAGCTGAAGACACGCTTGGCGCGGGAGCTGTCTCCCGTCTGGTCCGATCCGACCCGTGTCCGCCAGATCGTCATCAACCTGCTGTCGAATGCCGCCAAGTTTACCGAGGAAGGTGAGATCCGCGTCGGCCTGCGCACCATCGGCAAGGATCGGGTCGCCATCTCCGTCAGTGACAGCGGCATCGGCATTCCCGGCGACAAACTGGCCAGCATCTTCGAGGAGTTCCGTCAGGCTGACGGCTCCACCACGCGCAAGTACGGGGGTACCGGTCTCGGCCTGTCCATCTCGAAGAAGCTGGCGCAGATGCTGGGCGGCGACGTCACCGTCGACAGTGTCGTCGGCGAAGGTTCGACCTTCACCGTCAACCTGCCCGTCGAGGTCCCGTCATCAGAGGCGACACTGGAGCCGTTGAAGCCAGACCAGCTGCCGGCCACCGGGGGCGGTGGACGCGTGGTACTCTCCATCGACGATGACCCTGACGTCATCTCACTGATCACGCAGGAGCTGGAAGAAGACGGCTACCAGGTTATCGGTGCGCAGCACGCCATTGACGGCATCGAGAAGGCCCAGCGGGTCCAGCCCTACGCGATCACCCTCGACATCATGATGCCGGGCATGGACGGCTGGGAGGCGATCACGCGCTTGAAGACCAACCCGGAGACACGTGACATCCCGTTGATCGTGCTGTCCATCATCGACAACAAGGAGCTGGGGTATCGCCTGGGCGCCGACGAGTACCTGATCAAACCCGTGGACCGCGACTCCCTCTGCCGGGCGCTGCAGCGCTATGAGGGGCGTGGCAAGGAAGTGCTCGTCACCGACGACGATCCCGACGTCATAGACCTGACGCGACAGTTGCTCGAAGAGGACGGCTGGACCGTGCGCGCCGCCAGCAATGGCCAGGAGGCCCTTGACGCCATGGCCGAGAAGATGCCCGACGTCATGCTGCTGGATCTGATGATGCCGGTGATGGACGGTTTCGAGACGTTGCGCCGCGTGCGTGACAACCCCGGGACGAAGAACCTGCCCATCATCGTCATCACCGCCAAGGACCTGGGTGCCGACGAGGTCGAGAACCTGCGCGCCAACGCCAGCCGTGTGATCGAGAAGGACGGGCTGGACCGCGGCCGTATCCTGCGTGAGTTACGCGAGGCCATGTCCGCCTTGCGCGACGGGTCAACCTGAGGCGAGCGACTCCAGATGACTCAGTTCATCCGCATGGCTGATATCGCGCGGTCAGACGAGGATCTCAGCGGCCGCCACCTGCCCGCCGACAAGCTCGGCTCTTTGACCATCGTCGGGGAGACACAGAAGAAGTGCAGAGAGCGTGGGGTAATATCGCTGCGGTTACGGCAGGAGATCGGCGACCTGGATCGAGGCATCCGGGGCCAGCATGGGCGACACCGTATCCGCGCCGGTCAGCGCGATCATGGACTGATACGTCGCACCCGCCGGATCGCGGTAGACTTCCAGCCTGGCAACCGTCAGATCCAGAATCCAGTATTCGGGCACGCCATTGCGCGCATAGGCGGACAGCTTCCGCCCACGGTCGTAACTCAAGCTCGACTCGGAGACTTCGACGACCAACATTGCCTGGGTCGGATGCCCATCGGAATAGTCGCGGATCGCACCTGCGACCACGACGACGTCGGGCTCGGGCTCGGACAGATCGTCCAGGGCAAAGGGAAGCTGGTGACGGACGTAGGCCGATGGGAACGCTGAGCCCAGCGCGGCCCCAACGAGCTCGTAAGCAGTCGCATGCCGACTGCCAAGGGGCGTCATCTCCCAGATCTCGCCGTCGAGCAGCTCGATACGAGCGTCCGGAGCAAACCCGCCCGCCTCGACCATGCGGTCGTACTCCACACGTGTCCAACGGCGTCGTTGCACTGCAGATGAAGACATGGGCACCCTCTCCATACGGATCTCTTCCCAAGATAATCAGTCGTCGACATGATCTCCACGAAGGAAACCACGTGCCAGAGAGCGGACCGTTGGGCAAGGCTCCTGAGCTGCAGCGACTTGCACGAGTCATCCGCAGTGCAGAGCCGCTCACTGAACGGCTCGATCCGGAAACACCAGTGTCACCTGCTGTCTACAGAGCCAGACATGCCGTCAGAGCTACGCTCATCGCAGAAGACGTGGGAACGACCTCCACCGTGAGACTGCACGCGGAAACCCCATCATGACGATGAGATCCGTCCCCCTCCTGCTACTTCTCGCCACGACTGGCTTCGCCGCCCCAGGTGACTTCATCCCCTACACACCGACCGAAGCCGATCCAGTCCGTGAGCCGTGGCGCTGGACCACCTATCCAGAGCTCGCCGGCACGGGCGTCACGCGGATGGCGCAGACCCCGGAGGCGGATCCGGCCGTCCCAGCGCGAACCGTAGTCCGACCGGAAGTTGACGAAGCTCGTGCCGTGGCGCACGGTGTTTTCGATCAGCAGGTCACCGCCTCCGGTGACGGAGATCCCCTTGAAGCCGATCGTGCAGTCGCGGATGGTGAGGTTCCAGCAATGAAAGTGCACGTCGATACGGTTCAGGCGACAGTTCTCGACCCGGAAGTTCTTGTTGAGATTGGTGCCGAATACGCCCCACGAAACCCAACCCGCCTCCGCCGTCAGGTTGCGGAAGGTACAGTTGAGCATGCGCGCGCCGCCGATACCGTAGGTGCCGTGGGCGACGGCGCGTCCCTTGCCCTCACGGTTCTTCTCCCAGGGCATGCAGCGGATGTTCTCGAGAGTGACATCGTACACGCCACTGAGGATGTAGCAGCCGCGTCGCGGTTCCATGGAGTTGTCACTGTGCCCCGGCTCCAGGCCCATCCATTGATCGCGCACGACGGTACGGCTGCGCTCTATGAGGATGCCGTGGTGGTGGTACCCCGGAGAGCTGTTCTGCGGCGAATCACCGGAGAAGTAGAACGTGCCTCCCCGGATGACGAGAACGTTGTCGTTGCACGGCGTGGCCCGCACCGAGGTGAAATCGCTGAAGGCCCAGGCGATGTCGCCAAGGATGCGGCCTTCCTCCTCGACGTAGAACAGCTCCTCACGGGCCCAACCGCGCTTTGAATAGTTGCCGGCGCGAATGCCGATGCGGTCCCCCTCGTCGGCGACGCTGATCAGGTGGCCGGCATAGGGGGCGAGTTCGGGGATGAGCTGCACGCCTGGGCGGATCTTCTCGAGGAGGGCGGACTTCAACTCCGCGTCGAGAGGCACGTCCACTGCGGGACGGTCGTTGCGGACCACGAAGCGCGGTTCCGCCTTGCTGTTGTGGCGTTCATCGATATGGAACACCGATCTGCCCCAGTCGACGCCGGTCCGGATCTCGATGCCGTGGGTGTCCCGGATCCAGAACTCACCGCTGCGTTGCACAACCGGCACCCGGTGTACGTTGGCCCAGGCGTGGGCCGCCTTGATGGCCGCACCGTCGTCCCGGGTGCCGTCTTCAGTGGCTCCGAACATCCGGTAGTTGACGGCCTCCGCTTCGACGAGCTCGGCTGCCAGGCCGTCGGCCAGGGGCAGAACGCTGGCGCCGTCAGGGGTCTCGTCGGCGCCTGCCTCACGAATCTGATAGAGCCCCTCGCCGCCGTCCCCGGGAATATGGAAACCCGTCGTCTCCACCCAGTCGCCGGCGCGCAGGTCCGGCATGCCCTTGAGGGCTGCAGTTGTGAGGGTTCGCGTCAGCCTCGAGTCGGTGGACATGGGGCTCTCCTGGGTCAGGGCATGCGCGGCAGGCTGTGCCAGCACGGCGCCGCCGGCCCCGATCCCGGCAAGGGCCCTGCGACGACTCATTCGGTGTGGTGTGGACGAGGTCACGGACCTGACTCCCGGTCAGATGAAAAAAAAACCGGGCGCGCCGCTGCTGACGCGCCCGGGATACCTCTAATACCAGGTGGGCGACCACCTGGACACTTGACCGAAATCAGGTCAGGTGGTCGCACCTCCTACGGGTATACAACTACTCACAGACCACCTCCTTTCGTATCGGCTACGAGTACCCTGTACACCGGCACGGAACCTATCGTGCCGCCGCCATAGGCGGGTACGTCGCGCTCATCAGCTGGCCGGCAGCGCTTCGTCACAAGACGGGATTGCGGCCAGTCGGCAGCATGCTCGGGGCCGGCGGCCATCGTCGGCCCAACCGGCACCGCAGTGCGGCACCGGTTGCAAATGTAGCCCGCCGACAGAATCCAAGTCAAGCCCGTTTTCCGTCTCCGTCGAAGATTTGCAGAAAACTCCGTATCCTGTAGTATTCACTGTAGTTATGAGAGAGAAATCAGTGTCCATCTCGACGGATGTTGCCGTTGTTGGCGCCGGCATCTGGGGTCTGGCGACGCATCACTACCTGCGACGTCTCGCCCCTCGGACGAGAGTACACCTGTTCGATGCCGGACGGCGTCCGGGTGGCGCCATCTCGACGGTGCGTCGTGGTGACTACCTGTTCGAACCCGGTCCCAACAGCCTGCTCGACAACTCGCCGGAGCTGCGGCAGCTACTCGACGAAACCGGACTCTCTGAGCCCGTCATCGAGGCACGTCCGGAGGCGGCCAGAAACCGCTTCATCGTGCGGGATGGTCGTCTGCGGCCACTGCCAATGAGTCCGCCGGCTCTGCTGACTTCCGACCTGTTCTCACTGGGAGCCAAGCTGCGACTCGCCCGGGAGCCTTTCGTACGGGCCGCCGACTCCGACGCGGAGGAAACCCTCGAGCAATTCGTCCTGCGACGCCTGGGACGCGAATTTCTCGACTACGCCGTGGACCCCTTCGTCTCGGGTACCTTCGCCGGACTCCCTTCTGAGCTTTGCGTACGCTCCGCTTTCCGTCGTCTCTGGAATCTCGAACAGAACCACGGCAGCCTCATCCGCGGCGCCATCCGTCTGGCCCGGGAGCGCAAGCGCGCCGGCTCGTCGGGGGACGTGCAAGCCGGACCCAGTGGCAAGATGCTGAGTTTTGCCGGCGGTCTGCAGACCCTTGTCGACACCCTCGCTCAACCCCTCGGCGACAACCTGACACCCGGCGTTCGTCTGACGTCGGTGCGGCGCGGCGACCAGGGACTCGATCTGCACTTCGAGGGTGACAGCGGTGGAGTCGACGTCCAGGCCGCCACGGTTCTGCTCACCATTCCCGCTCACGCCTACGACGATGTCAGCTTCGGCTTCGACATTCCCGCCGCCGCTCTGCACGGTATACCCTACCCGCCGGTGACGGCCGTGTTCTTCGGCTTTGACCGGCACCCCCTCGCCGAACCGCCTGACGGATTCGGCTTTCTCGTGCCTCGCGTGGAGGGCCGCTCCGTCCTGGGAACCCTGTGGAACTCTTCGGCGTACACCGGCCGCGCCCCGGAGGGTGGCGCCGCCTTCACAACCTACATCGGCGGACGCCGGCAGCCGGAGATCGCCGGGTGGGAGGACGATCGACTCATCCATGCTGTGCGGGATGAGTTGAGGCAGTTGATGGGGATTGAGGCGAAACCCGACGAGATTGTGCTGCGGCGCTGGGAGCGGGCGATTCCGCAGTACGTCATGGGACATGGCACCGCCATGGGTGCGGTGGACGACCTCGAACAGTCACAGCCGGGATTGTACGTGGGCGGCAACTTCCGCGGAGGGATCTCCGTGGGGGACTGTGTCAGCCGCGCCAGCGAGACCGCCCGGAAGATCGCTGACAGGCAACCCGCAGCCTGAATCCGACGACCGGCCGGGGCTACCAGGGTACGGCGTCGGAGGCTGATACACTGGTCGAGAGACCGAAGATGATCTGGTTGCCGGCGGGGAAGTTCCGTCCCCCGGTGCTGATGCGCAGCGCCGCCTCGATGATCGTATCCCCGCCGAGGCGCCAGGATGCGGTCGGCGCCAGATAGGTGATCCGTTTGGTCAGCGACTCGGTGCGCAACCCGAAGGATCTGCCGGCCTTGCCGTAGAGCCCGTCGAGCTTGAGGGCCAGCTGCAACCGCGGCAGCGGGTTGTAGCCCACTTCGGCGTTGACCAGCCACTCGTCACCGGGTTCACGCAGGATCTCGGTGTTTTCAGTGCGCACGCGGTAGCCCACATCGACGTTGGCGTACGCCGGAAGAGGCCACAGGGAGCGTCCTGCCTGCACGACGATGTCGTAGTCCCACTGACCCTCGCCTACCGGGATCAGCCCGTCCTCGTTCTTGAACTCTCCCGTCGGGATCTTCACCCCACCTTTCAGGGTCAGCAGGAACGGCTTGTCAAAGAGCCGCCAGCGGGCAAAGACACGCGTATCGCTGAAACCGGACTCGGCCGGTGAGTCGATGCGAGTGTCGTCGTCGAAGGACTGGTCGAACCACGGCACCTGGAGCCCCACATCGATGGCGTCGGTGATGCCGTAGTAGCCCTCCAGGAAAACGGCGGTCGATTCGTAGCTGCCGTTGAAGCGGTACGGCTGGCGACTGCCTGCGGCACGGGAGCCGAGAGTGTTGTCGGGCAGCAGGATGGGTTGGTCGGCGTCGGTGTACCACTCGTCCGTCGACTGCTGGAACCAGCTGGCCTTGGCCCACAGTGTGCCCCTGGGTGGCGTCCAGGCCCCGGCCAGCGCCAGGGTGGGCGTCAGCAGGACGAAGAGACAGAAGGTGGTGATACGTTGCTGTTTCATCACATACACAGTTAGTTTTGATGTTGCTCTGAGCATACCCCGAATTCGTCTGCCCGTCGGTGATATATGCACCTTCTGACACTCGGCCTGAATCATACGACGGCACCCGTCGAAGTGCGAGAGCGACTCGCCTTCGCCGAGGGCGATCAGCCGGATTCTCTGCGCCAGCTGCGCGAGGGCTACGGACTGTCGGAGGTGGCCATTCTGTCCACCTGCAACCGTTCCGAAATCTACGCCGCCAGTGACGGTCCGCATCTGGCGCCGGTGCATCGGTATCTTGCCGAGCAGCGCCGACTCGACGTCGCCGACCTGTCCCCTTGCTTCTATGAGTACGTCGATGCGGAAGCGGCAACACACCTCTTCCGAGTTTCCTCCGGAATCGACAGCCTCGTCATCGGCGAGTCACAGATCCTCAAGCAGGTCCGGGAAGCACTAGAAACATCGCAGGCTACCGGTTCGGCGCGCCTGGTCATCAACGAGGTCTTCCAGCGGGCCCTGCGCGTCGGCAAACGGGCCCGCTCCGAAACCGACATTGGCCGCGGTCACCTGTCGGTGAGCACCGCAGCCGTCGAGTTGGCGAGCCAGATCTTCGACAGCCTCGACAACCGCAGCGCCCTGTTGCTGGGCGCCGGCGAGATGATCGAGCTCACCGCCCAGTACCTCGTCGACACGGGGCTCACGCACTTCATCGTCGCCAACCGCACCGTCGAGCGCGCCGCCGAACTCGCCGGACGCTTCGACGGCGAGGCCATTCCCCTCGACGCCATCGGCGACCGGCTACTGGAAGTCGATATCGTCATCGCCTCGACCGCTGCGCCCGGGTTTATCGTCGACGCGCAGATGCTGCGCCAGGCCATGAGCCAACGCCGCGGCCGCCCCCTGTTCCTCATCGACATCGCCGTCCCACGCGACATCGATCCGGACGTCCGCGGCCTGGATAACGTCTTCCTCTTCGACATCGACGACCTCGAGGGTGTGGTGGCATCGAACCGCCAGGACCGGGAGGGTGAGATCCGCCGCGTACAGGACATAGTCGATGAAGAACTGGTCAACTTTCTGCACTGGTTCAATTCGTTGAGCGCCGGGCCCTTGATCCGCGCCCTGCGCGAGCAGGCCGCGGATCTGCAGACCACGGAACTCGAACGGTGGATGGGCAAACTGGGTCACCTGACAGAAGAGGACCGGCGCCTCGTCGAGCAGGTCCTGCGAGGATACGCCAACAAACTGCTGCACCAGCCCCTGGTACAGATCCGCGAGCTGGCCAACCGTGACGACGGCTATCTCCGGCTCGATACGATTCGATCTCTCTTCGACCTCGACGTGGCTCCCGAGAAAGACGAGGAGTCCACTTCGTGACCGACCTGACCACCTCCTGCCTCGTCTTCCTCGGTGTCTCTCTGGGCATGTACGCCACGGCATCCCTGCTGTTCCAAGGCCACCTGTGGTGGGGACATGCTTCGTGGGAGCGCTGGGGTCGCAGTACGCTCATCGCCGGCATCGTCATCAACGCCCTGGGGATCATGCTCCACGTCCTGTTTTCCGGTCAGTACCCTCTGGGCAACATGGTCTCGGTGATTTCCCTGGTGGTCATCACGTTCCTCGTCGCCGGCCTGCTGCTCGAACGGTTCACCTCCGTGCGACACTTCAATCTCTTTGTCGCCCCCGTTGCCTTCCTTGGTCTGCTCTACCCCTTGCTCATGCCCGTCCGTTTCGTGGATTCGGGGTCCATGCTGGTGAAATATCCGTGGCTGGGGGTGCACGTTTTCATCACCCTCCTCGGCCATGTGGGTTTCGCCCTCGCGTTCTGCGGCGCCGGCGCCTTTCTGCTGCAGAGTCGGGCCCTCAAGCGCGGTCGTCTCAACCGCTTCCTGCCCGCCCTCGACACGTCGGCTGCGTCCACCTTCTACGCCGCTGCTGGCGGCTTCTTCTTTTTTTCTCTGGGACTGGGAATGGGTGTGATCTGGTTGTTCGGGGCACCGGGCGAGTACCTTGGCAGGGGCGATCCCAAGATCGTCCTCGCCCTGCCCACGTGGTGTGGTTTCGCCTGGTATCTCTACCTGCGGGGCGTGCAACGGCGGCACGGCAGCCAGCTGAAATGGCTGGTCATCATCGCCTTCGTCATCGCCGTCATCAACTATATCGCCGTGCCGCACCAGTTCGGCGACGACCCCACTGCGCCGGCGTCAGCCGTCGAACTCGTGCCCGCCGAAGGCCTCCCGGTATAGCTGGCGGACCTGAGCCGCCAGCGGCGCGTACGCGTCGTCGGCATCATAGATCGTCTCCGCCAGGACCAACACCTGTCGTCTCGGTGACACTGCCGGCACCGGAATATGGATCCGCTCGAACCCCTTGCTGACAAGATGCGCGCCTGCCTCCGGATCCCGTCGCAGGAACGCCTTGATGGCGGCTACGGCACACATGAGGGCACTGTTGGTCGCCGACCAGCTCCCTGGCTTTCTTTGAGGCTGGATGGCTTCCGGGTCATGATCGCGTGATATGATCTCGAGGTCGATCCGCCAGAACAGAGGCAGAGCGGTCAGACGGGCGAACATGAGCCTGTATGTGGGGTGCGTGGCACTGTCGCGATCGGCACGTAGCGACGCTACCTCACCGATTCCCTCCAGCATCTGCCCGACCTTCCGGCAGGCGCCATGGAAATCGGCATCCCCCACCGTCCATCGCAGGTCGATGTCACTGTAGGCGTCGGCCGTCCCGGCCGCGAGAGATCCGCGCAGCTCGCAGATGCTGTCGGGACAGGCGCCCTGCAGCGCCTCGATGATGGCCGCCGTGGTCCGCGTGCGCTGTGCTACGTCGAGTTCCAGCGTCATGGGTGGTGTCTTCTACCGAACGTGCAAATCCGCGGACCGGAGCCGGGCGGCTCTTCAGCGGACTGAGCCCGCTACTTGCTGATCTTGTCGGCCTGCCGCTTCAGCTGGTCGGCTTTCTTCTTCATGTCGTCGGCCTGCTTCTTCACTTCTGTGGCCTCATCGCGCATGGTTTCCCACTTCCGCTGCAGTTCGTCAGCCGTCTTCTTCGCCTCGTCGTACTGCTTCTTCAGGTTGTCCGCCTCGCGCTTCATCTGACCGGCCACAGCAGACAGCTTTTCGGCCTGCGTTTTCAGTTCCTCGGCCTGTTTGCGCATCTCGCCAACAACGGGCTTGTCATCGCCACCCATGCCGGGGATCATGTCGCAGCCGAAGACCGTCCCGAGCAGGACGAGGAGGCTGACGAGGCGAAAGGAACGCCGTCTGTTCTCAGGCTGACTCATGGTGCGCCATAGTAGCTACGGCGCCTGCGGGACGCAAGATTTCAGTCGGATCTACCAGTCAGCGACGGAACCATCCGTTTCATAGAAGTACTCCCCTCCGAGTTCTTCGCTGTACTCGTCGCGACTCACCTGTGCCGCTTTCTCATCGATTTCGAATCCCAGACCTGGCTTCGTCGGCAGGTCGATGTGGCCATCCTGTACGACCCAGTCGTCGACGAACAGGCCGGCGCCGAGGCCCTGGTCGATCTGCTCCTGCGCCAGGAAGTTGGGCACCACGGCATCCACCTGCATGGACGCCGAAAAGGCCACCGGCCCGATGGCGCAGTGGGGCAGGATGTGCTGATAGTAGACCTCCGCCATGTTGGCGATCTTCTTCAGCTCCGTAATGCCGCCGGCGTGAGATGTGTCCGGCTGCAGATAGGCAGCGGCCTGCTTCTCGATGACTTCACGGAAACCCCAGCGTGTGAGCAGTCGCTCCCCTGTGGCGATCGGAAATGGCACCTTGTCGGACACCTGTTTCAGGGCATCGACGTTCTCCTGCGGAATCGGCTCTTCCACGAACATGGGTCGCATGCCCTTGATTTCGTGGCACACCTCCACCGCCAGTCCCGGGGTCATCTTGCCGTGGAAATCGAAGGCGAGTTCCACGTCGGGACCCACCCACTCGCGCATGAGGTAGGCCCGCTGCACGAAGTCGTCGATCACCGATGGTGGCTCGTGGCCCCGCCACTTGCCGCCCGGTCCCGCCTTGAAGGCGTTGTACCCGCCCTGTTTCAGCAGTTTGTCGAGACGTGTCCTCGAGGCGGCAAGGCCCTCATCACTCATGTCGCCGATACCCCAGTGGGCATAGACGCGGATGCGGTCGCGCACGGCGCCCCCGAGCAACGCGTGTGCGGGGACACCGTAGTGTTTGCCGGCGATGTCCCACAGGGCCTGGTCGATCCCCGACAAAGCCGTCATCAACACGTTGCCACCGCGAAAAAAGGCGGAGCGGTAGACGTGCTGCCAGTGGTGCTCGATGCGCAACGGGTCCTTGCCGATGAAATACTCAGCCAGCTCGTCGACGGAGGCAGTCACGCTCCTCGGCTTGCCCTCCAGCGTCGTCTCTCCCCAGCCGCTGATACCGGTGTCGGTGGTGATCTTGACGAGCCGCACACGCGGCAGAGGAAAAAACTGTTCGAATGTCGCGATCTTCATCTGTCCACCTTCTCCTGGCGTTTCAAGTTCGCCCACGAGCGGCGCCTCACGACGGTGGCCGCGTCGGGCAGGTCTTCCCCGGGAGGGGCGATGACGAGCTGCGCCCGGTAGTCCATCCGCGCGATGCCTGTTTCATCCAACGGGTACGGATCGATGGCCTCCAGTCGAAACTGGTATCCAGCAACACGGACCGTGGCGCGTTCGTCGCCTTCGTGATGCCGTGTCAGCGTGAATGGCTCGATCTGGCCGTCGTCGACGCCCACCTGGAACCGCCCCCCCACCTCACCTTCCCAGACGCAGGTCACGCGCGTGGGACAACGGGAATCCTCCACCTCCAGCCACAGCAGTGTCAGCGCCGGCCCATCCTCCCACGACACGCCGGAGGGGTAGTCGAGAGACAACTCGGCGGCTCTCGTCTCGGCGCCACAGACACAGGCGAGGCCGAATCCGAAGATGATCGAAAGGAGGATGCGTTTCATGTCCTGGCTGACTCCATCATGCCGTCGCGGGTTCGAGTCGTTGCGCCGTCTCCGCCTCTTTCTCGATCCGCGAGAGGTTCCACAGCGCCGGGATGCAGTGAGGATAAAGGGTGTTACTGACAGTGCGTCAAGGCAGGTTTGGTCCTGGTCGTGAACCAACGGCACCCGTCTTTACGCGTTGTGGTGGGCATTGAGAGGCCGGTTGGGGTTGGCGCCGGCATGATGAGACCGCCGAACCCAAGATGGTGCAGAACGGCGGTCGCATCGGGAGCCGCAACACCTTCAGGCTGATCGCTCTCGGCGACATACCGGCCCGGTCCGGCGAACTGCCGGAGCGCACGTTCATCATCCCCCACCTGCAGCTGTCGCAGGGCGGTGCCTTGGAACTGGCCGATCGGCTGGTCGAAGCCGTGGACCAACTGGATTCCGTATCCATAGGGATCGCACCACTGATGCGGGATGGTGGGATGCTGTACAACGGGCGCAGCTGGGAGCTGGCCCCCGGCGCCGGGGGTGGCTCCTTCGGTCACATGCACCACTCTTCCAACAACAGCATGCACATGGAGCTGCCGCGAACGATCTCCCGAGGCGCCATGCGCGATGGTGGTTGGGGAGAGATCCACCCGTTCTCGGGCGTGAACGGTCTCGGTACCGACGACACGGACTACGTCATCATCTGGGGCGCCCGAGACGAAGAGGAACTGGAGGTCATCTGGCTCTTCGTGCAGGCAGCCTACGCGTGTGCTCGAGGGGTGCTACCGTAGTTCACACCTCTTCACGCCTTCAGCGTGCGTTCGAAGAAACCGACGATCCGGTCGTGCGTCAGGCCCCAGTCCCAGCCGTGCTCGATTCCAGGCAAGACATCAAGTGTCGAGTCCACTCCTGCTGAGATGAGTGCATCGTGGAAGATGAGACTCTCTTCCACGGGCACCGTGGGGTCGATCTCCCCATGCAGAATCAGCATGGGAGGGCAGCTGGCTGACACGTGGTGCAATGGACTTACCCGTCTCGCCAGTTCTCTATGCTCCGCGGTGGCTCCCCCGACGAAATTGTCTGTCACCTCCTGCAGCACTCGACTCTGTGCTGCCAGTTCTGGATCTGCCATCCGCTCCAGATCACTCGGGCCACATTGATCCACCGCCGCCTGCACAGCCGTGCTGAACCCGGCGTTGCCACGAGCGCCTTCGAGATCGGCCAGATCTCCGGTCACCGCCAGCAGAGCCGACAGATGGCCACCGGCAGATCGACCGCAGGTTCCGATTCGGTCTGCGTCGAAACCGTAGGTACCGGCGTGGGCCCGCAGCCAGCGGATGCCCGCCTTGGCGTCAAAGACGGTCGCCGGTGCGATCGCCTCAGGCGTGACCCGACAGTCGACGACGGCCACCGCGAATCCGTGTCGGGTGAAATCGTGAGCCGCAAACTGGGGGCGGAGGTTGACGCGGTTGCTGGCTCTCCATCCGCCAACGGGGATATGCATGATCGTTGGAAAGGGCGCATCAGAAGAGGGTGGCAGATAGAGATCAAGGTGCAACTCGCCCTCATCATCGTCTGCGAATATCAGATCCGGGATGACTCGATCCGCGTCGCTCATCGTTCCCCTTGCGATCACTGTCTATCGTGTTGGCCGCTGTCAGGCCGCTTCGGCCACCACCCGTTGGGCCATGTCGCACCAGCGCGTGGCACGGTCCACTGAATCAGCTCTCACGAAATCGGCCTTCATTGTTACGGACACACAACACCCCTTGGCGATCTCGAGTGTCTGACGCAGTTCCCGTTCGGCGCCGTCGAAGTCAGGCTCAGGAAGCTCTACCGGGCTTGGATGAGGTTTGTAGGCAAACACGCACTTGTCGGCCAGCTTCTCCGCCGCCTCCTCCCGGTCGCCCCAGGGATGCACCGAAACCGAACTCAAACGCGGGATGTTTTCGAACAACAACTCGTACCTGCCGTCCATAGGTTCGCAACACCCATAGTCTACGGCCGCAAAGCGATTCATCAGCGGCAGCTGGAACTGCAGGACAAACTCGTGGAAGAGTTCCGGGCTGACGCCGATGCTCTCCTGCGACTCACCAAAGCAGATCATGTCCTGCATACGCACAGAACCGGCACTGTCCGGCGGGGCCAGCGGGTCCGCGTAAGACAGGCCCCCGGTGCCGCGGATGTTGTCTGGACCCATGTTGGCGGTGAACACACCTTCGTCCTCATAGATCTCCCACTCGCGGAGTGTCTCATCGCGGAGGAAGGCCATCATCTGGCGCAGGAACTCGGGATTGTCATACATGTCGAGATAGAATTGCTCGTAGCCTCGCAGGTGGATCAACTTCCGCGTCAGCATGTTACGGCACAGTGTCTCGCCTCGCTTGCGGACCTGCAGGATATCGCCCAGGATCTCGGCTGCCCTCTCCAGGCGGGTGTTGGTGGTCTCGTGGTCGACAGAAATCTGTCGTGGGCGCAGCTTGGCGAAGTCCTCGGGACTGTTGATCACAGGATCCACCTTGTAGGCGCCGAAATCCTCGATCTCGCCGTAGATCCGTCCTTCTTTGACGCCGTAGTCACCCACGTCGATGACGTAACCGATATCCAGGTGGTCCGTGCAGGGGTAGTCGTCGTGGATGAGTTCATGGCGGCGCAGCTTCGCTTGCAGTGCGGCCTCCCACCCTCGGCACGTCGGATCCTCACACTGGAGATCGGCTTCGCGCAGCGTGTTTCCAGTCTGTGCCAGCACCATGGCTCGTTCGGGCCGGCGCTGATTGAGGGCTTGCCAGAGACGCACACGCTCGGCCTGAATCGGCAAGGCGGCGACATCGGCGACGCGCTTGGCCAGATCGCGCAGCAGTTGTCGGTCACCAGCTCCGATCGGTGCGCCGTCGCCGGCGTTGCTCCCCTGAGTAGAGTTCGTCCCCTGTGATGACTTATCCGGCATGAGCCCCTCCAATCGCAACAAGCCGGTACCCCGCGTACCGGGCGCTCAGATGCCGCCCAAACTACCTCCGAGCCAGATCCCTGTCGATATCCTGTCGACGACGAGGCCGTGATCGCTCCCGGCGATCGATGTAGAAGGAGACACGGCCAAGATCGACTGCGTTGTGCACCTGACGCTTGGAAGATGCCCTGTGACGTCCGTACACTTCCACCAGCAGCCAGGGAGATGTGCCCTGCCCATCCACGTCGCCACCGAGTGAGGATTCGAGGCCCCCGTGATAGCCGGAATCGGCAGAAGAGAGATCACGCTCCCTGAGTTCCTCATCGGGGATTCGACTGTGCACGACCCGCTGTTTGCCAGCGTGCTCGTGTTGGACGACGGCAACACGAAGGTAGCTGTCGTCGGCGTCGACCCGGTCGATCCGTTCCCCGAGGCCGGCCTTCAGCTGCAGGAGCGGTCGGGCATCGACCACACCCTTGTCAACGCCTCGCACACGCACTCCGACGGCCGGGGACGCAGGAAGAACGGGTGGCGGGAAAGAGTCTGCGCGTTGATCGGCGAAGCCGTCGAAGAGGCGTTGGCGAACCAGGTTGCCGTGTCCCTGTACGCGGGGCGTGCAGCAGCGCAGATAGGCTACAACCGGTATGCCAGGCGCTTCACCGACGCCATCGTACCGTGGGTCAATACGCTCGAAGCGCGGACCGAGAGCGGTAAACCACTCGCCGTGCTGTTTGAGCACGCCGCACATCCGGTGACGACGATCGAAACCGAAAGCCTGAGCGCAGACTTTCCGGCGGCGTCGGTGACACGGATTCGCGAAGAACTTGGTGACGATATGCTGCCCCTGTTCGTGCAGGGGTGCAGTGGCAACATCAACGCCTATCCCGTCGGTTTCAGCGTCGACAGCGGGCACCACGACAATGCCGAGCGGGCGGGAAGAACCCTCGGCGAGGCGGCTCTCACGGCACTGCGGAACGGTGTCGAGATCGCCGCCAGCACGTTCCGCGTGACGAGCATGAGCCTCGATCTGCCCTGCAATCTACCCTCCATGCCCATGTGGGAGGAGATGGTCGCCCGCCTGATGCGGCACCCGCCCGAAACGCCGTTGCTGAACGGCACGACGGACGGTTGGACGCGTACCCTGGAAGCCACGCGGCAGATGATCGAGGGCGGCGAGCAGCCTCACACCCGGTTCGAGGCGAGTCTCGTCTCGCTGGGCGACGAGTGGTGTCTGCTGGCGTTACCCGGCGAGATCTTCAGCGAATACGAATTGTGGGTGGAGGAAGCGGCGCCCTTCACCCACAAGATGGTCATTGCCTATACAAACGATAACAGCGTCGAGTACATCCCCACCGACAGGGCGCTGACATTGGGGGCGGAGGATCCGGTGAAGGCAGAGCGCGAGTGCATGGAGGCCACCGCGTGGCCGGGATTCTTCTATGGCGTCGAAGTGAAGGGGGCGTACCTGCCGTACGCCTGTGGCATCGAAGTCCAGATCCGTGGTGCCCTGGCAGGACTCTGGGAGGAGGCCAGGGATGGACCCTCCTGAGATCGTGCTGACAGTTACCGTCGGCTGAGCGTTGGTCTGGAAACCGAATCCAGTGATCGCCAGATTGTGCGGCATCTATCCATGAAGGTCACGCCTGTCAGCTGCCTTCGGGATGAGCTCTTTCTGGAGGGATCGTCCAAATGCTACTACCGCATGGCCAGCAGCAGAGTTCGCCAGAAAAAGATAGATCAGGGCAAGAAACTCTAACTCTGCGCCTCCAAGGCTGCTTGCGCCCACAGCCCAGGCGATCCACAGCAATGCACATTCGATCTGCATTACCCGGCGCCGCACTCCAATATGTCCGTAGAGGTGCGCCGAAAGATAGAAGAGGATCCAGACGAAGACCGCACTGCCATCGACGCCCTGGACGCCTGACAGCTGACCAAGGGCCCCAAGGAAGAGCCCGGCGACGGTCACAACGGCGGGACGTCTCCACGTCACGTACCATCGCTGGTTTCTCGTGCGTGGCGAAATGACAAGCAGCGAGTAGCGGTGGAGAAGCCACACTGTCAAACAAGAGGCGCCAACAGCAACCAGCACACTTCCGGCTGTGTAGGCGAGGCTGACTATGTTCCAGGAGATAGGCACAACGAAGTCGGCCCTTCCAGCATCAATGCCAATTCGCCAACCCACGCCCTCTCTTCATGAAGTCGTTCCTCCAGCGAAGCCGGCCTGCTACCTGTCAGGATGCCGGCAGCGGCTCCAGTCTCTGCACCGTCTCCGCCTCCCTCTCGATCCGCGAGAAGTCCCACAGGGCCGGGATATACCCCACGTCCGCATGCAGCGACGCCTGGTCGGCGTAGTGCGGACTGCCCGGGTGTCCGGACGCACCGCCGGGTACGATCCAGCGCGCCGTGTTCCAGTCTGTCGGATCGAACAGGTAGCGGTTGACGGACAGTCCCGTAACGGTGAACGAGCCGATGGTGAAGCTGCCCGCCAGCGGCGTGTCCGCGTCGCCGTGCACGGCGTACCCGGGCGGATTGAGCAGCTGCTCCCAGTCCGGAAAGGGTTCGGCCAGGGGATGTCGCGGGCGCGTACGGTGCAACCTGCCCCAGGTCCACGCGTTGGGATCGTCCCCCAGCTGAGCGGCCAGTTCGGCCACACCGGCCGTGAACGCCTGGATCAGCAGCGTCTCCCACGTTTCCCCGGGCGGCAGGATGGCATCACCCTGGGGATCGCCGGCCATGGCCAGGTTCATCTCCTGGGCAACCTGGCGTGCCATCGTGTCGGCACCGGGCGTGTTCGACCACACCAGCTCGACGGCATCACCAAATGTGTGCTGCAGGAGACGCCGGCTCAGCGATCGGCGCGTCATCTGATAGATAGCCGGCGCTGTCGCCTCGCGGTCCATGCGGCCGTCCCAGTCGCGCAGAGTTGAGGCTGCCGTCGCCAGCGGCTCGGCCAAAGCTTCGTTGTCGAGGGCGGTCAGCAGCCTCGACACCAACGTCAGGGCGGGCAGGGACAGTCGTTCGGCATGGAGGGCCGCCATGTCGTCGATGGTGGCCGTACCGGGCTCGAGCTCCAGCAGGCGATCCATCAGCCGGCGTGCCCGGTACTCGGGGGCCATGTACAGACCGACATAGTATGGATAGTCGGCACCGGTCACCCGCTGGTTGCAGGTCACCGTCCAGCCTGTGGCCGGGTCGATCGATGTCGGCAATTCACTGTGCGGGATCGTACCCTCGTCCCACTCGAACTCTCCCGTCCAGCCCGGCAGAGCGGCCCAGCCATTGGCCTCGCCCCGCACCGGAATTCTGCCCTCGTGCAGGTAGCCGAAGTGTCCGGAAGTGTCAGCCACGGCGTAGTTGTTGATGCGATCCGTCCATTCGGCAAAGGCCGAGTGCAGTTGCTCGACGCTGTCGGCCTGCATGGCCGCCAGAACCGAGTCCGCCCAGGGCGTACCCTCGATGAGGCCGGGATCACAGATCGTCACCCCCCAGCCGGCGGCCGGATCGCCGGCGATCGCCGGGCCATGGTGGGTAATCGTCACCTGCAGGTCGACCGGATCCGAGCCGCGCACTTGCAGCTGCTCGTCATGGACGACGGCTGCACGCCACTGGTCGCAGTACAGGTACTCACGCGTACCGATGGCGTCGGCACGGTCGCGGAAACGCTCGATGTAGAGATCCTGCGTGTCCGCCATGCCGTGGGTCATACCCCAGGCGACGTGTTCGTTATGGCAGAAATGCAGGGCCCCGGGGACCCCGGGAACCGAATGACCGATGACGTTGAAGTCGGGACAGTTGAGATGGACCTGATAGTAGACGTTGGGCACATCGAGACCCCGGTGGGAATCCCCGCCGATCAGCGGCTGACCGCTGGCTGTGCGGGCACCACCGACCGACCAGCCGTTGGAGCCACCGTCCATATCGTAACCCACCCCGGGCAGCAGCAGCTCCGGGTCACCTCCCGCCTCGGACAGGGCGTCGGCGGATCGCTGTAGGGCCGCTGTGCCATCGAGTGCATCGCCCTCGTACAACTCCCCCGGGGGGACCGTCAACAGATGTCCGCGGGGATAGCCACGCACCAGACGCGCTGTGGCCTCGGGTCCGATGGTCGCCGCCAGGCGCGTGCGTAGCAGCTTCGGCTCGAACGTACCCAGCAGGCTGTTGCGCATCTTGTAGACCGCCAGGCAGTGCCAGTTCTCCCACGGCTCCGGCGACTCGTCGAGCAGACGATACTCGATGGGCAGAGATGTCGTGGTGGTGATGAAAGCGTTCACCCCCGCAGTGTAGGCGTCGATCATCTCACATGCGGCGTCGGAACTCACCTCATAGTCCCACTTGGCCGTACGCCCCATGCCGGCGGCCCGCAGCAGACAGTCACTGGCCACTCCGGGCACCCCGACCCATTCCGCCCAACGCCCCAGCGCCTTGTGACGGTCGGCATCCATGTGCCACAGGCGGTCCTGGGCGGTGGCAAACCCCTGGGCGAAGAACAGATCGACGGCGGAGCCGGCCCGGATGTGGGGGATCCCCCAGTTGTCGCGAAAGATGTCGACGGGGTTCTGGAGGCCGGTGAGCCGCTGAGTGGAGGCTACGTCGGGCAGCGACTGGCGCAACAGGGTTGGATCCGGAGACAGGCTCATATGGCGTGACTATATCATGGTGCCCGCCTGAGCGAAAGTCGGCAGGCTGGCAGATGGGCGGTGGCCGCAGGCTGGCCACCGCCCAACTTCTTAGGTTCAACTGGTCCAGAGCACTGGTCCGCCCGAGGACAGTCAGCGCCGTGCCGCCATCCAGTTGCTTGTGGCATCCACCCCGAGCGTTACGGCGACCCCTGCGTGATCTGATGGCCACAGCCCGAGATCGGTCCGATGTCCGGGATCGGCACCGATGACGACGGCTCGACTGGTCCGCGTGATCGTCGTCTGAGAGGCGCCGACGGGCTCGTGAAAAAACACCAAGTCAATGCGGCGATTCAGCTCGCTGGCTGAAAAGGGCTCGTCGGGAAGACAGCACGTGTATCCCACATCCTGCCGGGTCTGGGACCAGGCGTCGACGAGGCCACCGGCGACGAGAGTGCCGTACGTATCGGTGGTGCTGCCATCCGCGGCACTGTTGAAGTCGCCAAGCAGGATGACGGGCACCGGTGCCTCGGTAACCCTCTGCAGCAGTTCCGCTCCCTGCGCCATCTGTACCGGTGCCACCGAACCACGCTCCAGGTGCGTGCAGACGAAGCGCAGCTGGCGACCCGCAATCGAAGCATCCGCAGAGACCCAGCCGCGGCTCAGCGTCACGGGCGGACCGCCTTCGCCCCCGATGGGGAGAGTGAGGTTGACGCCATATGTGCCTTGATCGGTTCCGGTCACCTCCACGCCGGATTGCACCAGGATCGCCTGGCGGTCGGTGAGGCGCAGGTCATCGCCCGTCGCACTCGGCAGCTCCACATCGGAGCCCGTGCGCACCACGACTGCGTTGTAGCTCAGACCGCGGGCGATCAGTTCGGCCTGCAGAATCTCCATGAAATCGTAGACCACTTCGGTCGCCGGTTCCGGACTGGACAACCCCGGTGGCGTCCGTTGAGATGAGACCCGCTCGCGCGAGTCGGTGATGGGTGCCGGCACCCGTTGTCTGCTGGGGGTCAGGCAAACCGCGTGCCGAAGTCCGTGCTCCTTCTGATCGGGAGCGGAACTGCGACGGCGCGCAGCACACCGCGCAGATGCGCGCAGCGGCGCGCAAGCGATGACTCAATGATTGCGGGAGAGTCGAACGACAGGCCGAAAGGCTGTGACTATATTGCGGCGCTCATGGAGTCAGTAGACAGGAGAGCCGTCGAGTATGACACCGGAAGAGAGATTTCAGTTCGACCTCGAGGGATACCTGGTCGTGTCCGGAGTACTGAACAGCGCCGAGCTGGCTGAGTTGAATGCCTGCGCCGACGATCCACCGGGCGGTTGGCAAGACGGGCTGTCGTATCGGACGAGCAATGTTTCGCAGTGGGGGCCGGCTTTCCAGGCGCTCATCGATCACCCGAAGCTGGTCCCGTACCTGGTGGAGCTGGTGGGCCCCAGGGTTCGGCTCGACCATGACTACTGCATCTTCATGCGCGACGGGGCCCCGGGGGGCAACCTGCACGGTGGCCCGAGCCCCCAGATCGGTGCCGGCGATCACTGGTATCAGTGTCACAACGGTGTGATCCGCAACGGCCTGACGGTGTTCACTTACAACCTGGGCGACGCCGGGCCCGGTGATGGCGGCTTCGGCTGCATCCCCGGCAGCCACAAGAGCAACTTCGTCAACGACCTGCCCGCCGACGTGCGCGGACACGAACGCTCCGCCCACTATGTCCGTCAGGTCGAGGCGCGCGCCGGCGACGTCATCATCTTCACCGAAGCCCTGGTTCACGGGACGATGGCATGGACTGGCTCCCAGGAGCGGCGAGGACTGCTCTACAAGTACAGCCCCGGCCATTCGTCCTGGTCACGCCACTACTACGATATGGACGCCTACACGGATCTGACCGACCAGCAGCAACGGTTCCTCACGCCCCCTTTCATCGGGCAGCGCGAGGACACCGTGCAGAACGACTGACCTCACGGGCTTGGGCCTGGCCGCAGGCATTACATCGTGGGACCTCCTCCTCGTCGGGGTCGTCTCCTGCCAGACAACTCTCGTGGCCTACATGCCCACACCGCGGCTGAAGTCCATCTTCCTGACGCTGCCTTTCCCCTTCACCGTCGTCGCCCTGTCCGTGGGTCTGCCCATGGACGCCGCCAACGTGCTGTCCATCGGCCTGCTGTTCGGCTACATCCACGCGATTCGATGGCTGCACGAGACCCTGCATGTTCCCATCGTCGGTGCCATCGGGGTGGCGCTGGCTGGCTACTCCGTCATCGGTTGGCTGGCATCCGGTGTGGCTCCGTCAGGTGACGTCCCCTTCTGGCTGGCTACGGTGGCGGCCGTAGCCACGGGTGGCTTCCTTCTCTGGCGCAACGCGCCACGCTCGGAGCGCGCCCACCGGACACGCTTGCCCATCTGGCAGAAACTCCCCGCCGTATGTCTGGTCGTGTCGATGCTCATCCTGCTGAAGAGTGAACTGGGAGGCTTTGCCGCTCTGTTCCCCCTCGTCAGCGTCGTCGGCGCGTACGAATCCCGGCACTGTCTGTGGACCATGTCCCTCACCATCCCCATGCTGATGTTGACGATGGTGCCCTTGATGGCCGTGGCCTACACGACGCAGTCCTGGCTCGGGCTGGGCGGAGGACTGCTGGCAGGTTGGGCCGCCTTCCTTGTCATCTACCTGCCGCTGACCCGCTGGCAGTGGCGGCGCTGGCCGGCTCCCGTGTCCCTACTCCTCGTAGCGGCGCTCCCTGCCACGTCGTTGGCTGACCCGACGCATGCCATCGGTATCCATGGTGAGGTGAAGTACGGTCCCGACTTCACTCACTTCGACTACACGAATCCCGAGGCCCCCCGGGGAGGCGAGGTCCGACTGGCTGTGGTCGGCACCTTCGACAACCTCAACCCCTTCATCCTCAAGGGTGTGTCCGCCGCCGGCACGACGATGATCTACTCCCGTCTGTGCGAGAAAGCGCAGGACGAACCCCTGTCGGAATACGGTCACCTCGCCCACTCCATGGATCTGGCTGCCGACCGCAGCGCCATCACCTTCTTTCTGCGACCCGAGGCACGCTGGCACGACGGCGTACCCGTCACCGCCGACGATGTGGTCTTCGGCTTCTACACCCTCGTGCGCCACGGAATCCCCTTCTACCGCGCCTTCTACACCGATGTGGACACTGCCATCGCCCTTGACGAACACACCGTCCGCTTTGAATTGGCCGCCTCAGACAACCGTGAACTGCCCGTCGTTCTCGGCCAGCTGCGAGCGTTGCCGAAGCACTACTGGCAGGACCGCGACTTCACAGCCACGACGCTGGCGCCGCCCCTCGGCAGCGGGCCGTACCGGATCGAGTCCGTCGATCCGGGTCGCACGATCAGCTACGTACGCGTCACCGACAACTGGGACGAGAGCCTGCCTACGCGTCGCGGACAACACAACTTCGACCGGATCCACTTCGACTACTACCGCGATGATACGGTCGCACTGGAAGCGCTGAAGGCTGGCGAGTACGACTTCCGCGCTGTCGGCACGGCGCGCGAGTGGGCCACCGCCTATGACCATCCCGCCGTCGACGATGGCCGCCTGGTGCTGACGGAGATCCCCAACCGGCGGATCCGCGGTATGTCCGGATTCGTCTTCAACACGCGGCGCTCGAAATTCGGTGATCCGCGGGTACGCCAGGCTCTGGCCTACGCCTTCGACTTCGAGTGGACCAACGCCACCTTGTTCCACGGGTTCTACACCCGCACGGAGAGCAATTTCGCCAACTCCGAGCTGGCCTCCTCCGGTCTGCCTGGTGGACGGGAGCTCGAGATCCTCGAGGGCTACCGTGGACGGATTCCGGAGGCGGTCTTCAGCGAACAGTACCGCGCCCCGGCGACGACGGGTTCCGGCTCGATCCGGGCCAATCTGCGCACCGCTCGCCGGATGCTCCGGGAAGCCGGCTGGACGATCCACGATGAACAGCTGGTGCACGACGCCACCGGCGAGTCGATGCAGATCGAGTTTCTGCTGGCGCGCCCCTCCTACGAACGTGTCATCGGCCCGCTGCAGTTGCACCTGCAGCGCCTCGGTATCCAATCGACGATCCGCACCGTCGACGCCTCCCAGTACTGGAACCGGCTGCAGGCCTTCGACTATGACATCGTCGCGCGCAGCTGGAATCAGTACCTGTCGCCGGGTAATGAGCAGCGCAACTACTGGTCGACCTCGTCCGCCGATGCTGCGGGCAGCCGCAACTATGCCGGCATCCGCAGCCCCGTAATCGACGAGCTGGTGGAGCGCCTCATCGCGGCGCAGACCCGGCCGGAGCAGATCGCCACGGCTCGCGCCCTCGATCGTGTGCTGCTCTGGGGCCACTATCTGATCCCCAACTGGCACACCGACCTGCATCGCCTCGCCTATTGGGGCAAGTTTGAGCGGCCGGCCACGGTGCCACTGATCTCCCTGGGTTTCCTGCAGACATGGTGGATCGATCCAGCCAGGGCGGCAGCACTGGAGAACGACCGATGACAGCCTACATCCTGCGCCGCCTGCTGCTGATGGTCCCCACTCTGTTCGGCATCATGGTGCTCAACTTCATCATCGTCCAGTCCGCCCCCGGTGGTCCCGTGGAACAGGTTATCGCCCGCATGCAGGGACATGACGGCGGTGCCGCCGACCGCGTCACTGGCGGAGGCGCCGGCGAGGTGATGGCCGCCGATCTGGGCGGCATGGAGGCCAACGCCCGCTACCGCGGCGCTCGCGGTGTCGATCCGGAGCTCATCCGTGAGCTCGAGGCCCTGTATGGCTTCGACAAGCCAGCCCATGTCCGCTTCTTCGACATGATGGGGCGCTATCTCCGTTTCGACTTCGGTGAGAGCTTCTTCCGCGATCGGGACGTGGCCGACCTCGTCCTCGACAAGCTTCCCGTGTCGATCTCTCTGGGATTGTGGTCGACGCTGTTCATCTACTCCCTCTCCATCCCCCTGGGCATCCGCAAAGCCGTGCGGGACGGCTCACGTTTCGATGTCTGGACCTCCGGAGTGATCGTCGTCGGCAACGCTGTACCCGCCTTCCTGTTTGCCGTGCTCCTCGTCGTGCTCCTCGCCGGCGGTCACTACCTGCAGTGGTTCCCCCTGCGGGGCCTGACGTCCGCCGACTTCGAGCAGATGTCGTGGGCTGCCCGCCTCGTGGACTATCTCTGGCACCTGTGTCTGCCGGTGCTGTCCCTCGTCATCGGCGGTTTCGCCGGCCTGACACTGCTGACGAAGAATTCCTTCCTCGACGAAATCGGCAAGCAGTACGTGATGACGGCTCGCGCCAAGGGTCTGACCGA
>PBSR01000042.1 GCA_002726335.1 Gemmatimonadaceae bacterium
GGCCATGGGCCGGAACATCTTCCCCTCTATCCCCGAGAGCGTGAGTATGGGCACGTAGGCGCACATGATGATGAGCATGCCGAACAGGGCGGGCCGGTAGATCTCGACGGTGGCGTCGCGGACAATATCGACGCGCTCCTGTTCGGTCAGCTCGCGACCGAGTTCTTCGCGCCGCAGCGCCAGTCGGCGCACGCAGCTTTCGACGATGATGACGGCGCCGTCGACGATGAGGCCGAAGTCGATGGCACCGAGGCTCATGAGGTTGGCCGATACATCGAACCAGGCCATCCCGGCCAGGGCGGTGAGCATCGACAGCGGGATTGCCGCTGACACGATCAGGCCAGCGCGCAGTTGCAGCAGGAACAGAAAGAGTACACCGACGACGAGGATGCCCCCCTTCACGAGGTTGCCCGACGCCGTGTCGATCGTGCGTCCCACCAGGTCGCTGCGGTCGTAATAGGGGCGGATGTCGACGCCGTCGGGCATGGCCGCCTGCAACTCCTGCAGGCGTGTCTCTACCCGCCGGGCGACATCGCGACTGTTGGCTCCCTTGAGCATCATGGCGATGCCCATCACCGTTTCGCCCCGGCCGTCGCGGGTGGCGGCGCCCTGCCGGATCTGCGCGCCGAAGCCCACCTGTCCGAGGTGCCGCACGAGGACGGGACGGCCGTCGCGGGAGGCGACGACGGTGTTCTCCACGTCCTGCAGGGATTCGATCAAGCCGACACCACGCAGCAGCCGCCGTTCGCCTCCTTCCTCGAGATAGGCGCCGCCGGCGTTGGCGTTGTTTTGTGCCAGCGCTTCGAGCACCTGGTCGATGGTCAACTCGTGGGCGCGCAGGCGTTCGGGGTCGAGTTGCACCTCGTACTGCTTCTGCTGGCCGCCGTAGCTGTTGACCTCGATGACGCCGGGCAAGGTGCGCAACTGTGGCTTGATGACCCAGTCGAGGAGGCTGCGCAACTCCATCGACGTCACGTCGGTGGCGACACTGCTGTCGGCCTCGAGGGTGAACTGGTAGACCTCGCCCAGTCCCGTGCTGATCGGCGCCAACTCGGGTTGCACCCCCGGGGGCAGCCCGTCGCGGACCACGAGCAGACGCTCGAGAACCAGCTGTCGTGCCCAATACAGGTCGACGTCTTCCTCGAATGTGACGGTCACCTGCGACAGGCCGAACTGCGAGATGGAGCGCATGTCCATCTTGCGCGGCACGCTGCTGAGTGCCACCTCGATCGGGAAGGTGACGTAGCGCTCCATCTCCTCGGCGGCGAAGCCGGGGGCGAGGCTGTTGACCTGCACCTGGTTCGTCGTGATGTCCGGCACGGCATCGACCGGCAGGTTCAACGCGGCGCGCACGCCGAAGAGGGCCGCCGTGGCCGTGAGGAGCACCACGAGTCCGCGGCGCCGGATGCTGATGTCGACGATTCGTTCGATCACAGCGCCCCCCTCAGTGGTGGTGGCCGCCGACATCGGCGGTCTGGAAGGCGGCCTTCACGTGCACGGCGCCTTCGGTGACGAGCTGCTCGCCGGCGTCCAGGCCGTGCAGTACTTCGACGCGGTCGCCGCCGCGGCGGCCCAGATCGACCTGGCGCGGTCGCAGGCCGTCGCCGTCGACGACGAAGACGTGGTCCTCGCCCTCGATGTCGTGCACCGCCGATGCCGGGACGCTGACCTGTGCCTCGGCAGTGTCCACCGCGATCCAGGCGGTCACCGGGAGACCGGGACGCCAGCGACCGTCGTTGGCCAGCGCCAGACGGACGACGGCTGTGCGGGTGTCCACGTCGATGACGGGGGCCACGTAGACAATCAGGCTGTGGGCTTCGGACGCCTGGGCTATCGCGGCGCCGTCACCGATGGCCTGCACGCGCGCCGGTTGCCCTGGGCGCAGCCGTGACAGATCCTGCACGTGTGCCGCCAGGTCGACCCAGACCGTGTCGAGGTCGGCGACCAGGAAGGCGGGCTCGGCGACGGACAACATCTCTCCGAGGGTGGCGTGCCGGTCGATGACGGTGCCGGAGATCGGCGCCGTCAGGTGGTAGTGGGAGATGTCGAAGCCGTCGTGGTGCAGGTGCGGGCCGTCGCGGCCATCGGTTGCCACCCCGAGGGCCTGCAGCATCTGCTCGGCGGCGCGCCGTGCGATGCGCGCCTCGGCCAGTTCCTGACGGGCCGCTAAGAAGTCGCGTTCCGACGAGATCTCCTCGGCGCGCAGGTCTCGCTCGCGAGCGTGGGTCGCTTCGGCCAGCGTCTCGCGCTCGCGGGCCGACAGCAGGAGCGCCCGGGCTTCGGCCAGGTCGCGACTGTCGAGGATGGCCAGCACGTCGCCGGCCTCGACGCGATCGCCGAAGGAACGCTCCACAGAAGCGACGACACCGGCGACGCGCGAGGTGACGTGGGCGGTTCGATCCAGGTTGAGGGTTGCCTCGCCGAAGAGCCGCAACTCGACAGCGACGCGGCCCGGTGCGGCGACACCGGTAACGATGCCGAGGGCCTGCTGCTGCCGGGCTGAGAAATGCACGACCTCGAGTGGCTCCTCGTGTTCGTCATGGTCGTCGTGGACCTCCTCGGACAAAGTGGGGCCGGCCAGCGCCAGCGCGGCCGCGATCAGGGCCATGGGCGTGCGGATCGAGAAGCGTTTCATCGGTCCGATCCTCCGTCGGGGTCGAAAGGGCCGCCGACGGCGCGGACTAGAGCATGCCGGGCGACTTCGTGTCTGTGAATGGCCCGCACATGATCCATGCGTACCTCGGTGAGCGTGCGCTGCGCGTCGATGACGTCGACCTGTGGCGCCTGCCCCTGCTCCCAGCTGCGACGGGCCGCTTCGTACGCCGCCCCGGCTTCGCGCAGAAGCCCGTCGGCGAACAGCGCGAGGGTGCGGTGCGTCCGGGTGTAGTCACGGTAGGCGGTGTTCACTGCGAGCCTCGCCTGACGGCGCAGCTCGATCAGGTCGTTCTCGAGCTGGCGGGATCGGGCCCGAGCGACGGTGATGGCGCTGCGCTGCTGGCGCGCCGCCCACAGCGGTACCTCCACCGTGGCTTCCAGTCGCCACGTCGTCGGCGCGCCGGGTGCGTCGATGTCGTGACGGAATACTCCCAGGTCGACGGCAGGCAGCACGCCGACACGGGCGGCGCGAGTCGCCAGCTGGGCCGCCTGTTGATGGAGCACGGCGGCGACGATGTCGGGTCGTTGCGCCAGAGCGCGGTCACGCAGAGCGGTCTCACTCCGTTCCAGGTGGTGCACCTCGAGCCTGTCGCTCAGCTCCACGTCGGCATCGAGAGGCAGATCGAGGAGGGTGTTGAGTCGCGCCCGGGCGGCCGCCAGCCCGTCCTGCCCGTCGGCGACGCGGAGGTTGGCGCGGCCGGCTTCCACCTCGGCACGCAGGGAAGCGAGCATGGGCGCTCCGCCGACATCACGGCGGCGGCGCGCCATATGGGCCAGATCTTCGGCCTGTGTCAGGTCGTTGCGCGCCAGGGCCAACAGGTGTTCGGCAAGCAGGACGTCGAGATAGGCGGTGGCGGTTTCCAGCGTGACATCGAGCCGGGCCCTGTCGACGTGTTCGAGATGCACCGCGTCGGCCGTCGAGCGGCCGGCGGCGCGTTCGTGGAACCAGGACAGGGGCATCGCCAGTCGCTGGGTCAGGCCGATGCTGCGCTCCTCGTGGCTGCTGAGGTCAAAGGCGGACATCATGCCTTCGAACTCGAGCTCCAGCTCGGGATCGGCTGGCCCCAGTCGCGCTTGCGTCTCGGCGGTGACAACGCGCCAGCGAGCGGTGGCCGACTGGATGCGGGGGGCGACGGACACGGCCTGCGCGACGGCATGGTCGAGAGACAGCGGCGGTGTCACCGATGCGGACGAGGCCGAGAGCATCATCAACACGGCAATCAGGGCAGGCAATGGACCTGCATTGGGGTACATGATCGGGCACTCCTGGCGCGGATGAGCGGATCACGCCTGCCGTCGTCGCAGCCGTGGCTGCAACGCGAGACGTGTACGGAATCGCAGTCTCTCCCGACCTGCCTCAGCGGCTAAGTGGGCGCGACCGGGTAACGCTCGGAGTGCTTCAGATCAGCAGGATGGGACTGTGCACGAGGTGCGGGTGGCGCGCCTCGTGGAGGCAGGCTTGGCGCCGTGTGATGGCCGGGCGACGATCCGCACGGGGATCTGCCGGCAGCAGGGAGACTGTGAGTCTGGGTGCGTCGGGGCCGGTCTCGCTACGCGCGGCATCCTCGGTGAGGGAGGCGTCGTCGCAGGGGCCGCAGCCGTCGAGACCATGAAGCTCGTCTGCCGATGCTGTGGCGACAGGGCAGTCGCACCCGTTCAGGCTCGCCGCTTCGACGACGAGGCTCCCGTCGGACTCGGCGCAGAGTACGTAGCCGGCATGTCCGAAGAAGCAGGCGACGACGTACGCTGTCAGCCCGATGGAAGCGAGGGCACTGAACAGGGATCGGCGAGTGCGAATCATGCGACGAACATACGTTGGCAGCCGAAACAGGCAAACGGATGCCCGCGGTGTCGGTTCAGGCTGCCAGGATTTTCTTCGGACGTTTCGTCCGCTCGACCCGACTATACTTCTGCCACCGAATCCTGACCCCGCGGGAGCGTCACCATCTCAGAGCCGTCGACACACATCGAAGACGATCAGCTGGTTCGGGCTGTTCTGGCGGGTGACCGTTCCGCCTTCGCAGCTCTCGTCGAACGGCACCAGAACGCAGTCTTTGGGCTGCTGTGCAGTCGGGTCGCCGATCGCAGTGTCGTGGAGGATCTGGCTCAGGAGGCCCTGCTCAAGGCCTACACCGATCTGGGTGCGCTGCGCGAGGGGTCGCGTTTCCGCGCCTGGTTGATCGGCATCACGCGCAACGTCGTCGCTGACTGGGGGCGACGGGACCAGTCTCAGATCCGCCTCGCGGAGCAGGTCGAGAGGGAGAGTGTTGTCGAGGCGAGGCCGTCGACGCCGGAAGACGACCTCGAGCGTCGTGAGGTCGCCGAAGCGGTTTGGGCTGCGATCGAGCAACTCCCCGACAGCAGCCGCGAAGCAGTTCTACTGCACTACATCGGGGGATTGACTGACCGTGAGATCGCCGACACGGCCGGTATTTCCGCCAGTGCCGTACGCAGTCGCCTGCACTATGCCCGCCAGCGTCTGCGGGATCTCATGCTGCCTGTCGCCGAAGAGGTCCTCGTGCGACAGCGGCGGACACGACGCTTCACCGGCGCGATCATGGCGGCTCTGCCGCTGGCGATCCCGCGCAAGGCCGCGGCATCCATTCTCTTCGGACTCACCGCAAAGGAGCTGTTCGTGACGGCTACCGGAATCATCACCATCGTGGGCCTGCTGGGGATTCTCTGGTCTCGCCAGGAGTCCGACGCGCAGGAAATCGTACAGACCACACCACGAGTCCTGCGTCTGGCCACCGCTGAGCAGCGTGCTGCTGTACAGAGCGCTCTTGCTGAGGAAGGCGACACACCCGAACAAGGAGGAAGACACGTGAAGCTCGACATGCGGGCCGAGAAACTGTTCCCCGGATCCCTGAATGGCTGCCTGCGGCCGGCATTGCGTGCCGTCGGCATCGATTGGTCGCCGGATTTCCTGCGTGGCTATCTGGGCCGTGCCTTCGCTTTCTCCATGCGGCCGGATGGCGGCCACCTGGAGCACACCGACATCTTCGACTGGTCCTATTTCTGGGAGATGCTCGAAGCCCTGGACCTCCAGATGATCGACGCCGAGCGAAAGGGGGAGAGGGCGGTCTCCGAAGAGGAGTACGCGCAGGTGCAGAGGCGGGCATGGGACGCGGTCCGCAAGTCGATCGACGAAGGTCGACCGGCCATCTCCTGGCAGATGTACGACGCTTGGCCGCCAGGTCGAGAAAGGTCTCGTGCGTATACGTGAACGAATGGTAGACGGTCAGCCGCAGCAGCGACTCTCGAGAGTAGGCGCGAAAGCTGCACGAGACATCGTGGTAGCTGTGGCCCGTCATTCGGCTGACGAGCTTGGCAACCCGCCGATTGCCCCACTTCTTCACCCTCGGCATCTCGGGGATCAGCTTCGGGTCCATGAAGCGGCTCGCCGTGCAGACGAGTGCGGCGCCACTGAGGATCGGAGCGATGAGCTGGGGGATGTGGTCGGCGTTGAACTGGCCGTCCGCGTCGATGGTCACCAGCAGATCGGCACGGACCTCGAGGGCGTGGCGAACGAGGCTCTGGAATGCAACCCCGACACCGGAGTTGCGGGCGTGCCTTACGACTGTTGCCCCGGCCGCTTGTGCCAGAGACCCGGTGTCGTCATCCGAGCCGTCGTCGTCGACGACGAGGTCAATGGAGTCGACACCGCCGACTTCCTTCGGCATACGCGCGATGACGTTGGCAATGGTGGCGGCCTCGTTGTAGGCAGGAATGCCGACCAGCAGATGCATAGGTCTCCCAATATGGCGATGCTCGAGGACGGTGCGGACACCCAATCTACGGAGATGCCGTGTTCAAGCTACAGCTCTTTTATGAGGCTGACACGCTCGATCTCTTCGATGCTGCGGGGCCACCCACAGGTTGAAGACCTCGCAGAACCTTGCACCGGGTGAGAAGAACCCCTCGACCCAGAGCATGAAGTCCAGGTCATCGGATGCCGCTCTATCGATTCTGATCATGTCGCCACGATATCAGATGGCATGAACAGTGGCAATGGCAATGCGGGACGGGGCCATGTCACACCTTCAGCCGTTCGCGACGCCGCCTCAGTTGATCTATCCTATCGTCAGGACAATGAACCGTGCCGCTGCCGATCAACACGGAACAATACGAGAATGGAGTCGAGATCATGCTGAAGGCCCTGAGTCCCAAGTCGCAACTGTGGACGTGTCTCGGGCTTCTTTTTGTCGTGGCCGCCTGTGGCGATCCGGAAGAAGAGGCCTGGCAGAGCGCGAAGATGAAACGGAGTGCCGAGGGGTATGAACAGTTCCTGGAGGAATACCCGGAAGGTGTCTTCGCCGGTCAGGCTCGTGAAGCGATGGAAGAGGTGCGCTTCAAGCAGGTGCAGAAGGACAACACTCTGGCAGCCGTAGAGGAGTTCCTGGCGCAGCACCCGGATGGCCTGCATGCCGAGGAGGTCCGCAAGACCCAGGAACTGCTGCACTGGGTGAAAGCACAGCGCGCCAAATCGCTGGCTGCTTTCGAGGCGTTTCTGAAACTGTATCCGGAGACCCGATTCGCCGATGAGGCCCAGGTCAAGATGGCCCCCTACGCCCTGGCCGAGCTCATGGGCAGCACCGATATCAAGGCGTACGAGGATTTCCTGCAGCGGTTTCCTGAAGGACCGGCGGCGGACAGCGCCCGGAAGGTTCTGGCGGAGCTGAAGTCCAGCTCGAAGGCTGCGCAGTAGATCAGTCCACCGGAGACGCCCTGCTGTCTGGCACATCCCGACAGGTGGCGCAGCGCAATGCCTGAATCCCCCCTGCGACGCGCCAGACTGCACGAGCGGGAGTTGCTCCTCGGAGCCGCAACCGATGTCGTCGAAGCGTCCTTCGGGCAGGTCGTGTTGAATCGTGACTATCCGGGGGCGCTGTCACACAACGTGGCCCTTGTGGATGCAGAGGTGACGGCGGAGGCGCTGTTGGCCGAGTCGACGGCGATTCGGCAGCGAGCCGGCGTTGACGGGTGCGCCATCTGGGTCGATCAGAAGCGGTGGGCGCAGAGCCTGTCACCTGGCCTCCGAGCCGCCGGATACAGACCGTTGACGGATCTCTACATGGCCCTCACAGAGTCGGCGGAGAGGACGTCGGACACGGCCGTCGAGATGGCTGGTTTTGAAGAGATCCGCCCGACCATCGAAGCGTACTGGCGGCAGACCGGCAGAAGCGCCGAGGGTGCCAAAGCCCTGGCCGGCAGGGCGACGACCTACCAACAGGCCTGCGAGTTGAGCTTCTTCGGCGTGCGCGACGGGGACACGTACGTCTCGCATTGCGAAGTCTATCGACGCGGGGCCACTGGACAGATCGACTCGGTGATCACCGCCTCTACCTGCCAGGGCAGGGGGTACGCGTCCGCCGTCGTGATCGAGGCCTGCCGATACCTGAGGAACGCCGGCTGTGATTTCATCTTCCTCTGCACCGATGCCGAGGACTGGCCGCAGCAGCTCTACCGGAGGCTGGGGTTCTCAGATATCGGCACATCCCTGGCGTTCGAGTGATGGTCCTGCCTCAGGCGGCCTGGCACTGATTCTCACCGTCCTCGCCCTCGGCGTCGGCCATTCGGGTGGCATTCTCGTGTACCGGCATGGCGCAGCGCAGGCACACGCCTCCGCCGCCGTCTCTCGGCGAATCTGCCGAGCCGCAGGTCACATCTCCCAAGGCGAGCATTGCGAGGTCGGTGCTCACAGAACGTCGCGCAGGACCCGGGCGTCGCTGTGTACAAGTCCGACGACGCCTGCCTCGAGGACACGCCGGATATCGGTTTCGTCGTGAACGTGGATCGCGCGGACCGCCAGGCCACGGGCCCGACAGTCGGCCACCAGTTCAGGAGTGATGTGACGTGGCAGGATGCCGATATGATGGGCACCCATCTCCAGGGCGCGGTTGACATTCTCTTCCGTGGGCTCGTGAGCGGCGAAGCCGACGCGCAGTTCCAGATCGATAGACTTGACCCGTTCGAGTGCCTCGGCGTGCATGCCGATCACAATGCTGCGATGGCGCAGTTGATGTCTGACAACGGCCGCCACCAGAGCCTCTTCCACACGGCCTGGATCCTTGATCTCCAGCAGGTAGACAAGTCGGTCGCCGAATCGACCAAGCAACATCTCCAGCGTCGGAATCCGCTCGCCGACGAACTCCGGTGAGAACCAGCCGCCGGCATCGAGGCGTTGGACCTCTTCCAGCGTTAGGTCGTGGATGGAGCCGACACCGTCGGTGGTGCGGTCGACCTGCTCGTCGTGGAGCAGCACGATCTCGCCGCTGGCGCACTGGCGCAGGTCGGTCTCGGCCCAGCCGATGCCGTGCTGTAGAGTGCGATTGAAGGCCGCCAGGGTGTTCTCCGGGGCGTAGGCTTCGCCGCCCCGGTGGGCGATGGTCATCACCTGAGTTATGGTGATGCAGGATATCGCACTCATGTTGCCCCTGTCAATGCGCGACCGCCTTGACGGAGTCAGCCTGCGGCAGGAACATTGAGCGAGAGCAGCCCGATGGTTGAGCCCTTCGGGTTTCGTCCATCTGGACAACGGCCGGCCTCGCCACCAGAGCGACTCTGTCAACGGGCCGCTGCCAACTCCTCTGTCAACGCAGGTCGTGATGAACCGTTCATCTATGATTGCCATCCTGCTGCTGGTGCCCCACGCCGCCTCAGCACAGCCGTTCGGTGCGGGCGTGGGCCCGTTTCTCGGCAGCGCCGTGGGTGTCGCCGGCAAGGCCTGGGTCAACGAACAATACGCCCTTGCCGCCGGTCTCGGAGTTTCCGTCGAAGACGACAACTCGCTGCATGTGCACGCCGACTACCTCATCCACAGCTCCGAGGCGCCGCAGAAACTGTCCTTCTTTCGCGACCTGGGGGGGGACGGACTCATCCTCGCGTATTACGGCGCCGGCGCCCGGGTCAAGATGTTCGACGCCAATCGCCTCGGCGCCCGAGCCACCCTCGGACTGGCTTACGCCGCCGGCAACTCGCCATGGGATGCGTACCTCGAGGTCGTGCCGGTGCTCGACGTGGTCCCCGACAGTGACTGGACGGTGACCGCCTTCATCGGCTGGCGCTGGTACGTCGACGTGGTTCCGCCTCCGCCCCCCACCCCCATGTTCCGCCTGCAGGCACCCAGGATCCCATGACGATTTCCCGCCATGATCGCCTCGCCACAGCTCTGGCCGACCGTGGCGCCGACGCCTACGTCGCCGTGAAGCGTCCGAATCAGCTCTACCTGCTGGCCGAGCACCACGACGATCCCTCCTCCGTTATCTCCCGGGCCAACTGTGGCGCCGTGCTGTTCCATGGCGACGACGTGGTCGTGTTCCCCGGGATCTGGATTTCGAACGCCTGCCGCGATCTGCTGGACAACTGCGAGGTCGTGGTCAACGATCCTGGCGACCCGCCGCCGCACCAGCAGCTGGCGACGCGTCTGTCCGCCATGGGCCTGAAGAAGGTGCTGTTCGACACACTGTCGGCGGACATGATCGGTGCCATCACATCGAAGGCAGCCGCCACCGAGTGTGTCGAGAATGACTTCGTCACCAGCCAGCTTCGGCGCACAAAGGACGAGCACGACATCGCCGGTATGCGCGAGGCGGCTCGAGTCGCCGATCTCGGCATGCAGACCGCCTTCGGCTGCATCCGGCCGGGCGTCACGTGCGCCGAGGCCATCGCTGAAGGCACCGCCGCCATGCTGCGTGCCGGCGCCGAGAGTGTCGCCATGGCTCCCGCGTCCGGCGTCGGCACGTACTACCTGGACAGCGGCGAAGATCCCCGGCGCACGATCGAAGCTGGCGATATGGTCTTCATCGACATGGGAATCTGGGTGCACGGCTACTTGGGGGACATGACCCGCGCAGCCATCGTTGGCGAGGGCTCAAAGGAACAGCATTCCCTGCTGACGACGGTGCAACAGGCCTACAAGCTGGCCAGTTCGGCGATGGTACCGGGCGCCCGGGCCGGTGAGATCTATCAGTCCGTCGTCGACCACTACGCTGCCACGGACATGGATCGCTACTTCGTGCATCACCTCAGCCACGGTCTGGGGTTGGGCGGTGATCTTCCTCGTGTGGCCCGCGGTGGCGAGGATGTGCTGCAGGTGGGGGACGCCCTGTCCTGTGAGCCGGGATGCTACGTGCCCGGAATCGGTGGCGCCAGGGTGGAGAACATGATCCTGGTGACGGCGGACGGTCCGGAGGAACTCACCAGGACACCGATCGATCCGGAACTGGGATGAAGAACCTGACCGGAGCCCAGGCGGAGCACTTCCTCGACAAAGGATACGTGAAGATCCCGCAGTGCTTCGATCGTCAGCTGGCTGACGAGTGGCGGGCCTTTGCCTTCGAGCGGCTCGGCTACAAGCCTGACGATCCGTCCACCTGGACCGAGGCGCGTGTTCACCAGCCGCGGATGAATCTGGTCGATGTGCATGACTTCGCACCCGTGGCGTACGGTGCCATCTGTGATGTGATGGGAGGGGAGCAGCGCCTTGCCACACCGCTGAACTGGGGCGACGGGTTCATCATCAACTTCAATGTTCGTGCTGACGAACCGTGGCAGCCGCCCTCCGCCGAAGCGCCGGGCTGGCACAAGGACGGCGACTGGTTCAGGCACTTCCTCGATACCCCCGAGCAGGGGCTGCTGACGATCGTCCTGTGGTCAGATATCGAGCCCGAGAGCGGCGGCACCTTCGTCGCCACCGACTCCGTCGCCCCGGTGGCGCGGTTCCTGCGCGACCGACCGGAAGGCTGTCATCCAGCGGCAGTAAGATTCGGGGATCTGATCGGCGAGTGTGTGCATTTTGAGGAAGTCACCGGCCAGGTGGGTGACGTCTTCCTGCTGCATCCCTACCTGTTGCACGCCGCCTCCAACAACCCCTCCGGCCGGCCGCGGTTCATCACCAATCCCCCCGTATCACTGCGCCAGCCGATGTGTTTCGATCGGCCGGACGACGACTACAGCCTGGTGGAACGGGCGGTTCTGCAGGGCCTGGGTGTGGACCGCCTCGACTTCCGCATCACGGGGGAGCGAGAACGGGTGATTCCGGAGCGGGAGCAACGGCAGAAGAAGATGCTGGACGAGCAGAAGGCGCGGCTCGGGGTGAGCTAGAAAACGAAGGGCTTCAGCCACTCCTCCTCGAGGCCGAGGCCGAAGCCGGCCCCCGTCGGGGGAGAGCCAAGCCAGCCATCGACCGGCACCGTGGCTTCCGCTGTCCTGCCTGAGTGGATGGACACCTCGCCCGACTCCTCGAGCGGAACCCCGGGGTCAGAACCGATGAAGTACTCCCCCCACGGCGTGTTCGGCATGGCCCAGGTGAAGTGCTGGCCATAGGGATCGCGGCCCCCACCGTGCAGACAGACCTGCTTGCCGGCGGCCTCGGCCATGCGGGCAATGCGGACACAGGCCGTCAGGCCCCCGACCCAGTGGATGTCCGGCTGGAGGATGTCGAGGCAGCCGCGCTCGAGCATGCGCTGGTAGGGGAAGGGGGTGTAGAAGTGTTCACCCGAGGCCAGGGTCATCCAGGGCAGACGACGTCGGACCTCGGCATGGCCATCCTCATCCTCTGGAATCAGATACTCCTCGATCCACTTCAACCGGTAGGGGCGTAGCCGCTGGGCCAGCTGCACGGTGTAGTCCACGTCGAAGGCCATGTAGCAGTCGAGCATCAGCTCTGCGTCATCACCGATCAGCTCCCGGGCGCCGGCCACGTGTGCCTCGTTCTTCTCCAGGCCCGCCAGGCCATCTGCCGGGCCATGAGGGCAAGCCAGCTTGAAGGCATGGAAGCCCAACTCCTTATACCAGTCGACGTCGTTGCCCGTGGCGTAGCAGAAGATGCGGTCGCGAGCCGGGCCGCCGAGCAGTTCGTACACGGGCCGATCCTGGATCTTGCCCGCCAGGTCCCACAGGGCTAGATCGACGGCGCTGATGGCCAGGGATGCGATTCCGGCCGTGCCAAAGGGTTTGGAGACGCGTGACATCAGGTCCCACAGTCGATCGATGGCCAGGCAGGATTCACCTTCCAGCACATGGACGAAGGCATCTTCGACAACGGCTGCCGCCGGCCGTCCCTGGGACGTGCCGAGGCCCCATGTGCCATCTTCGGCGGTGACCTTGACGCCGAATACGGGCCAGCGGCGTGCCTGGTAGAGGGAGCGATGGCGTTTGAAGCGGGGGAACTTCGAGACCGGGTTGGCCACCTCGGCGTCGTGCGCCCAGCTCTTGCGGCGCCCGGGTGTCGGCGGAGAATCGGCGGCCGGCCGTTCCACGGAAACCAGTTCAACCGAACGGATCTTCATCGGACCTCCAGCCATTGCTCGAGGCGAGTCGCTTCCTCGGCTGTGAAGCCGTAGAGGCTCAGGCGATCGCCAGGGGCGCGCAGCAACGGGCTGAAATCGGCCCAGCGACCGTCGATTCTTAGCGCGAGCGGCAGCTTCAGGTTGGCTTCGTCAGCACAGAACTCGGCGAGGCGCTTCTTGGCTGCTGCATTCAGGCGGGAGTTGATGGACCGGCTGCCGTCGGGTTCTTCAGCAGAGCGGAAGGCAGTGATGCTCCAACCTGTCAGGATCGACTCGACGGAGACCAGGAAGGTGCCGGGACGCGATCTGTGACTGCCGGTGAATTCGACGCGGCGCCACCCGGTGGGCGGGGGCACGGCGGGGTCTTCGTCCAGTCGGGCGGTGAATACCTGAACGTCGATACTCTCGGATTCGCTGGTGTCGGCGCAGGCTGCCAGCACCAGACAGGCCATGACACATGAAACCGCGTGAGACAGGGTACGATCGATCAAGGCGACTCTCCTTTCAGCTCCACTCAGCCCGTGCCCCCCCACGCGAGGCGATTCGCCTCGGCACGGCTGAGACCGAGATCGCGCTCCTCGTCATGCTGCAGGGAGGCGCGCCATTGTTCAAGGAATTCGAGCAACTCGCCAAGGGACGCGGTGGTCAACAGCCGCCGCCGCTCGGCGGAGTTCCGCTCGAGGTCACGAAAATACAGAACGAGATGCTTGCGTGTCTCCTGCACGCCGACCCGCTCCCCTTTGTACTGTGCCATCCAGCGGACCTGTTCAGCGGCCAACTCGATGCGCTCGGCCAGCGAGGCACCGAGACGACCGGAAAAGATCCAGGGGTTGGCCATGGCCGCCCGTCCGATCATCACGCCGTCGCAACCGGTCTGCGCCGCCATGGCGACGGCATCGTCGTAGGTACGCACATCACCGTTGCCGAAGACGGGTACGTCGGCATTGTCACAGGCACGACGAATCCAGCTCCAGTCGGCCTCACCGTCGTACTTCTGCAGAACGGTTCGCCCATGGATGGCGATGGCCCGGGCCCCGGCCTCCTGTGCCTTCTCGACGATCTCGATGATGTTGATCGAGTCGTCATCCCAGCCAATGCGTGTCTTGACCATCACCGGCACGTTGACGGCTTCCACCGTGGCTTGTACAGCGTCGTAAAAGCGGGGCAGATCCCGCAGCCAGGCGGCGCAGTTGCCTTTGTTGACGATCTGCGGCACGGAGCAGCCGAAGTTGATGTCCACAACCTGCGTGCCGCGGCGTTCCAGTTCGGCAGCGCCCCGTGCCATCAGCTCGATGTCGTTGCCGTAGATCTGAGCCGCCAACAGGCTGATCCCGGTACGTCGGTAGACCTCGGCATCGCTGAAGTCCAGCAGGCGGGCCATACGCCGACCCGTCTGCTGCACGAGACGGCAGTTGATGAACTCCACGCCAACGAGTCGGGCCCCCAGTTGGGCGCAGATCAGCCGAAAGACCCAGTTGCCGATGCCGGCCATGGGTGCCAGGGCCATCACGGGCATACCCGGGCGCAGAGGGCTCAGTGCGTGGGGACCGATGTGGAAGGAGGGTCCGCTGGCCGTCTCGGGGACGGCGTCTTCGGTGTCCGTGCCCGGGGCCGTCACAGGCTGACGACTACGCGTCGTCCTGGCGCCGCTGCAACTCGGCGGCGTGTGCTTTGGCCTGTTCAGCCTCGGGGATCATTCCCTTGCGCATGAAGATGACGGACAGCGACGTGTGAGCCAGGACCTCGTCAGGGCTGAGCTGGACGGCCCGCTGGGCCGCGGTCAGGGCGCCGTCGAGGTCGTCGAGTTTCTCCAGAACGTGGGCGAGAGAGTGGTGGACATCGCCGTACTCGGGATCAAGGGCCAGAGCCTGCTCGAAATCGGTCCGGGCGCCCTCGAAGTCCTGCTGTGCGTACTTGCCCATACCCGATCGATACAGAGACAGTTTGTCGGTCTGGGACACAGCAGGTTTCTACTGACTCGCAGCCTGTGAGGACAGATGTTTCTGGAAGGAGGCGAACACGAGACTGGGCGCGCGATCACCGTTGACCTCGATCAGCTGCCCTGTCTCGCGGTACTGTTCGATGACGGGCATGGTTTCGGCGTGATAGGTCTGCAGCCGCTGTTTGATGATCTCAGGACGGTCATCGTCGCGCTGTACGAGGCGTGCCTCGACAGAGGGATCGGGGTGATCTCCCTCGAGATTCAGGTTGTAGATACGGCGGGTCTCCGGATCGATACGGCGATCTGACAGACGACCGATGACGACCTCGTCGGCCACATCGATGCGCAGGACTGCATCGAGGGTGCGACTGCGAGCCTGCATGATCCGGGCGAATTTATGTACCTGGCGAGCGGTGCGCGGGTAGCCGTCGATGACGAAACCATTCGGCAGGTCGCCGCGGTCGAGTCGGTCCTCCACCAGCGAGGTGACGTGGGTGTCGGGGACCAGGTGTCCCCGGCTGATATAGTTGTTGACGAGGATACCAAGGTCGCTGCCGCTGCGCACGGCTTCGCGGAGCATGTCGCCGGTAGAGATGTGAACGATACCGTAGGTATCCACCAGCCGATTGGCCTGCGTGCCCTTGCCCGAACCCGGGGCGCCGATGAGGATCAGATGCAACGTTGGACCTTACGTTACGGGATGTGCCATCGGCACCATTCGGAATGGCCGCCGGAGAGCCGTATTATCTAATTGTTTCGCAAGCCCCCCGCAAGTCGAGATTCAGAAGAGTACCACTTGACGCTGGAGATCCGCAGAGCATGAAAGCTCCCAAATTGAGAGCCACCACAGGCCACCTGGCGATGGTCCTGCTGTGTCTGCCCGTCGTCGTCGCGGCTCAGGCCGAATGGGATCCAGACTATCTCCTCTCGATTCAACCCGAGCAGTATACCGCCTTGCGTGCTGCCGGCGAGCTGACGATTGATGGGGCCCTCGACGAGCCCTCTTGGCAGAACGCTCCCTGGACGGCCGCCTTCGTCGACATCGAAGGGGAGGTCCGCCCCAGGCCACGCTTCCGGACGCGGGCAAAGATGCTGTGGGATGAGCGGTATTTCTACATCGCCGCCTACCTGGACGAGCCCCATGTCTGGGCGACGCTGACAGAGCGGGATGCGGTGATCTTTCATGACAACGATTTCGAGGTCTTCATCGATCCGGACTGGGACACGCATAACTACTACGAATATGAGGTCAACGCCCTGGCCACCGAGTGGGATCTTCTGCTGGTCAGACCCTACAGAGACGGGGCCCCGGCGGTTCACGAGTGGGATATTCCCGGACTGCGCACCGGTACCCGGGTCTACGGCACGATCAATCAGCCCGCGGACATCGATGAGGGCTGGTCGGTGGAGATCGCCTTTCCCTGGGAGGGGCTCCGGCGCCCGACGCGGGCTACGGTGCCGCCGGGCGATGGCGACGTCTGGCAGGTGAATTTCTCACGCGTCGAATGGGAGGTGGAACCGGCCCAGGACGGCGAAGGGTATGTGAAGATCAAGGAAAAGCGGGGAGGCAACTGGGTCGAGAAGAGGGAGGACAACTGGGTGTGGTCACCCCAGGGCCTGATCAACATGCACTTTCCCGAGCAGTGGGGATTCGTCCGTTTCTCCGATCAGCTGGCTGGCAGCGATGCCGATCTCGAGTTCGAACTGCCACCAGAGTATCCCGCCCACCGGTTGCTGCGCGAGATCTACTGGCGGCAGCGCCTGTTCCGCACCGAAGAGAAGCGCTACACCGCCAGCCTCGACACGCTGGGCGTGGCCCACAGGATCATGACCGATTTTCTCTGGCCCCCGAGGGTTTCGGTCACCGACTACGGCTGGGAAGCCTGGGTCGAGGAGGTGACGGATCTGCACGCCGACGGTGGAATCAATCGCTGGGTGATCACCGAGGACTCGCGGGTCGTCAAGGCGAGCCGTCCATAGTGTCGCGATCAGTAGGCCACCGCCACGACGCCGACCTGAGTCTCGTCGTCGCCGTCCCCGAGGGCGGTGAAGCGGTAGAGGTATAAGCCCGGCGGCACCAGCTGCCCGTCATCATCCCGGCCATCCCACGGCAGCTCATGGCGGCCGACGCCCAGGTCCACCGGACCGAGTTGGCGCACGATGGCACCGGTCAGCGTGGCGATGTCGAGGTCGAGCTGCACCTCTCCCAGATACAACATCAGTGAAAAGTCGAAAACCGTATCGTCGTTGACGCCGTCACCGTTTGGCGTGAAGGGATTCGGCGCCACCGTCAGCCCGTCAAAGGTCGCGCTTGCCTGGGCGACGATGACGGCGACGCCATCCGCAGGCAGGTCGTCTGCGGCATTGCCCTCACTCGTCGGCTGCGGAATCGTGGCACCCAGATCATCATTCCAGACCCAGCTTTCGAAGCGGGTCAGCAGGCGGAAGAGAGTGGTGCGCAGATGGATACGGATTTCACGGTCCTGACCTCGCGGAAAGTCGGCATCGGTCAGAGTCGCCGTCTTGATGCCCAGCAGTGGGTTGCCGACAGCGTCACGGTAGATGGCATGGGCGTAGACCCGGGCATCGTCTATGGACACGCTGTCGAGCCAGGCGGCGCCCGCCTCCAGATCAGTCGGGGCCTTCTGCGCCACGGGTTGCCATAGCCCGCCGTCGAACAGCAAGCTGTCGAGCTGCGTGTCCTGCGTCGGCACGGCGATGTCGATACGGTTGAAGCCACCGGTACTCCCGGTCTCGAATGTCGGTCGCAGGACGTATTGCAGCGGCACTTCTCTACCGAGTGCGGAGGCGGTGTCGGGGAACACCTCGGCGAGTACGCCACGTCCGACCAGGGGACGGGCGTAGTCGAACTCAAGGTAGTCGAGGCGAACGCCGCTGGTCTCGGTGGAGACGAAATCGACGCGGAACTGTACGTAGCGCATCAATGGTGGCAGCGACAACAGGACGCCGCCGCCCCCCTCCTCTTCCACGGCGCCCTCGTCGAAGTCGAACGGTGCGGACCATGGCGTCCAGCCGCCAAGGGCACCGTCCTGGTTGCCGAAGAGATTGGCGGGCAGCTCTTTGTACGGCGAACGTGCCACTGCCGACATGGACAGGTAGCTGTCGATGGCCAGGCGGCTGCCCCGCGTGGGCCAGTCCAGCAGAATCGGCGCTTCGATGAAGGAGGAGACGACACCCGATCCCACTCGACGCTGGTAGACGCGCGGATCCAGACTCGAGCCGGTGCGGACACGGATTTGCAGGTTGCCATCGTCGCCGATGCGCTCACCATGCCAGCGCACCTTGCCCCAGCTGACCGGCTCACCAGGCAGGTCGGTGGCAAACTGCGCATCCGCCTTGGTTCCGGCTTCCTCGTCGGCAGAGATGCTGGCATCCGAATTTGCGTCCACCGTGCGGATGAGCTCCAGCGGGATGGAGCGCCAGGGCTCGTCGTCGTCGAAATAGCGCCGGACACGGGGTTGCCCGGGCCCCACATCGATGATCTCCGAATAGTAGGAGGCGTCCAGGGCGAACCCGTGGCCGAAGTACTCGGCTTCGGCGATTTCCCAGACGTCGCCTTCGGCGACGCGACTGCGGAGGTTCAGTGTCCGTACCTTCTGCGGCGGATCAAGGCGGTAGTCCTTGATGACGGGGCGGAACTGGTCTGTCTGCACAGGGATCAGGAATCGCGATGCCACCAACTGGGTGCCCCGCGTGGTCGTGCGGAAGTCGGTGGGATCGTCGCCGCCGAAACTGAGAGAAAAGCTGGCTGGTGTACGGTCGATGAAGTTGGGGCGCGGGTAGTAGCGAATTCGATCCAGCCAGAACAGCCCGTTGAGGAAGGTGCCGAAGCCCCAGCCGCCGACGACACTCTTGGCCGTGTTGAAGCTGCCGTCGACGACCTGACCGTTGCCGGAGTCGCCGAAGCGGGGTGTACCGATCTGGTCGCCGAGCTGCAACGGATCCTGCTCACTGAGGAGACCGGCAAGGAAGCGGTCGTCCGCCAGACGGGCGACATTGCGCGTGCTGTCGAGGCGGATGGCCCGGATCCAGTCACTCGGGCGGAAAGGGCTGCGCACCAACGTTGCCGTCACCACGTCGCCGGTTGGCGCCTCTGCCTGCCACGTGCCGTCACCCGTATCGACAAAGCGCAGATCCTGACGCTGTTCGATCGTCAGGTCGCCCATGTCATAGGTGAAGACGGGGCGAATCCAGGTCGAGGGCAGCCGTGCCGCAGGCGCGGCGTCGTCCTCGTCGACCAGACCGTCCCCATCATCGTCCAAGCCGTTGACGGGATCCTCGTTGAACCGGGCATCGACATCGTCGTCACCCCAGCCGTAGCCCGAACCCCACCCTTCGGCGTCCGCGGCGGCCTCTTCGGCGGAGGTGTAGCGGAAGAACGGTGTTGCCGCGTAGGCCGCACGGACCGGGGGACTGTAGATGGGACCGCCGGTGTGCAGACCGTCCTCGTTGATCAGCCCGTCGCCATCGTTGTCCCGCTGGGGGTCTGGCCCGTCTTCATCCACAAGCCCGTCAAGGTCGTTGTCGACACCGTCGACAGGATCTTCGTTCCAGAGAAAATCACCGTCGTTGTCGACCCGATCCACGGGATCTTCGTCGATGAGCCCGTCACCGTCGTCGTCGACGATCACCTCGGCGGCGAAGGAGCCACCCCAGTCGAACTGAGGCTGGAAGGTCTCTCCCGTGACGAGTACGAAGCTCACCGGGTGCAGGGCCCAGGGGTGCTCGGCGTCGCCGACGCGCCACGTTTCTGCGTGGGGCTGCACAGCGCTCATCAATAGGACTGCCGCGAAGACGAGATGGCAGGATGTACGAGTGGCCATGTGGTGACTCCGGCAGGCTACGGGCAGGTAGGACACCTACGTTAAGATGGTGAGCCGAGGCAGGGCAAACCCCTGGCTCGACCAAGCCGCCGCCGCGGCTACAGGCTGGCCTTGATTCGTCCCCAGGAGTCGGGGCGCACAGCCGAGGACTCAGCCTGAGTACAGTCACCGCGGGTGCAGGGCATCAGTCGGGCGTCGACGAAGTTTTCGGCGAAACAGACCAGCGGCGGGCGTTCGAGCAGCGAACTGATGGAATAACGAATGCCACCGGACCCGGGGGCATCGTGATCGATGATCCCCATCTGCAGGCCAATGATATGATTCGGCTTGAGCAGGGTCCTGACGGAGACGTCTGGACCGTTCCAGTTCAGATTGTCCCACAGCGTCGTGTACAGCTCGAAGCGGGTTTCGGTGGGTTCGACACCGACCTGCCGTGTGCGGATGTCAGCCCACGGCGGCAGGCTGGCCCAGCCATTGGCGAAGCCTTCGAGGCCAAACAGGATGGCGTCGGGGGCGTCGGCGATGACGGCATAGCGCTGCGCCTGGGCTCCGACGAACAGTCTGATCTGGTCTTCGGTGCCATCAGGGGGACCGCAGGCATACTGGCCGCCCGAATGATCCCCGTCGACAAAGAACTCGACGTGATCGGCGCCGATGAAATTCGGTGCGTCGCCGCCGAAATACTCGTTGATGTAGATATCGTCCGTGCGTTCCAGCGCCAGATACAATCGCTGGGTGGCCATGTTCCACGCCAGGTACACACGTACGGCAAGATCGGCCGAGCTCGGGCTGCCTACCTGCAGCGAGGAGAAGTCAAGGCTTTCGAGGGAGGGCTCGGGTACGATGTTCTCCCACTCGAAAAGCGAAAAGTCGTCGATGGCGGGTATGTCGCTGGAGGGGACTTCGTATATGGGGATCACTCGATCCCCCACATGGGCTCCGGCACCGCCTCCGAGAGACAGCACGGCGCTCAGGCAGATCCAGGTTGAGAGGCAGCAGTGGCGTCGGTTCATGGGAGTCTAGTGCCCTGTCTCAGAATGATCCTTGTATTCGTCCGCCGAGCCATCCTGGCTCGCCGCGTTCCGCTCACTCCGTGGGTCCCACTGACCCACCTCGATCGCGCGCCTTGCGAGCCAGGCGTCTCGACGCCCGAATTCCACAAGGCTACTTCTGAGGCAGGGCACCAGAAGGGGGCGGGGTAGGTAGGCTCAGTCCGCCGCGGCTCTGTCCCGGGCTTCACGCATCAGATCGTGGCAGCGTTGCGCCGTTGACCACGGATCGTAGTCATCTCGTTTCCATATCTGGCCGGTCACCTCGGCTGTGATCGGCAGCTCGATGCCGGCCTCCCGCACAATCCGGAAGTAATCGATCAGGTCGAGGCTGCCTTCGCCCGGCAACTCAAATTGCACGCTGCCGTCGACCATGGCGCCGTCCTTGATGTGGGTGTGCACCGAGTAGGGCGCGCACAGCTCGGCACAGTGTTTGAGATCCATACCCAGGACGTGGAAGTGACTGTGGTCGAAGTTGAGGCGGACAGACGCCCGGCCGATGGCTTTGACGAGCCACACCGCCTTCTCCGGCGAGTCGAGCTCCTGGCCGACGTGAGCCTCGATAGCGAGAGTGACCCCGTGATCCTCCGCGATTGTGGCGTAGGGTGCCATGGCCTCCACGACACGGTCTCGACAGGCGTCCCAATCGCCACAGTTGGCACCGAGGGTACTGGTGACGACGCGCCGGCCACCATCGAAATCGAGATCCGCCGCCAGCTGGCAGGTGTCGGCCAGGGCACGCTCTTTGGTGGCGGTATCCTCGTCCCGGCCACACAGGCCGATGAGGTTCATCAGTACCGGTGCCGGAAAGCCGGCTGCACCATAGGCGTCCCGCAGACGACTGCGGGCGTCGCTGTCCAGCTTCGTCGGCGCCGTAGGCCAGTCGTCGCCGACATTCAACTCCAGGCCTTCGTAGCCGATGGAGCGCACACGGCCCACCGCTTCGAAGGGATCGACGGACTGCAGAGCGTAGGTGCTGTAGGCAAGTTTCACCGGGTCTCCTCAGGGCGGTGCACGTGGTGATCGTTACTGCGCCGTCTCCTGCCAGGGCAGCCGTTCGGCCAGGGCGGCGATGCGGTCATCGTGCCATGTGACACGGTCCGCATACTTCTGACGTAGCTCTTCGATATAGGCCTCGAAGGCCTGGTACTGCCCCCCCAGCTTGAGGCGATGTGTGAGCCCGAGGCGCATTTCCTCAAACGTGCGCAGCTGGTCCCTTTCCACGGTATCGATGGTCAACACAACAAAACCGTCGGCCATCTCCAGAGGGCCGACGACATCGCCCGCAGAGGCACGCCACACGGTGTCAAAGTGGTCACCCCAATGCTCCTGGTCGTCGGCTCCGACGTGGACATGGCCCTCGGAACGCGCCGCTCCCGGTCGGAGGCTGAGGGAGTTCACCAGAGCCGCCATATCCTCGCCCCGGCGCAACCTGTCAGCCACACCTTCACCCTCGCGACGGGTGGCCACGAGAATCTCGCGGGCGTTCATCTGATCCGGCTTCTTGTAGCCGTCCTTGCCCTTTTCGTACGCCTGGCGGACGTCCGCCTCGGAGATGGTGATCTTCTCGAGCACCTTCCGTTTGCGCAGGAAGGTGACGATCATGCGCCGGTAGAGATTCTCACGGTACTGGGTGAACGCCGCCAGTGTGTCCAGTCCCGCTGTCTGTGCTTCGAGAACGAGGAGGCTGTCGGCGAGTACGCGGGCTGTCAGTACTTCCACCACGCGAGGGCCGTCGACCTCTCCCCGCATGCGGGCATTGCCGACGACAAACCGCTGCACGTCGGCCACGGTGAGGATGTGGGTCGCCTCGAAGGTGATGACCGGCAGATCGGCATGCTCATCGCCGGGATCGGTTGAGTTGTTGGCGGCTTCAGCGAGAAGATCGATGGCGTCGGCATGGAAGACGACACCGTATTTCTGCTGCAGTGCGACGACGAACTCACGTCTCTCGTTGGCGAATTTCCCGAGGTAAATGCCGCGTGTCAGCTGCTGTCGCACGTTCTCGATGGGTACGGGACTGTCGTCAAGGACCTTGATGATCTCAAACCCGTCCTTGGTGCGCACCGGCTTGCGGGTGAATTCGCCGACAGGCAGCCCATGGGCGGCTTCGACCAGTTCCCCCACGGCATCATTCGGACCGAAGTACTGCTCGAGGAAACCACCCTTGTCGGCATCGGCAGCGATCGACCGTTCGCGGGCCACCTCGGCGAAGTCGCGCCCCTGGTCGAGCAGGCGGATCACCTCGAGGGCGTCGGCCTCGGTGGCGCTGAGGATATGGGCGGGCAGAATCTCACGATCCCAGTGGTAGGCCCTGTACATCTCCTCGACTTCAGCATCCGTGACCTGGACATTGGGACCGACAACCCGCTGCAATACCGTCTCGATGAGACGTTTGCTCAACAGCCGGTACTGACGGGAGGTGAACTCAGGGTCCTGATGGTAGCCGAGGGCCTCACCCTCGAGAATCATGATGCGGCGGTCGACGAGGGAGGCCAGTAAAGATCGGATGACCTCTTCATCGGAGCCCTCGGGGAGCAGGCTGGGAGGGAGTTTGCCCCTGTAAGAGACCAACTCAGCAGTATCAGCACCCCAGTCGCTGATTTCCACCAGCGGGCCGCTGACCTGGTCCGGCTCGCCGGCACAGGACCAGCACACGGCCGCCGTGGCCACCAGTGCACCCCAGCGACGATGGCGTGAGTCGCTCGTCATGATGTCGACCTCCGAAGGTTTGTCATGGAATCGCGTTTGCGGACAAGCAATAGAAGCTACGGAGAGATGAAGAGAGGGACAACGAGGGGCGCTCTTGATCTCACTGTGCGGTTTGGCCAGATCCGCCCAAGGAACAGACACACGGGTCTCTCTTTATTATGTTGTATCCGGGCACTGATTCCGGCAACCCACAGAAGGACGCAGACTCCCGATGGCAGATGATGACCGAGCCGCCGCAGATTCGGACGAGGAAGAGAGCGAACTCCCCGTCATGCAGAAGGTGGCGATCCTCTTCGTCGCCCTCGGTCAGGAGACCTGCGGTGAGGTGATGAAGTTTCTCTCCGATTTCGAGATCGAAGAGATCACGCAGGCTGTGGCCAATCTCAAGGCAGTATCGGTGGAGATGCAGGACAAGGTGCTGGAGGAATTCGAGCAGCACCTGCTGGCTGGTGAATGGGTGAGTCAGGGCGGCATGGACTTCGCCCGCGGCGCCCTGGAGCGGGCCGTCGGGCCGCGCAAGGCGCAGGAGATTCTCGACCGTGTCGCCAGCACGGTGTCCTCGGGCTTCTACATGCTGAAGAACGTCGCGTCAGAACAGGTGGCGCCCTTCATCAGTCATGAGCATCCCCAGACCATCGCCCTGATCCTGTCGCAGCTGGAGTCTCCACAGGCCTCCGGGATCCTGGCGCAGCTTCCCGAGCGTCAGCAAGCCGACGTGGCCTATCGTATCGCCACCATGGAGAACATCACCCCCGCCGTGCTCAAGGAGATCGAGGAGGCCCTCGAAGCCAGCCTGCGGGATATCCTCGGTGGTAACCAGGACGTGGGTGGTCCCAAGGTCGTGGCCGACATCCTCAACCTGACCGGTTCGTCGGTGGAGAAGAATGTGCTGGATCAGATGGATGCGCAGGATCCGGAGGTGGCCGAGTCGGTGCGCAACCTGATGTTCACTTTCGCCGACATCAACAAGCTCACCGACCGCGAGTTGCAGATTCTGCTGCGCGAGGTCGACCAGAAGGACCTGGTGGTGGCCCTGAAGGCGGCCGAAGACGAGTTGAAGGACAAGGTCCTGGGCAACATGTCGGAGCGGGTACGCCAGTTCATCTCGGAGGAGATGGAATTCCTCGGCCCCATGCGCCTGAGCGAGGTCGAGGAAGTGCAGTTGCGCATCGTCCAGCAGGTGCGTCAGCTCGAGGAGCAGGGCCAGGTCACCATCGTGCGCGGCGACTCAGACGACACGTTCGTGTAGCCAATCGCCTGCGATTGGCCAGGTGGCGCACTACAGCGATTCTTCTTCCCCGACGCCTCTGGCGACTCGGTGCCAGCCGATGGCTGCCAGCAGTGCTACCACGGGGTACGATGCTGCGGGCAGAGCACCGGCCAGCCAGCTGACCGCTCCAATCAATCCTGACATCATACCCTTGGACGCACGGTAACCGAAGGCGTCGATCACCTCCTTGGCGCGGTAGCGTGCATCGTAGGGCAGGGGCATGTAGAGCACTTCCTTGGCCGCCCGGAACAACGAGTAGTCGACAGCCTTGAAGAGGATGTAGACGCCGGCGGCGATGACCAGTCCCGGCTTCAGCAGAACAAGTCCCGCTGCCACCATATGCACCAGGGGAATTCCCATGTGGATGTGGCGCAGGGCCACGTACCGCAGCAGCAGGGGGGTGACGACGAACTGCATCACGAAGGCGCAGCCGTTGAGCAGGGCGTGGAGATTGCCCAGGTAGGCGGTGCGCTCGTCGCGAAGGGGGATGGCATCGGCCAGCATCCCGTTGAAGCACAGGTCGAGGACAGTCGACACCGTCTGCGTCAGCAGAATCAGCAGCCCCAGGCGCAGCAGCACGCGATGCCGGCGAAACAAATCCAGTGCGAGGGAGCCGTGGGCTGATCTCGCCTCTGTCTCACCACGGGGCGTGCCACCCAGACGGTAAGCCAGCAGGCCCAATGCGGTAGCTGGCAGCAGTGAACCCGCCGTGAGCAGGACCAGGGGCTCGGTACCGACGATGGGCGCCAGACGTCCCACGGTGAGCCCGCCGAGAATCGCTCCGATCGAGGCCAGACCGCAGATCGGGCCGTTGACGCGTTTGGCCTCGGCAGGCCTGAGGGTGCTGTTGATGAAGCTCCAGTACTGCTCGATGATGAGGACGATGTAGCCTTCGCGCAGGATGTAGAGCAGGGCGCTGGCCGGCCCACCCGCGAAAGGCAGTGCCGCCCAGCACAGTGCGAGCACCATGGCGGAGATCAGACTGCAGGCCGCCAGTGTCCGCCGGGCCCCGAGCCACGTCAGCAACAGTCCGTAGCCGTAGAGCATGACCACCGTGCCCACCGGGGACAGGGCCATCACCCAGGGCAGAGACGCGGTGCCATAGTGCGCGACAATCAGCGATGTCGAGGCGCTGCGCACGGCCTCGTAGCCGAAAAGCAGAAAGGCCGCTGCCGCGGCGATGGCGACGGCAGCAGCGAGTCTTCGGGATTCGATTCCTGTCACGTCAGCCACAATCGAGAATGAGCCGGGCGATGTCGCGCACGTCGGCCGCCGGCAGGTGCCGGGTGGTCGTCGGCAGCTCGGCCAGCAGCTCCGGTCCAACGAACACCGGAAGGCCGGCGGCGTGCAGGAGCGGTAGATCCCCGCGCGAATCCCCCACAGCGGCTACCTGTCGGCGTGACAACCCGGCCGTTCCGAGCCTGGACTCGAGCCACCGGGACTTGTCCTCGGGCCATACGTGTCCGATGCTGCCGTCCGGCTCGAGAGACGTGCCGATCCAGGCGCTGGCGCCGAGCTGCCCGGCGAACCACTCCACGGCAAATCCCCAGGTCACCGACAGAATGGCGATCTCGATACCCGCCTCGACGAGAAGGGCGAACCCCTCCCGTGCCCCAGGCGCCAGACGTGCCTGCGCCGCAAAGTCCTGAAGCTCAGCGGGTGTGTGATCCTCGTACCACGAGACCATCTCGGCGCGGGCGAGCAACTGCGCCTCGAGATCGGTGGCCGTCGCCTCGAGTTCGCGCATACGGTCGAGACGGCCGAGGCGACGGGCGAGAACTTCACACACGGTGTCGCCGCGCAACAACGTACCGTCCAGGTCGAAGGCGACCAGACGGATGCCGGATGGGCCAGGGGGGCACTCGTGCTGTTTCACGAGGGGACAGAAAGGAGAGGAGAGATGGGGCGCAAGTCGAGCTGCGACGCTCAACCGGAGGCGGGGGTCATCATGGCCCTTGCCTCTTCTTTGATGATATGGATCAGCCGTGCCCGAGGGGTCTGACCGAGAGGCGGTCAGTCGCTCAGGACGCTGTCAGCAGGGCCCCGCTCCGGAACCACGCGGGATGGCTCCGGCACGATGAGGGGCATGGAGAACTCTCCAAAGGGCGAGACTCGGGGCATGTACAGACCTGTCGCGGAGGGGACAATTCTGGGCATGTTGTCCAGGGGATGGATATAGATGCCAGGGCTGATAGCCGGCTGTGGCGCTACGGCCTGGACTGCGCCCTCTCTCGCAGTGTGGATTGGTTCGTCCGAGTTGGTGGTCAGGCCCAATGTCGCTGCGGTAGCCACGAGAACGGATAGGATCTTCACGTCATGCCCTCCGTGAACTGTCTTGCCTCAATATAGCCATCTCACCCGAGAGGTACACCCAGGGCTCTTCTCTTCACGGTGTTCCATGATGCTGGTGGCCTGGTGCCGGGGAGTGGCCCCCAGGCTGTTCCCGTTGCCGCTCCGCCATCAGTGCAGGAGCCGAAACTGACTCAGCACCTCCTCCAGTTCGTCTATCCTGGTGGGCTTCCTGATCACGCGATCCGCACCCATTTCGAGGAGCCTGTCGGTAACCTCATCAGTAGCGAAGCCAGAGACGGCGATGATGGGGATCTGGCGGTCGTGGGCACGAACGCGCCGGATGAGTTCCTCGCCTCGGGTCGGCATCTGCAGATCGGTCAGAATGGCCACAACGTGTGTCGCAGGGAGCTGATCGAGGAACGGCTGAGCATCAGAGTAGCACTCGACATCGTAGCCAGTCAGGACGTGCACCAACCTTGCGAGAGTCTCTCTGACGATAAGTTCGTCATCGACTACGACGATCTTGCCCTCGCCAGGCATCCGCTCCCTTGCCGCCATATCACCTTCGCCTCGTTCGACACGTGCTGCTCGCGATCCGCTGAGATGGAGGGGTCGCTTCGTACACTGACGCGTGAGCCTGTCAAAGGTGAGATGGGACCATGCCGTATGCCTTCATGTCGACTCCCAGGCATATCATGCCGCGCCGTCGGTCCGCTCCAGTAAATAACTGCGCAGCCTGACGGCGATCGGAGTGAGTTCATGGCTTTCCAGAGGCGACGGCACGTCATCGCCAAGGGCCGAGAACACAGCGGGACCGTTGAGTTCGGGGGGCGAGTCATGAGCCACCGAAACGACATGAAAGTGCACATGCTGGAATCCCTGACCCTCGGCAAACTGCATGACATACTCCTTCTTCGATTGCAGGATGCCGTGAAGGCCGGCGGTTACATGGTGTAGGAGACTGCCGTACTCCACCATCTCCTCGGTGATCAGGTCGTGCAATGCTTCACAATGGCGGTTTAGTACCAGGACGACCCAACCCCTAACACTGGTGGGATGGACGTGCTCTACGGTCCAGTACTTGTGTCCGTAGTATCCTCGGTGCGTTCGTCAGGCTGATCTGACCACTCAGAGCTGCACACGTGCGACATTCATCATAGCCATCCGACAAGTCGTTCAATCGTTGTCCATTCCTGGCGGAGAGGCGGCCCCCCTTCAGTCGTTCAACCCGGGAGTCACCAGCCCTTCACGTCGGCAACACTGTTTCGACTGCTCCGGGTCCGGTGACCTTTGACCGCTGGATCAGGCGATCTTTCCGTCCTGAGCGAGGCGGTGTTCGGCGATTCTCTCCACGCATCGCTCCAGAATGCAGCGGATCTCCGGGTCCCTCTCCTGCGCGCTCGGGCGGAGATGACCACTTCGAGGGGATAGTGGTAGGCCATCTCCCCGGCCCCCGCACCCACCGCCGCGAAGCGTCGTACGGATCTGCTTCTGTCGAAGAGCATGGCTGCGAGAAGGGGCGCGAATTCCTCGCAACGGCGCTTCTCCGGAGCATCGAGCCGAAGAAGCGCCCGCACGGCGTAGCCTCGCACTTTCTTGTTCGTATCCTGCAAGCCCCGCTTGATCAATTCGATCAACTTCTCAGTGGCTGGCACCTTCGAGATGCGCACAGCCATCAGGGCCCAGGCGCGGCTGCGGGAGTGAGGCAGATCGAGGGCGCGCTCCACTCCCGGGACGCCGTCCTCGCCGATCCGCCGCAGTTCCTCGAGGACGGCCATACGATCCGTCCCCGGACTCTCATGCAGGTTCAGCATCCGGAAGACACGTTCGGAGAAGTCCGGGCTGGGTCTGTCCTGCCTCAGTACGTCCTCAACCATGGTCAACAGTCTTTCGCTCAGTTTCTCACGCGCCGCGTGCAGTCGGTATTTCACCGTGCCTGCCGGCACCTCCAGGATGCGCGCCACTTCCTCGAGGCGGTAGCCGTTGAGGTAGTAGAGCGACACCGTTTCGCGCTGCGTCGGGCTCAGGGCGGCCACCGCCTGTCGCACCTGCAGTCGGAGCTCCCCGCGTTCCAGGGAGGCATCCGGTTCGGTGTCCGACGTCTGGCCAAGCCCCGCGGCAGCCGGTGCATCCGGGTGGTCTCCGGCGCCAGCCAGAGAGTGCTCGGCATGTCGTCCGTTGCGTCGCACCAGATCGATACACCGGTGCACGGCGATCGACCGCAGCCATGGTCCCAGACGGGCTGGGTCCCGCAGGTCGGCGAGTCGCTCCCAGCCTTCCACGAGCACACCCTGGGTGATATCCTCGGCATCGTGCACATGTCCCAGGCGGCCCATGGCGACGCCGAAGAGGGTGTCCTTGTAGCGCTCGATGATCGGCACGTAGGCCTCGGGACCCCCCTCGAGAGCGGCGGCCACGAGGGACGCGTCTTCAGTCATTTCCCTCTCCATCATCTGGCGCATAGTATAGTCGCGGCACCGAGTCCTGAGGTTGGGTTTGACTCAAAGAAAGTGGAGATCCGCCGTGGAACTGCTGAAGGAATTGTGTGAGTGCACCGGGATCCCTGGCCAGGAGCAACGCCTGCGCGAGATCGCGCGGCGCGAGCTCGAGCCGCTGGCCGACGAACTCACCGTCGATGCCCTGGGCAATCTGATCGCCCGCAAGAAGGCGTCGAAGAAGGGCAAGAACACCAGGAAGCTGATGATCGCCGCCCACATGGATGAGATCGGCTTCGTCGTGTCCCACATCGACGACAAGGGCTGGTTGCGCCTGGTGCCGGTGGGTGGACACAACCCGCGAAACATGGTCGCTCAGCGGGTGGTGGTGTGCGGCAGGAAAGGGGATCTGCCCGGTCTGCTCTATCCGGGCGTACGGCCACCTCACATCGCCACACCGGAGGATCTGAAGAAGGAGTTGAAGGTGAGCGATTTCTTCGTCGACCTGTGTCTGCCGCCGGCGCGGGTGAAGAAGGAGGTCGAACCCGGCACGATGGTCGTCATCCAGCGGGACTTCGGCGAGATCGGCGATGGCGTCAGCTGCAAGGCCATGGACAACCGGGTCGCCATGTACGTGATGGTCAGCGCCATGCAGGCGGCCACATCCTTCGGCTTCGAGACCTACGCCGTGGCCACGAC
>PBSR01000043.1 GCA_002726335.1 Gemmatimonadaceae bacterium
TCGCCGATCAGAGCCAGCAGCAGATCGTCTTCCTCGAACAGGATCTCTCCCCGCTCCCGCAGAATCGCCTCGGCTTGCGCAAAGGTCTCGATGACGGGCGTCTCCCCAAGTCCCAGGGACAACGCATGGGCAAACCCCTTCATGCCCACCGGATCCCGCGTCGGGATCACATGCACCTGATGCTCCGTGTCCAGCTCATCGATCAGCTCCACCGCCGCACTCACCCCCGCCTGTTCCGTCGAATGCGCCCCCGCCGTAATAAAGATCGCCGGCAGCTTGTCCCCCCCCCCACGAGCCGCCACAATCGCCGACCCATCGACGGTATGCCCCAGAACCTCCACCGACCGAGCCCGCCGCCTCACGTCCTCCAGCAATTCGTCATACGTCCAGTATATCCGTGCCATCCTCTTCCCTTGCTCCTGTCAGTTGCTTGATAGTACATGCTCTTGTACTACGAACTGCCATCTTGTACGGCCTGTCGGGGCGGGCCGGTGCAGGGCCGTAGGGAGGCCCGCGCAGGGGAGGCCCCGGGTGCCGATCAGGCCCCGAAGGGGTCTGCGGCAGGACGCCGCAGACCGGCTGTGGCCGCAGGGACGCGGCCTCAGCCGGCCCGGTGCCCAGGGCCGTTCGGAGCGAAGCTCCGAGCCCGAAGCGAGCCTCCTGTAGGCCCTGCACCGGTCCGCCCACGCCGGGACGACGAAACCTAGATAGCAGTCCATCCACCATCCACCATCAAAGTATGTCCCGTCACCATCGCCGCTGCCGCACTCGCCAAAAACACCACAGCTCCTACCACGTCCTCAGGCTGCCCCACACGCCCCAGCGGAATCCGCCCCAGCAGGTCCTCTCGCTGCGCCGGGTCGTCAAAGGTCGACTGGGTCAACGGCGTCAGAATGAAGGTGGGGCCCACGGCGTTGACGTTGATCCCGTACTGGGCCCATTCGAGAGCCAGAACACGCGTGAGATTAACTACACCGGCCTTGCTCGAACAGTAGGCCGCCCTCTTGTAGTAGCCGACGACACCGTTGATCGACGCCACATTGATGATGCGCCCGCCGCTTCCGTCCGCCTTCATCTGCCGCGCCACTGCCTGGGACAGGAAGAACAGTCCTTTCAGGTTCACGTCCTGAACACGGTCCCAGTCCTGCTCGGTAAGATCCAGCGCCTCGACGGGGATGTTGACGCCAGCATTATTCACCAGAATGTCCATGCCACCCAGCTTCTCGTGTGCCGCGGCGACAAAGCTATCGATGCTGCCCATGTGGGGAAGCTCCAGTGGCAGGGGCACGGCGGTCCGACCATGGCCTTCAATTCGCTGGCAGACCGCTGCGAGCGCCGCCATCCGTTCCGGCACCTCACTCAGCGCCACGTCGGCGCCAGCCTCCGCCAGCGCCTCGGCTGTACATTCGCCGATCCCGGAGCCGGCACCGGTGACAGCGGCGCGAAGCCCATCCAGGCGCATGCTGGGCAAAGCCATCAGCTGCCTCCCGTAAGGTCGATGTCGAGGACGCGTTCCCACACCTTGATCATCGCCCCCTTTGCTTTATCGCCATGCCCTTCGGCCAGAGCCTGGCGGTAGGTCTGCAGCGCTCCCGAGACCACCGGCATCGGCGCCTTCTGCTCATTGGCGTGGGCACTGATCGCCAGCATGTCTTTGAAGGCCTTGCCCATCGGGTAGCCCTCTTCGAAGCGCCCCTCAAGCACCCGCTCCGAAAAGTAGTCGAAGCCGAAGCTCTGTCCGGAGCCAGTGGAGACAACACGGCGTACAGACTGTGGCTCGAGGCCGAGACGAGCTGCCAGGGGCAACATCTCCGCCATGGCCGCCACGGACACATTATACAGGACGTTGTTCACCATCTTGGTCAGCTGACCACTCCCTGAGGGACCCATATACACGACGGTGGAGCCGATGTGTTCCAACAGTGATTCCACTGCGTCGAAGGCGGACCGCTCGCCGCCCACCATGACCGTCAACGTTCCGTCCGCGGCACGAGTCTCCATGCCGGTCACGGGCGCGTCGAGAAACCATACGCCCTGCGCCTGCAGCCGCCGGGCGATTTCCTGCGACGTCTGTGCGGGTGTGGTACTCGTATCGATCAGGATCGTACCGTCCGCCAGACACGGTGCCATCCCGCCATCGCCGAAGAGGACCTCTTCCACCACGGCCCCATCGGGCAGGGAGAGGATGATCCGTTTGCAGTCCCGGCCTACAGTCGCCACATTCTCCGCCAGAATCACTCCCGGCCCGGACGCGTCTTTCCTGGTCTCTGCATCTATGTCGAAAGCCAGCACGGAGACGCCATTGCCGACGAGGTTCGCCACCATTCCACGCCCCATGGAACCGAGCCCGATGAACCCTGTGTTGTCCATGTCATCCATTCTGATCGATTGGGAGTAAGGGAGAATCCCGTTGAGTTCGAGCCGCCTGCGCCAACTGGGTCGTTCCGACCTGGCCGACGAGCACAAGCCCGTGTATGATGCCATCGCCGAGTCCCGTGGCGACGTGGCCGGCCCTTTCGGCACCTGGCTGCACAGCCCCGAATTCGCCGATCGAGCGCAGAAGCTCGGCGCCCTCGTGCGCTACGAAACCCGTCTTGAATCGCGACTCAGCGAACTGGCCATCCTCGTCACGGCCCGTGCCTGGGACTGCCAGCTGGAATGGACGCTGCACGAACCCTTCGCCACCGAAGCCGGCCTGTCTCCGGAACTGATCGAGGCCATCCGCCTGGGACAGTATCCGGAGTTCGACCGTGACGACGAACAGACGGTCTACGATTACACGGCCGAGCTCGTCTACAACCGCTTCATCCAGGAACGAACCTTCGCCACGGCCCGGGATCTTCTCGGGGAGGCTGGCATGGTTGAGCTCACCGGACTCATCGGCTATTACTCGATGACGGCCATGACCCTGAATGCCTTCCAGGTGCCCCTGCCCAAAGGCCAAAAGCCGACTCTCGTCGACTGTCCCACCTTTCGGTAGAAGTTACTTCCGCAGCACAAACGAATCGAATACGTGACCGTCCACGTCGACGGCCCGCGCCTCCAGCGTCCGTCCCGCCACGGTAACCAGTACGAAGTGCGGCACCGCCAGGGCCTGCGCCGTATGCGCCGGCTTCTTCACGTGGAACCAGTCTGGTTTGGCCCCCGCCCCTCCGGCCACGACATAGACGATGCCCCCATCCTCATCAAAGCGACCACCCTGCAACGGGTGACTTCGTTCATAGACGATCGTGTGCGAATTGAAGACCACGTCGACGCCCCCCGACTCCAGGTCTGGAACCAGCTCACGCATCTGCCCGACCTCGAAGTCGCCAGAAACGTATGGCGGATAGTGGAAGAAGGCGATGCGCCAGCGCGCCTCGACCGCCGCAGGCGTCGACAGATCCTGGCGCAGAAAGCGCCGCTGGGTGGACTCGGGCTCCAACTCCGCCGTCGGCTGTGGTGCACCGTCGACGTATTCGACGAGGCGTGTGCTGTCGAGACCGGTGAAGTGCGTGTTGCCGAAATCGAAGCCGTAGAAATTCCCCGGGTCGGAGAATGCCGTGAATCGATAGAACCAGTCGGCATTTTCCTCGTGGTTTCCCGGACACAGGTAGAACGGTGTCGAGTGCAGCAACTCCCTTGCGGGTCCGAAGAAGAAGCGCTCCCAGTCGTCGTACTGCCTGCCGTCGCGCACCGCGTCACCGACGACGAGAAGCATGTCCGGGCGCCAGCGTGACATCTCTGCGAACAGGCGCCGATTGATGTCGTCGTCACCGTAGCCCCCGGTTTCACTGGTTACGCAGAAACAGAACGGCCTCTCCGGCGGTGGCGCGGCATAGAATGTATGCGGATCGCCCGTCTCCCCCTCGACCTGGTAGTGGTACTCCGTCTCAGGACTCAACCCGGTGAGTTCCACGCGATGGATGCGCCCCACACCTTCCTCGGTGGCGGTGCGCCGCGTGGCGGTCAGTGTGCGGGCGCGGCCGGACAGTCCGCTGTGCAGTTGTTCCGTCTCATACCATGCCACCGAACCCTTCTCTTCTGCTGCTGTTTCCCACATGACCGTCACCGACGACACCGTGGGCCACTGCAGATACGGCCCTTTGACGATGGCGCTCATGAGGCGACCCAAAAGGGCTGCGTCCAGGCTGTGGCGGAGCCGCGCCCCAGACACTCTCCCCGGGCGTAGAGATCGCCCTCCGGCGAAGCTGCCTGTCGAAGTTCTTCCACCGTCAGGCTGCCGACGCCACCGATCTCCTTCTTGACGATCACCCCGCCGTTGGTGACCCAGCGGATCTCGTCCGCATCCGACTCGACGAAGCAGCGGCCCCCGTCCTGGTCGTGCCGACTCTGGCGATTGTCACACCTGTCGTTGCATAGAACCTGCCGTTGCCAAGGGCCTCGATGACACCGGCCGCGTCTACGGGAATCTCCTTCGGCCACTGCACGCAGTTCCAGGCGATGAACCGGTCTGTCGCCTCGTGCTGATCGTCGGTACCGTGCCCCCACAGTCGGCGGCCCCGGCTCAGCTGGCGATCCCAGCGATCGGTCGCCTTCGCTTCGCCCGGCAGTCTTTCGATGACCCCGCAGTAGATCTCCATACCCCGCAGGTCTGCCATCGAGTCGAGCAGTTCGTCGGTGGCATACTCAGGCACGGGTTTCCAGTTCGGATGGTCGAAGATGAACAGTCCACCTGCATCGTGGACTGCTGCCATGATCTCCGGTGCCGACAGCTGCCGTGGCGGCAGCTCATGGGCCGCACCGAGGTGCATCAGCGACTGCCCCTGCGCCGATGTGACTTCCACCGCCGGCAGCAGGCACATGGACGTAGCGGTCTGATAGTCTGCAGGATCGGCAAACAGGTCATGCTCGCTCAGCGCCAGATAGTCGTAGCCGGCCTCTTCGTACGCCCTCAGCAGCTGCCCGGGCGATTCGTGGCCGTCGGACAGAGTCGAATGGCCATGGTGATTGCCACGCAGCCAACGCGTCGTGCCCTCCTGGTCTAGATAGGGAGAGTCGAACACACTTTCCTCCACCATGATCAGAGCCCCGAGATCATCTCTTCGGAGCTGACCGAGTAACGGCCGAACATCTCCGACAGCAGGATGGCGTTGATTGTCTGCCCGAGGGCTTCGTGGGTCTGCGCGGACTCCATGCCCGTGGTGCAGTCACGGACGATGACCACCGTGTATCCCCGACGGTTCATATCGATCGTACCGTAATCGCGGTGCAGGATACAGGCATTCGTGTTGAACCCGGCGAACAACAGAAACAGCACGCCCTTCTCCCGGCACCACAGGTGCAGCTCCTGCCCGGTGGCCACGACGGGTTCACCGGGTTCTGGCTGCATGTCGGGGTGAATCCGCAGACCGGCGCGATGGGCCTCCCGCTCCGGGTCCCGCGGCTCATCCGGTTGACGATAGGCGGCGTACTCCCCCTCACTGCGGCGGAATCGCCGCGGTGGCCAGCTGTCATCCTGGGGCCAGGATGGTTCGTCCCAGCCCTGCAGCTGCAGCCACTGCGGATGTTCCTTTGCCTGAGGTGGTGATGGGGCGTGGACGATGGGCAGTCCGGCGGTTCTACACGACTGCAGCAGCGGCCGAAGACGCTGCTGGATGATGGCCTCAGCGCGAGCCTCGGTGTCCTTCAGATAGTGCTGGTTCCACACGTCGAGCAATACGAGGGTGCACTGATCGCGAGGAATCGTCCAGTCGAGGTGAGCGTAGGTCGTGTTCGACTCGATCCAGTCCACGCCGGGGTCCACGTGCCAGCGGTGGTAACGTGGACGTAACCGAATCGCGGCTTCCGTCATGACGGCTCCATTCTTTCGGGACGGCGGAGACGGCTCATGGCCACCGCCCGTTCGACGACGGTGCGGGACTGCTGACCGTCGAATGGTTTCTGTAACAGAAAATCGAAAGGACGCATGCGCTCGTCTTCAGGTTCGATCGACCAGCCTGTCATGAGCACCGTCGTCAGTCTCGAATTATGCTCTCGAGCCTGCCGTGCCACCTCATCTCCTGACAGTCCCGGTATACCGAGGTCGAGGACGGCAACGTCCACATCGCCGCGGGACAGACGCTTCAGAGCTTCGGCACCGTCTCCAAAGACCTCTACCTCGTACCCAAGGCTCTGCGCCGTGTCGGACAGGACCATGGCGACGATCGCCTCGTCTTCGGCGACCAGGATACGGGCCGATCCGGTCGGGGTGATGGGACCTGTGTCTGGCTTCTCTGGGGTGACTGGATCGCCCTCCGACACCGGCAGCAGCAGGCAGAATGTCGTGCCTTCTCCCGGGGTGCTGTCGATCGTGATGTCTCCACCCCAACGCATCACCGAGCGGTAGACCGTGCTCAGACCGAGTCCGGTACCGACATCGACCTTTGTTGTGAAGAAGGGCTCGAAGACCCGGCTGACGGTTTCGGCGTCCATCCCTGTCCCGGTGTCCATGACCCTCACGGCAATGCAGTCATCCTGCGGACAGGTGCCGATGGTCAGATTTCCTCCCTCGGGCATGGCGTCGGCGGCATTGAGTATGAGATTGAGCAGCGCATCGTGGAGGCCGGTGCGGTCGCATCTTGCGGGGGGGACCTGCTCGATCTCCAGTGTCAGATCGATCGCGACGCCTCGCTTGCCTGCGGCATCCTCCCAGCGAGGTCGTGCCGCTTCGACGGCCTCACCGATAACGGCTGCCACGTCGACTCCCTCGAGAGCGATTGCGGACTCGGCGTCACCGCCGCGATTCAGCCGCTGTACCAGATCACGAGCCCGTTCTGCTGCCGCCACAATGGTGCCCGTATCCCGCGCCAGTTCGCCCGTCTCGCCGTCCTGCAGCCGCCGCGCCGGCGCCAGAATGCCGACGAGAATGTTGTTCAGGTTGTGGGCGATGCCCGCCGCCAGCTCACCGGCGGCCAGCAGGCGCTGTGATCGGACCCGCTCTTCTTCGGCCAGTTTGCGTTCCGTGAGATCATGGAACACCGCGACCCGACCTCTGGGGGCACCCCGATGGTCATGAACTTCATCGAGTCTCAACTCGAAGACGTGCTGGTCTGGCGCCTCGCCGAAAGCGACCTCGTGTTCTGTCGGCAACGGCACGGATGGGTCGAGTGCGGTGGCCAGCTGGGTGGCCAGATCTGCTGTCCTGAGTCCGATCAGTTCGCTGCCTGAAAGTCCCAGCAGGCGCTCAGCCGCTGGATTCGCGTCGGCCACACGTCCGTTCAGGCCGATGACGAGTACGGCATCCTGCAGATCTTCGATGACGCTGTCCCGGGCGATGGGCACCACATCCAGGAACTGCAGACGCGTCAGAGCCCAGCCCACAGACACGGCGTAGAAGAAAAAGGAGAACGGTGTGAGATCGAGATTTGGAAAGGGACTGTACCTCAGCACATAGAGCGCGTTGGCGAGCCACGGCGCCATAACCCCCAACACGACGGCACCTGCCTGCAAGCGGTAGAGATGAGGCGACCGCATGATGACGGGGACGAGGATCACCGTCGACGTCGCCATCAGCAGATACGAGTAGATCGTGTGCAGCCAGAAGTAGGTGCCGTAGCTCCAGGATACCATCACCACGCCATCCACGAGCAGCTGCTCGCCGCCGGTGCGGAGCCAGGGAAGCGCTTCGCTGGAAAAGGCGAGGAGGACCGTGATCGCCGGCTCGATGAGCAGCGCCAGCACAACTCCCCGCGACAACAATGCTCCACGGCCGGTGTAGATCAGGGCAAAGGTGATCATCAGTGCCGGTGTGGCAGAGATGAAGATGTACTGGACGTTAGCCCAGAACAGCTGGGCCGAATAGTTGGCGCTCGACAGCTCCATCGCGTAGCAGGCGTTCCAACCTGCCGTGGCAATGAAGCTGCCCACCGCCGGGCCGACGCCTGGCGCCGGTCGATGTCGCCACACATGGACGCCGAGGATGGCGCACGCCAGCGCCGTCAGCAGCAGCGCCGGCAGGAACGGTGAGGTCTGCCAGATCACTGCGCTGGGGCACCGTCGAGTTCGGCCACGCCCGGCCATTCGCGCCACAGGTCGGTGAAGGCCTCCAGACCGACGCTCTCAACCTCTTTGTGGCGCAGGCGGAAGATGGCTGCATACCTGGTCTCGGAGGATGTATTCGGCGCCGCCGTGTGTACGAGCAGATGGTGGGCGATGACGAGATCCCCGCGTTGTCCCGTGATCTGCAGGGGTCCCTGTGGCAGTTCTACCTGCGGCATGCCCTCGGCCAGAATCTCGTGGCCATTCTGGCGGAGGTGCTCCGCAAAGAAAAGGTGCGAACCAGGCCACACGGTGAAATTGCCCATGTTGGGCTCCGGCACGTCACACAGGTAGACCACGGCAAGGCTCGTAAAGCCTCGGTTGTAGACTCCCCTGTCGATGCCGTTGGCACCGCTGCCGAGGCCATCGAGGTGGCCTCTTGGCGCACCAGGATCCTCACCGGGTGCCCGGGGAAACCGAAGTGCGATCTGCCCGCCCCCGGGCGTTTGCACGTTGCCGGCCCCGACCAGGCTTTCGACTGCGGGGATGACGGAGGAGCGATTCGCCAGGTCGCTGATGGCGGCATCTTCCCGGATCTCGCGACAGTAGGTCTGGGAGCGCATCCTGGGCAGTTCGTCCTTGTTCATCCCCTCTTCGCCGAGGGAATGATTGATGGCGTGTCGAGCCGCGGTCACCTGCGCCCGGGACACGGCTCCCGGCAGGACGAGATAACCCTCGTCACGGAACCGGCATTTTTGAGCGATGGACAGCACGGTGTGAATTCCTCCTTCAGGCGATCAGGGCAAACAGTTCATTGGTACACTCGACGCGTCGAGGGCGGGTGTAGTGCCAGGTGGACACTGCCTCGGCGACGGACACCGGCTCGCGGATCAACAGCTCGGCCCAGTCGAACCGGTTGAAAGCGATGAAGGCCAGCTGCAGCCCCTGGATCCAGCCGGCAGGTGGTAGCGCCGGATCCGGGACGAGCACCGGCCCAGTGTCGGGCTGGAATACGGTGTCACGCTCGTTGGCGTTCACCGTCTTCACCGGATAGTCGAGCACGACATCGTGCTCCGCCTCCCGCCAGCTGGTGCGCGCCACGAGGCGCCGGTTCGTCAGAATGGCCTCAACGGCCGCGGGTGCCGTCGTCAGCGGCTCTGCGTCGACGCGGGTGACGTCGGTGCGGGCACTCTCGAAGACATCGGCGACACGGCAGACCTGGTGTTCGGGTTGCAGGCCCAACTCCGGCAGGTGCAGAGGAATCTGACGATCCGCCACCTCGTAGGTCTTGATTCCGAGGGCCTCGCCGTCGTCGGAGAGCACCTGGATGAAGTCGGCATTCGGCTGCGGCCAGATGTCCCTCTCGGCACCGACCGCCTCGGTCTTGCAGCTGGCACCCAGAGCGAAGGATCGCACCGCACCCGCCCCCTCGATCGTGCACAGGCAGTCGAGGGGCATGCGGGCATTGTTCAGTGCATAGGGCGGCGGTACGGTGATCGTTCCGGGTGGCACCTTGTCCGTGTCGATCCGCCACCACAGAAAAGACCGGGAAAAATCGATGGCCGCAATCACAGAGACGTAAAGCCCCCGTCGACCATCAGGGATGTACCGGTGACGTACTCGGAGGCATCCGAGGCAAGAAAGACAACAGCGCCCTTGATGTCGTCGTTTTCCAGCATCCGCCCCACGGGGACCCGTTTCGTGTACTGATCAACGAATGGCTCCGGCTGATCGTCGGCGTAGCCGCCGGGGCAGATGCAGTTGGCCCGTACTCCCTGCCTGCCGAAGTAATTGGCCAGGTAGCGGGTGAAGTTGATCATGCCAGCCTTCACGAAGGTGTAGTCGGGGGGCTGCTTCATATCCGTGCCCTCGTAGAGGCTTGGATCGTTGGCGACGACGCCATAGATGCTCGAGATGTTGATGATCGAGCCTCGACCCCGCTCGACCATGACCGGGAGGAAAGCCTTGCACATGGCAAAAAGGCCCACCATGTTGCCCTGAGCACTGTGCTCCCAGTGGTCGGGTGTCTGCTCGTCGAAACCGGCGTCGCGGCCGACGACGGCGCTGTTCACCAGGATGTCAGCGCCGCCGAACCGCTCGTCAACATGGGTGGCGAGTGCCGCGATCGAGTCTGCATCGGCGATGTCCAACTGGGCCGCGTGAGCTCTCCACCCACGCTCTCTCAGGCCGGCTGCAAGCGCCTCGTTGCGTTCCTCCGAGCGCGACGCCGAGACCACGGTTGCGCCGGCCTCAGCCAGGGCTTCAGAGATGCTCGAACCGAACAACGGGCCCGAGCCGCCGCTGACGACGGCCACTCGCCCCTCGAGTGAAAAGCGATCCAGGATGCCAGGCGAGAGTGGCATCAGTGCTGATCCCGTCGCGGCAGGATGGGCTGCGCCCGCAGTTCACGCACCAGATCGACGAGACCACTGACCGCAGCCTCGAGCCATGCCTCTCCCTTCTCTCTTGTGGCCGACTTCGCGTCTCCCATGACACCACTGGCCGTCTGTGAGCTCCAGTAGGGCACAAGTCTCGCCGACGACCCCTCGGGATGGGTTCCCGCCAGCAGATCGGTGCGGAAGCTGGGCGACATGGGCGAGCGCTCGTCGACGGCCTTGTCCATCTCCACCAGCTCCGGCTTTAGCGCCAGGTACAGCGAGGTCTCGTACTCACCGCCGTGAGACGTGCCACCATAGTCCGAATCACGCAACCTGGCGCCCTCGTCCCTGGCCCGGCGCAGATCCCAGTGACTGACGCTGGCGCAGTGAATCTTCCCTTCGAACTCCAGCACGCTCAGTCGTGCGGCAAGATCCAGGGGCGAGGCGTTGCTGCCGTGGCCGTTGACGATCAGGATTCGCTCGAATCCGTGATGGGCCAGGCTGCAGCAGATGTCCTTCACATAGCGGATGAAGGTGTCCCAGGTGATGGTCAGAGTGCCATGGAAGTCCATGTGATGCGGACTGTACCCGTGTGTGACAGGCGGGACGAGGACAGCATCGTCTGGCATGCGCTCCACGGCCCGGTCGCAGATGCCGCTGCACAGCACCACGTCGGTGTCCACGGGCAGGTGCGGTCCGTGGTCTTCGTATGTGGCAACAGGCAGCACGGCCACCCTCGACGCCTGGGCGGCGTCACGGATCTCGTGCCAGATCATCTCGGCAAAGTGGGTTTTCA
>PBSR01000044.1 GCA_002726335.1 Gemmatimonadaceae bacterium
AGCCGCAGAGCGATCGCCCGGCCGATGCCACGTTCTCCCCCGGCCCCGGTAACCAGCGCCACCTTACCCTTCAGGTCGTGCGTCATATGTCGGAGGCTCTGCGCGCCAGTTCAGCCTGCGCCTCACGGAACAGCCCGATCAGCCGGCCGCGCACCTGCTCATCTTTGAACACGCCGATCCTCTCCGCCCAGGTCACGCCGCCCTCCATATGTGTCATCAGGTACTCTCCGTCCGTCTCCTCAAAGGCACAGCGACGCCCCACGTCGACGTAGACCGGGGAAGAATGCGCCATCACCGGTCCGGCGTCGGTGGCGTACGGCCCCCAGCAGCGCGCCGCGATCCAGCAGGACTTCTCCGTCTTCACCTTCGTCTTCAGCGTGATCGAGCGCTCTCCCTCGTCGACGATCTCGCGTTCGTGGCGTACGCCGTTGACGATCAGTTCCACACCGGTCAGGGGCCAGACGCTCCAGGCGGTGACCTCCACTTCGACGGATCCGCCGTTGCCGGGAATGGCGATCTCCTGACCCATCTCGACGCCCTCGACGCGCAGGTCGATCATGGCCCCGGTGCTGGCAAAGGTGTTGCCCGCACGCACCGCCTGGCACCAGTTGTCGTAGGTGAACTCCCGTCCTTCCTGCAACTTGGCGTACGTGCGTGAGCCGCCGAGGATCCGGCCGTTCGACATCTTGTCGGTGCCGCCGACGATGGGCAACTTCTGACCGACGTTGAGCCAGCGGTAGTAGCCCTGCTCCCCCTGGCCGATCTGCTCGCCCTGCCACACCCAGCACATCTCCGCCGCGTCGGCGTGCCCCATGACGATATTGGCGGCGTTCTCGAAGTCAGGTGACGGCATGTGGGGCATGATGACGAGTCCGCCCTGCGCCTTGCAAGCCTCCGCCCAATCGGCCATGATGACCTGGATCTCGCCGCCGATCCAGTCCTCGTTGGGACCGCCCGTACATATGGGCGCCACCAGGTCCTTCAGGCCCAGCAGGCTGATATGTCCCAGCACGTGTTGCCGGTTCTCCTGGCTCACGTAGACGATGTGGTTCTCCGTCGACGTCGGTGCCACACCCCCGGTAAACTCGCCCCAACTGGTGAACAGCCGGCCCCACTGGCTGGCCAGCAGGTTGACGACGTTCAGATCCTCACCCTCCGCCTCGAGGGCACTCGACTGCGACGACAGGAAGTGAACGTGCGTGTCTCCTGAGTAGTAGCCGTTCTGCTTCATGTCGAAGACGCGCTTGGCCTTCAATGTCAGATGCCGCTGCCCCGGCTTGATCTCGACGAGTTGGCGTGTCGGGTCGTACTCGAAACCGCGTACGACCTCCACATAATTCGTTCCGATGGGCATCTCGATCTGGCAGTTGCCGTCGATATAGGCGTAGGGTGTGCCCCGTGTCTTGCAGTCCGCCCCCATGTCCTCGAACCAGGCGATGTTGACGTCTGCCTGATGCCCGTGGGGCGCCAGGTAGGCGCCCTCCTTCGAGCGAAAGTGAATCCGGCAGCCCACGCGGTCACCCGAATCCTCGTCGACGACGCGCACGTGCACCCACTGGGTGCCCTCCTCACCCACCACTTCGATCTGCACCGGTCCCTGTGTCGCCCCACCCTTTTCCAGCACCTCACCCCAGCCGAAGTCCGCCGTCGCATCCGCCTCTCCGGCGGTGACCTTCAACGTGCCCTGCGTCGACCCGTGTACCTCCACATAGCCGCCTTTTCGTACCTGCTGACCACCGGTTCCCCAGCCGGTTTCGTCCGTCGTCAGGAAATCCTCACCCGCTTCGAACAGGTCGTCCTGACGGACGATGACCCCCCGTTCCATGTCGACGGTGGGCGCTGCCTCAGCGCCGTCCACAGTGACCGCCACAGTCTTGCGCGATGGCCAGGCGAAGGGATCGGAGTCCTCGTCGCACAAGGTGACCGCTCCGAGGGCGACGGGGATGTCCGACGTCGCTTCCAGCACGATCTCGGCGATCTCCAGGTCGGGATGGGGATTGTCGAAGTCGAACAGCCACCAGCCGGACAGGTCCCCTCCCATCTCGTTGGGTCCCCCTGCGGGGCTGCCATCGCCACGAAACCAGGCGTTGTACTCGCCGGTCTGGCCGCGGCCGTACCCTAGCACGGTATCATTGATATCCACCGGGTGAAAGGTCCGGCAATTACGGCACAGAAACGGGTGGTGTCCCCACTGAGTGGCGATGTCATGCACCTCCCAGCGGCGACGCAGTCCCTGCTCCGTCTCGGAGCCATCGGCGTAGCGGATCACGTACCTGCCCACGGGTTCGCTGGCGCCGTCGAGGGTCACCCATTTTCCGTCCACCGGTGCACAGACATGGGCGAAGAGGATGCGTTGAGCCCGGTCGCCCACTGGGATGGTTACGGATTTGTCGGTGTCCCTGCCGGCCTCGGTCACCTGTACGAACCACTGCTGGGCGCTGCTGTCGCCGATGCCGAAAGGCACGCCCCAGAAACGACATTCCCCTGAGGGCAACCCGGTCAGCGCCGTGCGCTGCGGGTCATCGCCCGTGTGTGGCCACAGCCAGTGGTCGTCACCCAGAGGGACGTTGGTCAGTCCGGCGTTGTAGTGAGAACTGAGGTCGAGTTTGCGAAAGGTGGTCATCGGGTATGTCTCCTGATCACATGTATTTCTTGCGCTCCGCCAACATGCCCATCACGACGAAGGCGGCGATGACGGTGAGAGGCAGGTAGTGGCCACCGAAGTAGAGCAGCAGGCTGCGGATAGCGGAAGCGCCAGCGGCGGCGAGCATGCCATAGCCGAACACGCACAGCAGCACGAAGGCCCCCGTGCGTATGAAGAAGTTGAAGCCGCGGATCCGGTCCTTGATGAAGCCGTTGATCTCGTCGCCGAAGATGACGAGCAAGGTCGTCACAATGGCCGTGCATATGGCCGAGAGATGGGACTGGATCCAGCCCGTCGTGCCGGAAAGAGTGGCTGCCAGTTGTTGCAGAATTGTCTGGAGAACGTCCATGTGCTCCCTCGTCAGCGGCGTTCGATCTGCTCCGCGCCTTCCGGCACGGGCAGTGTGTCCTCGTGTGCTGGCTCCACCGCCGCTCCCCAGGCGGACAGCAGCGCCATGTCCTGTGCCTGGCGCTCGCAGTCCCGGCGAACGAAGTCCGGATCCCAGTCCAGATAGAGGGCGCGCAGCAGTTGCTGGCGCAACTCCGCCAGGGCGGGATCACCAGCGCGGTCATGCAGTTCATCCGGATCGTCGATCAGGTCGAACAGCACGGGTGGCGTGTCATCTGCGTACTTGTAAAGCTTCCATCGTCCCCGGCGGATCATGCGTGATGGTGCCTCACCACGGGTCGGCCCGTGTTCACTGAAGGTCTCGCCGGGGCGGCGATCGTCTTTCTGTTCCTGCAGCACACGCCACAGCGAGTGGCCATCCGTACGTGGGAGCGGCGCTGCACCAGCCAGATCGACGAGGGTGGGACCGATGTCCATCAGGTTGCAGATCTCATCGCTTGTGCTTCCCGCCGGGATCACGCCTGGCAGACGGGCCACCAGAGGCACGCCCGCCGAGCCTTCATAGTAGTTGCTCTTCCACCAGCAACCGTGCTCACCGGCCATCTCGCCATGGTCGCTGGCGTAGATGACGAGCGTGTTCTGTGCCAGACCCGTTTCGTCGAGCTTGTCCAGCACCCGCCCCACCTGTCGGTCGAGGTACTCACACAGGCCGAAATAAGCGGCCCGGGCAACACGGACCCGCTCGTCGGGCAGAGGCGGCTCGAGCAGCCCACGCCGCTGCCGAAAGTTCACCACCGCCTGTGGTTGCTCATCAGCCGCGGGTTGCCGTGGCACGTCCACGCGGTCGTAATAGTAGTCGAACAACTCGTCGGGAGCGACGAAGGGACAGTGGGGCAGGACGTGGCCTACGACGGCGGCAAAGGGCCGGTCACCCTCGGAAGCTCGAGCTTTCTCGTCCAGAAAATCGAGGGCTCCATCGGTGATGATGTCGTCGAAAGTCTGATAGTTCGTTCGCCCGCGACCGGCGATCTCGACAGCCACCCGCGTCTGCCCTGACGTGGAGGCGGGGATCGTCTGAAACATCCCGGCGCCCTGCCTCGATGCCCCAGGGTGGTGAGCGCTGTACTCGCCCACCGGACGGTGCTCGAATCCATGCCGCTGGTCGGCGCCGACGAAGTGCATGCGCCCCACCAGAGAGGTCTCGTAGCCGGCGGCGCCCATAGCGTGGGCCCACGTGGGGATGGCGGAGTTGAGAGCGTTGCCGTTCATCCAGACACGGTTGGCGCTGGGTCGGCGCGACGTCATGAAAGACATGCGGCTCGGCACACAGACGGGCGCCGCACAATAGGCCGCGTTCAGGCGTATCCCCTCGGCAGCGAGTCTGTCGATATGCGGGGTCCGCACCAGTTCGTCGCCATAGCAGCCGAGGTGATGCCGGCTGTGCTGGTCGGAGATCAGGATGAGGACGTTCGGTGGGGATAACACAGCCTCTCTGGTTATTGAAGTCAGCAATGTAACCCGGGGCCCGTCGTTGAAGCCAACCGCCTTCCCAAGTAGATTTCAAGGCCGTGACTGACCCGAAGACATCAGGCGACCCGTTCGCCCTCATCGTCGCCCCGGAGGGCAGGACGCAGAAGACCCTGGTCCGGCACCTGATGCTGCTGCTCAACTACCGCTACGGCCTCGACCTGGTAATGGCCAACACCTTCTACGAAGGGTTCTCGGCCGTTCAGGACCAGGAGGACCGGCTGATCTGTGCTGCGGCTATCCTTGACCGCAAGACGGACAGCCGCACGTCACTGTCGTCCCTCAACTTCGAGGGCAAACTGCCCTTGTTTCTCATCATCCCGGCCCCCTTCCAGGCCCAGTACGAAGAGCTCTGCCATCGACTGGATGACGTCTGGTTCGTCACCTGGGAGGACGCCCTCTCCGCCCACTCGCCCGGTTCTCTGCAGAAAACGGTGGAACGGGTCTTCGCCCAGCGTGGCGTGGGTGAACTGTTCTCCGAAGATGTCCTCGCCCTGCCTTTCGAGCAGATGCAGGAGCGGGTTGCCCAGCGCGTGCGCAACGTCAAGGCCCTGCCGACCCTGCCCGAGGTCGCCATGCGCATCATGAGTCTGGTCGATGACCCCGAGGGCAGTGTCGACGAGCTGGCGGATGTGCTCACATCAGATCCGGCCATTGTCCACAAGCTGTTGCAGGTGGTCAACTCACCCCTGTTCGCCGGCTCCGGCCACAAGGGCGGCTGGTCCATGCACGACGCCATTCTCCGTCTGGGTCGTCGTGAGGTGGGCTCTATCGCCCAGCAGATCAAGCTGATGAACTCCCTCGTCAAGCCCGAGGACAGCTTCTTCGACCTGCGGCGCTTCTGGGAGCATTCCGTGGCCTGCGCCGTCATCGCCGACCGCCTTTACCGGGGCAAGCTGCTGCGGTTGGAGTCGGAGCTGCAGTTCAACGATTACTGGATCGGAGCCTTGCTGCACGATGCCGGCAAACTCATGCTCGGGTTCTTCTTCTGGGACCACTTCCAGGAGCTGATCGCGCACATGGACGCCAATAACTGCACCTTCCGCGAGGCCGAGCGAGCCACCGGCGACGTGGCCAACCACGAACTCCTCGGACGGCTGCTGATGATGAAGTCGAACGTCGGTGAACTGCTCGCCGAAGCCGTGGGTACACATCACACGGTAGGGTCAACGCCTTCCGATCTGGCCTGTCTGATCCACCTTGCCGACGAACTGAGCAAAGAGCTGGGCTTCAGCTATCTGCAGGACGAACCGCGGCTCTACGCCGCCGAAGTCCTGCGCAAACTGGGGTTGGAGACCTCCGCCGTGGTCGATCTGCGCGATCGCCTGGGCAGCGAGCTGCCCGATGAGATCCACCAGCTCGTCGACCACTGCACCGCGGCGCCGGAGTGACTCAGCCGGCGCTCAGCACCCCCGCATAACGCGCCATCGGCAGATTTCCTCCCGACAGCACACCGCACACCCGGCGCCCCTTCAGCCGGTCGGCCAGCTTCAACGCCCCCGCCAGACTTGCCGCCCCGGCCCCCTCAGCCACCAGCCTCGCCTCCCGCGCCAGTAGGCGGATGGCAGCATCGACCTCGTCGTCCTCCACGAGAATGAAGTCGTCGAGTTGCTCCCACAGGATCTGCATCGTCATCTCAAACGGAACACGCGTCGCCATACCCTCGTGTGGCGTTGACGTGTCCGCCTCGATGTCGAGACGCCGCTGGGCCCATGCCTGTTGCGCCGCCGGCGCTGACGCCGACTGCACACCGATTACCTCGATGTACGGATTGCGTGACTTGGCTGCCAGGCACATGCCGGCAGCGCCGCTGCCCCCGCCGACGGGCACGAGGATGGTCTCCACGTCAGGCAGCGTTTCGAGAATCTCAATCCCCGTCGTCCCGACGCCGGCGATCAGCTGCGGTTCGTTCGCCGAATGCACAAATCGCCGTCCTTCTTCGTCGCCGGCCTGTCCGGCGGCGATGCGCGCCTCGTCGAAGTCGCGTCCGTGTTGGCGCACTTCGGCCCCCAGGTGGCGTATGGCCGCCAGCTTGGCCTCGTTGGCGCCCTCCGCCGGTGCATAGATGACCACGGAAGCGCCGAAACGTCGTCCCGCCCAGGCAATGGACTGGCCGTGGTTTCCCGTGCTGGCGCTGATCAGCCCCGCCTCTTTCTCCTCAGAAGACAGGCGACCTACCAGGTTTACACCGCCGCGGACTTTGAAGGCTCCCACGGGCTGCAGGTTCTCACACTTGATGGAATAGTCACACCCCAGCAGATGCGACAGCCCTTCGCATCGCAGCAAAGGCGTCGTCGGCAGGTGCGGCCGGATGAAGGCGACTGCGTCGTCGACGTCGGCGCTTGTCGGTGGTCGGCTCAGAGCAGCAACTCGCGGGCGCCGGACAACTCACGGGACAGACCGCGCCGATAGAGATCGGTGTCGAGGCCGACGGCGAGGATGCGGTAACCGTACTCCAGCAGCCGTCCGGCTTCTTCCGCCGTCGTCGCCAGGCGGCCGAGAGCCTTGCCCTCCGCCTCGCAGGCGTCGCGCACGGCGTCCTGTGCGCTCAGGTACTCCGGACGATCGAACTGGCCGGGAATACCGAGGGAGTTGGCCAGATCGAAGTGGCCGATCCACAGCACGTCGACACCGTCCACGGCGGCGATCTGACGGGCATTGCGCGCGCCCTCGGCACTCTCGATCTGAGCGATGATGAGGGTCCTGTCATTGGCCCGCGTCATCTTGTCGGCCACGTCCCCGTCCACCCGGTAGTCGTCGTGGGCGGCACCGAAGCCGGCGCCACGCTTCCCCGTCGGTGGATAGCGACAGAAGTCAGCCAGCCTCCCCGCCTGTTCGGCGTCGTTGACCATGGGCACCATCACCCCCATGGCGCCGGCGTCGAGAACGCGAGCGGCGAAGTGATACTCCGTCGCCGGGATCCGGACGAAGGGCACCGCCTCGGTGCCGCCGCAGGTGGCGATCAGTGTCCGCACCGTTTCGATGGACCACGCCGAGTGCTCCATGTCGAAGAGGACAAACTCGGCGCCGGCGTTGTCGGCCAGCCGTGCCACACCGGTGCTGCCGAACTCCATCACCATCGTGCCGAGACTGCGCCCGCCCTGCTGCAGCGTCTGTCGTACCGGATTTGCCCGCATCCTTCAGTTGCCCTCCTGTGAGTCACTGCGGCGGCGGGCAGATGCCGCCAGTCGCTGCTGGAAGAGTGTGCTGTCGAGCACCTCGGAGTTCACCACATTCTCGGGCGCCCGCCCGCACGATATCTCGAGGATGGCGCGGAAGGCGCTCTCCCCCATCATGCGGAAACTCTCGTCCGTCCACGCCAGGGCGTGGGGTGAGAGGATGACGTTGTCGAAACCCAGCAGCGGGTCGTTTGCATCCACGGGCTCCCGCTCGAATACGTCCAGGGCGGCACCGGCGATACCCCCGGTCCCGAGCGCCGCCGTCAGCGCTGCCTGATCGATGATCGGTCCCCTGGCGACGTTGATCACCTGTGCCTGTGGCTTCATGCGCTCGAGCTGGGCGACCCCGATGAGATGGTGCGTCTCCTCCGTCAACGCACAGCAGACAACGATGAAGTCCGCCGCTTCCAGCAACTCGTCGAGACCTAGCAGGCTGGCCCCCAGTTCGGTCGCAGCCGTATCCGAAGCGTACGGATCGAAGGCGATGATGTTCATCTGATGAGGCGACACGAGTCGACAGATCTCCTGACCGATGCTGCCGAGCCCGACCAATCCCAGCGTCCGGCCACGTAACCCCGTCCCCATGTGATCGGCCTTCTCCGACCAGCGTCCCTGACGCAGCAGTCGATCCTTGAGTGGCATCTTGTGGGCCAGGGCCAGCAGGAAGGCCAGGGCCGCACTCGCCACGGGGCGACGGACACCGTCGGGTGTGATCGTCACCGCCACGCCTAGTTGAGTACAGGCATCGATGTCCACCGAGTCGTAGCCCACACCGAGACGGGCAACAACGGCCAGGCGATCGGCGGTCTCGAGCGTCCTGTCCGTGACCTGTGGCCCCAGCACCAGGACGGCGTCGAGATCATCCATCTGTGTCGGCGGCAGTTCGTCGCCTGCACCTGCCTCGCAGAGACAGGCCCAGGCGACACCACTCACATCGAGAGCTGAGGTGTCGATGTCGGGAAATGCCTGTGATCCGTCGGCGCGCAGGAAGTCGTTCGTCAGTCCAACACGGAACATGCTCGTTACCTTCCTCCTGTGCGTATGCGTTGCTCGGCCTGAGCCAGCACCGACGTGTTGTCAAAGTCTCTTATGATGCCATCCAGGGCGGCTTCACCTTGATCGCGCAGACGCTCGACCTGATCCAGCAGCGCCGGCAGGGCGCGCACCACATTGTCGACGATCGTCACCGTGGCCGTGCGCGCCGTGCGCGACAGCGGGTTCAGATCCACCGTCAACACGTCCCTGCCGAGACGGCGCAGGGCCCCACAGCGGTCACCATCTTCCAGCGGCACGAAGATCACATCCGCCTGCAGGATGCCGTCGGAGTGCACGAACCGTCGGTTGGAGTCGATCCCCTCGATGGCGGTAACGCCGTCGGGCAGCAGCACGTCGGTGGCGCCGTGGGCTTTCAGGTGCTCGGCCATGGCCCGCTCTCGGTCCGATGATGTGTGGAAGATGTTGACCTCCAACGGCGCCCCCGTCGCCGTCGACAGCCGCACGAGGTCCTCGGGCACGAGCGATGCGGTGTTGCCGTTCACCGACAGCACGGGATGGCTGGCCCGCAGCAGCCACGCCGCCGTCGCCTCTGTGGCCGTGGTTGCCCAGGGACCACCCGTCTCGCCGAGCAGATAGTCGTACGCCTCCCCACGACCGTGGGCGATCAGTCCGTGGGCCGATGTGATGCCGGCTTCGACGCCGGCCACAAGGCGATCCCGCAGGCGCAGTGACTCGTACCGCGGGTGGCTCTCGGGAACGTCGCTCATGGCAGCACCTGCACTGCCCGGGCCGACAGCGTGGTCGCCGTGGAACCGGTGAACGGCACGGTGCTGAACACGGCGTTGCCGAGCATGATCATCGAGGCGACCCCGCCGGCTCCGTCCACCTCGTCGATGGCGGCGCGGACGCCGTCATGGCCCAGCAGGCCGCTGTCTTCAGCAAATCGACGCGACACGCGGATCGGATCGCCCAGCTCCAGTACCGACTGCCTCTTCATCTGGCCCAGCTCCTCCAGCGCCGCATCCGCGGCCGCGTTGATCCGGGCGCGACGTTCCGGATCCGACAGAATATCGCGCGTACGAATGGCACTGAAGTACTGATAGTGGATCGGTACGTCTACCTCCACGGGCATGGCTTCGGCGGCCAGCGGATCTCCGGCGACCAGCTTGACCAGGCAGCCGCCGTGGTACTGGGCGCAAACGTCGCCAAGGCCGGTCAGGTTCTGCACTTCGGCCACGTGGGCGGCCGTGGCCAGAGCTGCACGGTCGTGGCCCAGAGACAGCAGGTCGTTCGCCGCAAAGGCCGCCGCCAGCGAGGACGCACCGCTCAGCCCGAAGCCGCTGCTCAACGGCAGCGGCGTCTCGATGCGCACCGACAGGACTGCCTCCGGCGCCAACCCCTTCAGCACATTGTTGACCGTGGGAAACTCGATGGCCTCCCCGTTGAAGGTCACCGATGGGGAGTGTGCCAGCGACAGCGTCACCGTAGCCCCTTCCCTCACGGTGAATCCCAGCCCGAGAGAGTGCATCTTCGCCGGATCGTCGTCCGGGATGACCTTGAACACACCTGAGATATTGCCGGGAGCGAAGGCTCGGGCGGTTTCAGTCATTTCTTGTCAGCCACCTGGGCAGAGCGGACACATCGTCGAGTACGACCACAGGGCAGAAACTATCGAATCCCGACGCCGGCGTGGTGCCGGTGAGTACGGCGACAAAGTCGATGCCCGCCCGTTGTGCCGCTTCGCCGTCGGGTGGGCTGTCGCCGACATAGAGTGCTTCGTCAGCGCTGATACCCAGCTTCTCGAGTACCGCATGCAGGCAGGCAGGATCCGGCTTGTGCTGCGCCACATCCTCGGCGCCGATCACGGTGTTCACAAGGCTTCTCAATCCGTCCCGCTCGAGAATCTCCTCGATGCGGTAGCGAAACTTCGTCGAGGCGATGGCGCTGTACACATCTGCGGCCTTCAAGCTCTCGAGGGTTTGACGCACTCCACTATATATAAAGGTCTGGTCCGCCATCACCTCATCCGCCCGGTCGCGGAACCTCCGGGCGAACTCATCGGTCCGACTGCGTTGCTCCTCACCGTTGAGTGTCGCCAGAATCTCCGGAACCGCCAGGCCGATGGTGTGCCGGATGGCCTCCGGATCGGAGATGGGCAGTTCCATGCCGGCCTGAGCCGTCTGAATACAGTCGATGATGCCCTTCGAAGAGTCGGCCAGGGTGTAGTCGAAGTCGAAAATCACGGCCCTGAGTGACATCTATATGTCCTCGATGACGGGCAGGATCAGATGGGACGATGTCACCGGGCCATACAGCACGTGTTGGGTGGCGATCACCGGATCCCCCTCCCACAGCGGCGCCAACCGGTTGCGATGCGGCAGGATCCGCGGGAAGTCGCTCGATGTCACCAGCAGGACGAGGCGGCTGCCGGCGGCGAAGGTGTACGCCGTCTGTCCCATGGGCAGTTGCAGGCACGTTGCCGTCTCCGGGGGCATTACCTCTGGTCGACATGAATCGTTGCGGAAGCGGCATCGCTGCTGGCCCTGGGTCAGGCAGATGACCGCGCCGTCCTCACCTTCCACACACAACCGGGCGATGAAGTCCGTGTCCTCGGCATCGGTGGCCACGTGCAGTTCCAGCGAGACGTCACCGATGATCGTCATGGGCGCCGACAGGACCTCGCTGAGATAGGACAGCACATCCGGCCGCTGCTGCGTCGAGCGTACATCGACGGGGCCCACGTGGTCGAGCCCCCAGTAGAGTGAGCCGCCGCGCGTTGGCACGGGGTCCCGTGGATCGTAGCGATAGGTGTCCTCGCCGTCCCCGGTCGGCGCCTCCCGCGTCAACTGCTTCCCCGCGCCGAGAAACCAGGCCTGCTCGTGTGCGTCCGGCGGTGGCCAGTCGCTGCTGGACACCCAGCGATTCTCGCCCATCAGAAACACACGTACCGGCGGCAGATCAGCGTAGCCGTCGTCCACGTCGCGCAGATGAGCGTCGAAGAACTGCAGCTCCGCCTCCAGCAGATCCAGATCGGCGGCGGTGCCAAACTCCCAGTCTCCGTAGTGGGTGTGCGCCGGACCGGTGCCGCTCACCGTCTTGTGACCCCACGGGCCGATGAGCAGCTTCTGGTCACCCCTCAACGCGCCGAAGGACTCGTACTGAGTCCGCGTCAGGTGATCGAACCAGCCGCCGCTGTGGAAGCCGGACAGATCGATGCTGTCGTACAGGTGATCCCAGTCGAGCCCCCGCCAGAAGTCGTCGTAGGTGTCGTGCTCCGACCATTGGCGCAGCGCCGGCGTGCTGAATCCGACTCGTTCAGCAATCACATCAACGCCGTCCAGACGCTGCAATTCACCCCAGTCGAAGTGGTCCATGGCCGGTTGCGTGCGACAGGTGGCGTGAGTCAGTGACCAGGCCACGGCGTTGGCCAGGGCGAAACAGCCGTCGTAGCGCAGCCAGTCCCGGAAGTAGGATCCCGGCGCCACCGAAGGCGCGATGCACTTCAGCGCTTCGTGCCCCTGGGCGGCAGCCGGCATTTGCACGATGCCCAGATAGCTGCGCCCCCACATGCCGATACGACCGTTGCACCATGATTGCTCCGCCGTCCAGTCGAGGGCGGCATGGCCGTCGGCGGCTTCATCCACCAGCGGCGTAAATGACCCTTCTGAGTCATACTTGCCCCGGCAGTCCTGTACGACATACGCGTATCCCCGCGCGACGAAGGGGTGTGCCTGCCCCTGCATTCCCCGTCGGTGATAGGGCGTGCGGACGAGAACCGTCGGAAACGGGCCTGGACCCGCCGGCAGATAAACATCCGTTGCCAGGCCAACCCCGTCTGCGGCCGGTACCATACGATGCAGCAGGGCCTTCATGGGCTGCCCGCGTTCACACCCAGGCCTCGGCGGTACGCCTCCAGCGACATCAGTTCATCGGGGGCCACGTTGCCGATGTTGACCTGCGAACCGTAGCGATCAATCAATTCACGGCGCATGTGGTGGATGTGGCAGGCGTGGACACCCTCGATCCAGGGTCCCGGCAACTCGAACATCACCTGGTCGACGCCGATGACACGGACGATCTCATCCACAGCAGCCGCCGTGGCGACATCGTCTGACACCAGCTCGGCTGCTTCCACCAGCAGCACGGAAGCTCCGGCGTCCATGCAGGCCCGGGCGTTGTCGACCAGCGGGATCGTGTTGTCGAGTCCCTCCTTGCGGCCCACCTCGCCAAGGACTCGCAGGCCGTAGTCCTCAACGGCCTCGGTGATGATTCGTTCCTTCCACTGCACGGACACGGGAGCGATATTGTCCGACACCTCCACCCAGCGGTAGCCGGCCTCGACACATGCGGGCAGATAGCGGTCGAGTTTGCCGTGGACTTCGGCGTACTCCAGGTACTGCCCGCCGGGAAAGGGCTCGACATCGCGCGACCGGTACTGGTCGATCTTCTGCGACAGCAGCTCCCGAGGCCAGAGCCGCGACAGGCCGACGGCAACTTTCGCCAGGTCGAAATACTCCGCCCCCATGTCGGTCAGATCACGTTGCTGTTGCAGGGGGATCCCCCAGTCGATGACCATCGTGCGACCGGCTGTCCGCGGCTTGCTGGTACGCTGAGCTGCCAGGGACCCATCGAGGCCGGCGAAGGGATGGTCGTCCGGGTTCATGGCAGTCATCCGGGCGAGCCCGCCAGTGGTCGCCGCAGGATCGCGCCGGCGGGCAGTGACTCGTGCGTGTCGACATCGCCGCTGCGCCAGTCCAGCTCGACCTCTTCGTCGCTGCCATTGAACAGCAGCAGCTCACCTGGCTGCCCGCCGACGGCGGGTCGAACGAGGGGCAGGATATCCTCGGGGACTCGATCTCTGCCGCCGGCGTCGCGCAACCGTACCGCCGGTTCCACCTCCCCCCGGGAATCGTGGCAACCCAGCAGCAGGGAGCCATAGCATCCGGTGACGGCCCCCGCTCCCCAGTTACGCCCGTGCCCGGCGGCGACGGAACAGATGGCGCCACCCATGTCGGCGTGCTCACGACCTCCGCGCAGGATGCGCAGAGCCATCTCGAACTTGCGTGCCCCACCCCGCAGGGCGCGTCGCGCGTGGCGTACATCGCCGCCGATCTGATAGGCCAGGGCGGAGGCCGCCGTCGACGGTTCAGCCAGCGGTCGGGCCGAGCCGTCCTCGCCGAATTCGCCCCAGTAGAGCATGTCGCTGCGCTTGCCGATGCCGGGTTCGCGCCGCTTGCGCTGCTCGGGCTGTAGCATCACCCAGGGGCGGTCGTTCTCTTCGGGTGCGCTCTCGATCACCCGCAGCGCGGCTTCATCGAGGGTGGTATCGCCGAAGGCGACCCGGTAGTGGGACAACGCCGCCGCCGCGGGGTCGCCGAAGGGATCGGCCAGCTCGTCGACGAGGGGCGTGACGATCCGGCGGGCAGCGTCACGAAAGATTGTATCACCAGAGGCTTCGAACAGGTCGCCGTACGCCATCACGGCACCCGAAGCCAGGTGATTCTCGATTCCGCCGAGGGGATCGCCCTGCACCTTGTGGCTCAGGGCACACATGCCGCCGAAGCGGGGGCGATCGGCCGCGTCACGCCAGTGCAGTTCCCCCCCATCCAGATCCCAGCCGAGGGGTACCGGCTCCGACGCAGCCACCAGACGCTCGGCCCGCTTGCGACCGTAGCGCAGGGCCCACTCCAGGTAGCGGTCCTCTCTCAGAACGCGGTGGGCGGCCAGGGCGATGTGGACGAACCGCAGATGTTCGGTCAGCTCGACTTGATAGTGCGGCGAGTCGTCGACCACACGATTGCCGATGCTGTACCCGCGGAAGACATCCCGGTCATAGTCATACCAAGCCGGTGTCTCCTCCACCCAGTTGCCGATATGGTGGGCAGCATCCTCGAGCAGGCCTCGGGCCGTGTCATCGCCGGGTACGAGCCCCAGGTACCGCGGCAGGAACAGCAGGAACGGCTCCGTCCCGTGGTGCGCCTCGGCCTCCGGCTCGTAGCCGTGCACACAATCCGACGCCACCCAGCCTGCCAGATCGGCCAGCAGCGAGCCGAAACGCGACAGCACGGCCTCGTCGGCCGAGATCAGGTAGTGGGAGAACCACGCCAGCGAGTAATTCGCCTCGTCCTCACCTCCCTGGTTCCGGTACGGCCCGTCCATCAGGCTGCTCTGCGTCAGCCAGCGGCTCAGTCCCTGGCGCAGGCTGGTGGCATGTTCGTGTGTGTCTCTGAGCAGTTCGGTCTCTGACATGACCGGCAAAGCTACGAAAGCCGAGAGTTGCGTGCCCCCCCGGGGGCGATGATGTTTCAGCCACCCATCACCTCAACTGGAGACTTCGAACATGGCCCTCGGCAACCCGATCCTCTCGGGCGCTCTCAACCACATCTCACTGGACGAGATCAAGGCCGAGAAGGGCCCGCCGAACTGGTCCCACGCCGTCACCCTCGCCGATCACGTCGTCGGCGTCGTCATCTATCAGGATGCCGGCACCGAAAACGACAACCACTGCCACACATATGATGAATGGTGGGTTGTCCTCGAGGGTGAGATCGACTGGGTCATCGAAGGTCGCGACGAGCCCGTGCAGGCCAGAGCTGGTGACTTCGTCTATGTCCCGGCACGCACCTTCCACAAGATCTTCCCCAAGGGTGGCGCTCCCTCCGTCCGTGTCGGCGTGGCTCTGCCCGGCCACAGCCACCTGCACCGGCGCCCGGAGCGTACGGTACAGGTCGACGTGGAACCGGCGGACGCCATCGGCTTCGAGGAAAGCTCCGCATGACCATCACGCCCTCGGTGAGTGCCCTGCCCCAGCGTGTTCTGGGCAAGACGGGAGAACAGGTTCCCATCCTCGGGCTCGGGACCGCGCCGGGTGGCTTTGGCATGGACGACGCCAGCGCCATCGAGCTGTTCGAGATGGCCATCGACCGTGGTGTCACCTACCTCGACACCGCCCCGGGGTACGACCGCGCCCAGGCGCAGCTGGGCCAGATCCTGCCGCGTCACCGCGACGACGTCTTCCTCGTGACCAAGGTCCATGCAGCCGACGGCAAGGAAGCCATCGACAAGCTGGAGGAGAATCTGCGGGTACTGCAGACCGACGCCGTCGATGTCTGCTTCGTGCACTCCCTCGGTCACCTCGATGTCGACAAGGTGCTGTCGCAGGACGGCTCCCTGGCCGCCCTGCGACAGGCGCAGAAACGCGGGTTGACTCGCTACGTGGGCTTCACGGCACATCACAAGCCGGCCGGAGCCGAACGCATCTTCCGCGAAGCCGACGTCGACGTCGCCATGTTTGCCCTCAACTTCGCCGATCATCACACCTACGGCTTCGATCGGTCGGTTCTTACCGCCGCCAGAGCACAGAACACGGGCATTGCGGCGATGAAGGTCTATGGCGGCGCTGTCGACATGAAATACGAAACCGCCGAGGACGAAGATGGCCGCCCCTCGGCGCTGCACGCCATCGACGGCGACTTCGACCACGAACAGGCCCTGCGCTGGTCCCTCGGACTCGAAGGCGTCAGCACCGCCGTCATCGGCATGTACTCACCTCAGGAGCTGGAGCTCAACATCGAGTGGGCCAGGCGCTTCCAGCCGCTGTCGACAGCCGAGGATGAAGTGCTGCTCCGACGGGGCCAGTCTTTCGCCGACACGCTGGGTGCCCACTTCGACCAGGGCTAGAGTCGTCATGTCCAGCGCCGCCATACTCTCTGTCACTGATCTGCTGGCTCAACTGGAGGGTCAACCTCCACTCCCCGACGGCACGAAGATCCCATTCGGCGGCGTGGGTGACCGCGACGTGTACAACATCGCCGCGCCCTTCGAAGTCGACGGTGAGCCCGTGATCGCCGGCCGGGTGGAACGTCGTGACAGCGAGCTGGCTGAGTCCGTCTTCTTCGTCGAGAGCGGCGGCGTCTGGCTGCCTCGTCCCGGGGCGCCAACGTTTCCCAAGCTGCAGGATCCCTGCATTGCGACCATCGCCGGCGAGCTCGTCTTCGGTGGCGTCGAGTTTCCCGTGGCCCTGCCGGATGGCGAGGGCTGGCGCATGCAGTTCTACCGCGGCACCACGCCGGAGAGTCTGGAGCCCTTCCTGATCGGCCCCGATCGCATGAAGGACATCCGTCTGGTCGAGTTGCAGGATGGTAGCGTCGGCGTCTTCTCCCGTCCCCAGGGAGATCGTGGCGGCCGCGGTACGATCGGCTTCACCCGCGTCCGCTGTCTGGATGATCTGACGGCAGAGACGATCGAGGCGGCGCCGCTGTTGCATGACCAGTTCCTGCCCGAAGAATGGGGCGGCGCCAACGAGGCCCACGTTCTGTCTGACGGAACCATCGGTGTGCTCGGACACATCGCCCGCATGGACGCGGAGGGGAAGCACTACTACCCCATGGTCTTCTGCCTCGACCCGGAGAGTGGGCAGGCGGGTCCGTTGAAGATGGTCGCCACGCGACGATGCTTTCCGCCGGGCCCCGCCAAGAGACCCGATCTGGAAGACGTCATCTTCTCCGGCGGCCTGCGTCGCGGGGACGACGGGTCAGCCGTGCTCTACGCCGGTATCTGTGACGCCTGGGCGGCGCAGATCACGATCCCCGACCCCTTTCTCGAGTACGCATGAGACCGCGCCGGTGGGTGACGTTGCTGTTGGTGGCCATTGCCGCCCGGGGGTACGGTGATGACGTGGAGGTCGTGAAGCAGACAGACGCGTCCGGTAGGCTCCTTGTGGAGTACGAGGTGATCCAGGACAGCGGGTCCGCGACCATACGGCATGGGTTCTATCGCTCATATCATGGAAACGGGCGGCTCAAGGAGACCGGGCAGTACGAGAGCGGCAGCAGGACTGGCTCGTGGAAACTCCTGACGCCTGATGGCGCGACCAGAAAGATCAGCGGCTACCGGCAGGGCCTCAAAGATGGCACGTGGACGTCCTACCGGACCGATGGCGCCACCCGCTGGGAGCGTTCCTACAGCGAGGGTCGGAACCACGGCAGGTGGCAGTACTACCACCCGAACGGGCGCCTCAGCAGGACGGAGAATTACGACGACGGCGTGATGCACGGGGCGTTCTTCTCGTACCATGAGAATGGCCAGCGGAAAGAGAAAGGTAGCTACAGCCGCGGCGAGTGGAACGGCGCCTGGACGCACTACGACGAGGAAGGTCGCGTCGTCAGAATCGAGCACTACGCCGACGGTCTGAGGGACGGTCAATGGGTGTGGTACGGGGCAGAAGGTGACACTATCGCAGATGGCCTGTACGCGGCGGGTCAACCGCGGGACGGTTCTTTCGTGATCCTCTACATCGAGGAAGAGCTGCGCTGCCTGCACCGGTATCGGCGTGGCCTTGAGCACGGCACCTGGACGTGCCACCGCAAGACAGGGGAGAAAACCGAGGAGCGGAACTACGCCGACGGCCAACGGCACGGCCGATGGATCGGCTACGATGATGACGGCGGTATGTCCTTCCAGGGTACCTATGAGAAGGACCTACGATCCGGCGCCTGGACCGACTACTTCGAGAACGGTCAGATCTCCTATGAGGGGTCTTTCAGAAATGATCGCAAGGAAGGCACATGGGTCTCATACTACGAGAGTGGTCGGACGCGCAGCGAAGCCGGCTTCAAGGCCGGAAGGTTGGATGGCCGGTTCGCCTCCTACTACGAGAACGGTCGGATGAGACTGGCAAAGAACCACAGGGATGGCAGATGGGACGGCAGGTGGATCTCCTATGACAGGGAAGGCAACGTACTCGATGAAGATGTGTGGGCGGAGGGCAGCTGTGTGGAGCTGTGCGAGGGTGATGAGTAGGCTGGCCGGTCTCTTGCTGGCTGTGTGCGTGTCGACGGCGGCGGTGGCCGAGAAAGGCATGCAGGCCATCGGCGATTCCACCCTCCATCTGGACACCACGGAAGTCACCAACAGGCAGCTGGCACGGTTCCTCAACGAGATGGGCAACCTGCAGGTCAGGGGTGTCTTCCTAGTCGAGGCGAAGAGCGCCTACGCCCTGGTCGAGGAAGTGGATGGCACCTACCGCCCGAAGCAGGGATACGCCGAGCACCCGGCGGTGGAGGTCTCCTTCGAAGGCGCACGGGCGTACTGCGAGTGGGCGGGCAAGCGCCTGCCCACCGAAAAGGAGTGGCAACGTGCCTGTGAAGGTCCGGAGGGCCTCACCTACCCCTGGGGTGCCCACATGCGTGTCACCGATCCCACATCCCGCACGCGCGCCAACATCGCCGGCGCGGAAGATGGTTTCGAGAAGACGGCCCCCGTGGCAAGCTTTCCTGCGGGGCGCAGCCCGTACGGCCTCTGGGACATGAGTGGCAATGTCTGGGAGTGGACCCATGGCACGGACGGCAAACCAAAGCTGCGCAGCGGCTCGTGGGCCCACGGCAGGACCACGGCCCAGTGCGGCAAGAGCCACGATATGTACTCGTCGCACTCTGATGTCAGGGGGAACAGCGTCGGTCTCCGGTGTGCCAGATAGACTGACAAGCGAGTGGATCCGCCCCGAGCCGGTCACTGCGATCAGCGATGTACGCCAGATCGAGCGCCACGACGACGCGGCCCGGGTGGCGCAGGCACTATGTGAGGGCGAACGGGCATGCGTCGCCGATCTCTACAGCACGGGACTGACGATTCTCGCTGAAGTCCGGCGACACCTGCAGCCCGGCGGCAAACCACTCGATTACGCCGGGAGCCGCGCCTTCCGCAGGACCTATCAGCAGGCCTCTCAACGCCTGCTGGCGCCGATCGCCGACCATCAGATCGCCCTGCGCAAGGCCCCGAGTATCGGCTGGCTGGAAGAGCTGTATCCCCATGTCGGCGACTTCCACCTGTCATTCCCCCACCTGCAGGGCCTCAACAGCTCGTGGCAGTGGTACACGCGGGGTATCGATCTTCCCGTCATCGAACCCACACTGCACCCGTTCTACGGAACCTACTTCCCAACGCGCTTCGAGCATCTCGAACTCTTTGCCGAGTGGCTGCAGGGCTACCAGGGCAAGCGCGACCTCGCCTACGACATCGGTACGGGCTGTGGTGTCCTGGCGCTGCAGTTGAGCGCCGCCGGCTGTGCGCACGTCATCGCCACCGACACCAACCCGAATGCCATCGAGAGTGTCCGCCGTGATCTGCACGAACTGACACCGGCGCCAGCGATCACGCCGATTGTGTCAGACCTGTTCGGCCAGCACCAGGCTGCCGCCGACTTGATCGTCTTCAATCCCCCCTGGCTGTGCGGCGAGGCCCACGGCCCCCTCGATCAGGCTATGTATTTCGCAGAGGGCTTCTTTGAGCGGTTCTTCCACGACGCCGGTGCCCGCATGCACCACGACGCCCGCCTCGTATTGATCTTCTCGAATCTCAGACAGCAGACCTCAGACGACACCATGAACCCGATTCAGGCGGAACTGGACTCGAACTCGCGCTTCGAGCTGGTGCAGAAACTCGAGGCGGGTGTTCGGCCCTCGTCAAAGAAGACCCGACGGCGGCAGCGGTCCGTCGAGCAGGAACGCGTCGAGGTCTGGGAACTCCGACTCACGAATTGACCGACGGCGGGTATTGGCCCTTTATCGGTGCGTGTCAGCTACCGATAAACCTCTGGGCATCGCCTTCTTCGGCGCCGGTGACGTCTCCCCTCTGCATGCGGAGGGTGTGCGACGATGCCCTGACGCCCATCTTGTCGGCCTCTGGGATCTGACCCCCGAGCAGGGCCGGGAGAAGGCCGTGGCCTTCGGCTGTCGCACCTACGATTCACCCGAGCAGCTGTTGGCAGACCCGGAGGTCGACGCCGTATCGGTCCTTACGCCGCTGGAGACCCACCACCGTTACGCCAGCATGGCGCTGGAAGCCGGCAAGCACGTGCTGGTGGAGAAACCCGTGGGCGTCTCGGTCGCCGAGATCGAGTCCCTGCGCGATCTGGCCACCCGCACGGGGCGGGTATGCCTGCCGGGACACAACTTCATCCACGAAGACAGCATCATCCGCACCAAAGAGTTGATCGACGGGGGTGATCTCGGTCGACTCGTGGCGATCTACGTCATGTATCACATCCACCATCCGGAAGAGGTCGCCGCCCGCTATCCCGGTGTCATCCGCCAGATCCTGACGCACAACTCCTACGTCCTGCTCTACCTGGCCGGGCGGGCACGGCAGGTCTCGGCCATGAAAGCTACGCTGAGTTACGAGGAGCTCGACCGGGAAGACATCGCCATGGTCAACGTGGGCATGGCGAACGGCGCCCTGGCTCACTTCTGTGCCAGCTTTGCCGCCGACGACCACAGCGCCGATCCCTGGACGATGATGGTGAAAGTCATCGGCACGGCGGGCTCGACGCGCTACAGCTATCGCGACTGGGTAGAGCTCAAGCCCGCTGCCGTACATTCCCAGACCTATACCGCCTACCGCGGCTCCATCATCAATGAGGTGGCTCGTTTCGTCCAGATCTGCAGAGGGGATGCGGAGCCACTGTCCACACTGGCAGACGCGATCGAAGCGCAGCGCCTCATCGAGGCGGTTGAGACCTCCATCAGCGAGGGGCGCACCGTGGATCTGCAATCTGCATGAGGGAGATGTGAATTGGCTGCGAAGTCGTGGGTACTGACGGACAGAGCAACAGACACGTGCGTCGAGAGCCTGGAACTGACCGCCGATGACCTCGGCTGTGCCGGGGCTTCGGTACGGAAGCGGGTGCTGCGCGGCGGTTTGTCAGATGGCGTGGACGTCATCGAAGTCGACAACGGTGAGTTCAGTTTCACCGTTCTGCCGACACGCGGCATGGGAATCTGGCGTGGTCGCTACCGCGGACTCGACGTGGGCTGGCAGGCCCCGGTGACCGGACCGGTGCATCCCGGCTTCGTCAACCTGCAGGATCGCGGCGGCCTCGGTTGGCTCACGGGCTTCGACGAGGTGATCGTGCGCTGCGGCCTCGACTCCAATGGCGCCCCCACCACCGATGTGGTGCCGAACAATATGGGCATCCCCTCCGAGGTGGATCTGACCCTGCACGGTCGCATCGCCAACCTTCCCGCACATCACGTGGAAGTGCAGGTCCTGCCCGGGGATCCGCCGACCATCGCCATCGTCGGCATCGTCGATGAGGCGGCCCTGTTCTATCCCGGCTTCCGCCTGTCCACATCGATCACGACAGCTGCCGGCGGCAACGCCATCACGATCGCCGATACCGTGACCAACCTGAAGGCCACCGAGGCCGAGTTCGAGCTGCTCTATCACTGCAACTTCGGCTCCCCCTTTCTGCAGCAGGGCTCCCGCCTCGAACTTCCGGCCCGCCTCGTCGCGCCGCGCGACGCCCGGGCCGTCGAAGGGATCGACACGTATTCCGAGTACCCGGGGCCCACGAGCGGCTTCATCGAGCAGGCCTACTGGTATGAGCCTCTGTCGAGTGATGACGGAGCCACGCTTGCCCTTCTGCGCGACGCCGCCGGAGAGCGCGGCGCCGTCATCCGCTTCAACACGAAACAGTTGCCCTGCTTCACCCAGTGGAAGAACACGGCTGCCCTGGAGGATGGTTATGTCACGGGTCTCGAACCGGGAACCGATTATCCCAACGCCAAGGGCTTCGAACGGGAACAGGGCCGGCTGCAGCGGCTGGCGCCGGGGGCTTCCCACGACGTGCAGCTGACACTCGAAGTTCACGACACTGCCGCCGGTGTGCAGTCTGTGCAGCAGGAGATCGCCGCCATTCAGGGTGATCGAGACTTCGAGGTCCATCGTGCGCCTCTGGCACGGCTGTCGGGCTGACATCGGGCTGGAATGAATCGCGCCTACTGGGACGGCCTCGCCTCCGGCTTCCAGCACGATGTCCTGCAGGTCTCCGAGTGTGACACCGGCGAGGTGATCGCCGCCACCGCCAGGAGCCTGCGCGGACGCAGCAAGAGGGCCATCGACTTCGGCTGCGGCCCCGGCGCCGTGACCCGCGCAATCGCCCCGTTCTTCGGCACCACCGTTGGCGTCGACTATGCGCCGAAGCTCCTGCAGGAGGCGCGAAGGCTGAGCGCAGATACGGACATCCTCTACGAGCAGCGCAACCTCGAACGCCCCCCGGATCCGGCCTGGGCAAGGGCAGATGTTGGTTTCTGCGTCAACGTGTTGATCCATGAACGGGCCGAGTTACGCCAGCACATCGCCGCCCATGTGTGCTCCAGCGTTCGACCCGGCGGCGCCATCGTCGTCGTCGTCCCGTCCCTCGAGTCGACCCTGCGAACCTACCAGGCCCTGTTGCGCTGCCACGAAAGGGAGGGTCGTTCCCACGCCCGTGCCCGTGGTGCCCTCGACCGACAGTCAACCACGGAGATCCACTCCCTCACCGATGGCATCGTCAACGTCGGGGGTACGCTGACGAAACACTTCCTGCAGGATGAAATCGCCCAGTTCCTGCACGATCACGGTTGTGACGTAACGCGAATCTCTCGCGTCGAGTATCCGTGGCAGGAGGAGCTCGACGACGCCCCGGCCTGGCTCGGCCCGCTGACGCCCTGGGACTGGCTCGTCAGAGGCACGATCCGGTAACGGCATGCCTGCCATCTCTCAGTTGCGCCGGAGCGGTGACGACCACTGTGCTGACTTTCTGAAGGACCTGGTCGATGATCTCGGCCGAAGCATCCAGGACCGAAGTATCTCCATCGACGAAGCGCGCGAATCGGCCGCCGCCCTGCGTTTTCAGGCGAGCCTGCTCTTCCCGGGGCGCATGGAGACCTATGATCGCATTTACGGTGCTCGCTTCGAACGCCTGATCGAACAGTTCCTTGTGAGGGAGACCCCATGCCCAGCGGTATCGTCGACACCAGTCGCGGCTTCTTCGAAGAGATCGTCCACCCCTTGATGGAGCGTCACTTTCCGGAAGCGGCGACGCAGATGGCCTGCGGCGTCTTCGGCTACGGATCCGAGGTGCTGTTCTTCGACGACGAGTTGTCCCGCGATCATCACTGGGGGTTGCGCGTCGACATCCTGCTGCCCGACGCCATGCACCGGGAGTTGAGCGGCGCCATCCTCGGCACCCTCGTACCCGAGCTGCCCCAGGAGTACGGCGGTATCCCACTACGGGACGCCCACGTCAGCGGTCACGGCATCGCCCCGGAGAGCCTGCAGGCTTTCCTGCGGCGCACCATCGGCCTGCTCGACGTGCCGCAAACGCATGCGGAGTGGCTCGACATTCCCGAGGTCGACATAGTTCACGTCACCAACGGCCAGGTCTGGCATGACCCGTCGGGCGAGTTCAGCCGCATTCGTGCCGCCCTGCTCGAATACTATCCCGAACCGGTGTGGCTGCGTCGGATCTCCCACTGGTGTCGTTATGCCTCAGGAATGGGCATCTACGCGCTGAACCGCGCGGCCCTGCGTGACAACCCGGTCTACGCTTTCACTGCCTTCTCGCGCTGCATCAAGTGGTCGATCGAGCTCGCCTTCCTTCTCGAACGAACCTACTTCCCGTACGACAAGTGGCTGTATCCCACGTTCCAACGTCTGCCCCTGGCCAAACGCATGGACCCCTTCATCGTCGAGGCGGTACGTGCCGACACGACGTGGGGACGCCGGGTAGAACTGCTCGGCGCTCTGGCGGATGTGCTGGATGAGAAGATGGTAGAGTCTGATGTGATCCCCTCCCACCCGAAGTTCGCCGGGTCAGGGACGTCCAGCTACCGATTGCTCGAGCACGCCTACGGTGCCATTCTCAAGCGACTGCCCGACGACGTGCGCAACCACGTCCCCTGCTGGGACCAGATCCCCCTGGAGGAGTTCCACACCGGCTACGTGGATTCGATCCCCATAGAAGAGTGGGACGCCATCCTACATCTGAAACAAGCATAGCCATCGCTTGCGATGGCGTGGCGAGGCGTCAGGAATACCGGATCTCCTGGCTACGCGATCCGACGCCGCCTGCACTTGACTCCAGCGTAGCCATCGGTTTCCCACAACCCGCAGAAAAACCCGAGCGAGTGCTGCGTGCGACTGTTCCTCATCAACACCGTTGTAGTGATCGCGGTACTCGGCGCCTCGACGTGTGACGCTCAGAAGGCTCACGAGACCTCCGGGCTGCGAACCACCGCGATCCCTCTGCTGAACTTCAGCTCCGATGACGGTACCGGGTATGGCCTGCGGGTCAATCTCTTCGAATACGACGGAACGAGTGTTCCGTACCGCCGGAAATACAGCGCCCAGGTTTTCCTGACAACGGGGGGCAAGTGGGTGCATCGACTACAGATGGACACACCCCAGTTCAGGCCCGGACAGCGTGTCGAGGCGGAGCTCGTCTACAAGAAGGAGGATTTCGCCAACTACTACGGCGCCCTGAGCGACGAGGACGCCGATGCCTACACCAGGAATCAGAAGACGTTCAGGCAGGCGTTCCCTGAGTTCAAGGTCAAGTGGATTCGGGTACTCCGTCACCCCTGGCGCTTGCGCCTCGGCGGACGCTTGAGCTACAACGATATCACGCCGAATGCGTCCACCGGAAGCATACTTGCCGATCTCCGTCCCCGGGGCGCGGAAGGGGGCTTGTTCGTCCAGGTCAACGGCTCGCTGAGATTCGACAGCAGGGACAACTATAACAACGCCACGTCGGGCCTTCTGGAGGAGTTACTGATCGATCTGGGGACCGGTGGCGGCGGCGACTATCGAGGCGCAACGCTCAGCTTCGACCACCGGTACTTTCTCGCGGTGCGACAGGGGCTGGTTTTCGCTCACAGATTGGCCGTCGATTGGACCCTCGGCGATCTGCCCTTCTACGAGGAATTGGAACTGGGGGGTAGCAGTTCGGTCCGCGGCGCCGCCAGTGCCAGAGAACGGGGCGAAGCGCGCATTCTGCTGAACGGCGAGCTGCGCTGGCGAGGACTGCCTCTCTGGCGAAAAAAGCACATGTATCTGGGAGTGGCGCTCTTCGGAGATGTGGGGCAGATCTTCGCCCGCGACGAACTGCCACAGGGCGCCGCATGGCGCCGGGGCAGCGGCCTGGGGCTCCGCTACCAATGGCAGAGTACGATCGTCCGTGCCGACTACGGTACTTCCTCCGGACGTGCGGCCATCTACATCACGTTTTCGCAGGTGTTCTGAAAACAGAACATGGAGTTGCTCTCTCTACGCCACGTGTTCTGGATCGTTGCGGGAGTGCTCTTCGTCGGCGTCTGCATCAACATGAGACGGCTACCGCTGACGTCCCGGTGGCACACTGTCTTCAGGAGCTCGCTCTTCGTCCTGGTTCTGATCAGCGAGTCCAGCTGGTTCTGCTACCGGCACTTCGTCGTCAACCTTCCCCTTGTCAAGAATCTCCCCCTGCATCTGTGCGACATGTCCGTCTTCATCATGTTCGTCGCCCTGGCGACGAACAGCAGGCGCTTCGCCGAGCTGTCGTATTTCCCAGGCGTCGTGGGCGCCTTTCTGGCAATCTGCTTTCCTGCGATCTCAGAGTCCGGCTCCATCCGAACCATCGCCGAGATCCGCTTCTTCCTGACACATATCTCGCTGGTTGGCGTCGGCTTCTATCTCACCTTCGGACGTCAGTACAGGCCAACGGCCAAGGCTGCCTTCCACAGCTACCTTGCCGTCTGCGGCTACGCCCTGGTCATCACACCGGTCAACCTGTACCTGGGAACGAACTACTTCTATACGCTCTCGGCACCAGGAAAGCTCGCTTTCGCACATCAGTACCCTCACTGGGTATTTGTCGTCGCCGTATCAGCGACGTTCCCGATCCTGTTCGCTCTGATGTATATCCCCTTCGTGGTTGGGGGCAGAGAAACCCGGAGCCGATCACCAAACCACCAGGGCCTGCCGTAGGTCTGTGCCGGGTGTCACTCTGACCCACGAGAGGCGCGAATGTTGCTATGCAGCAACGGACGCAGTTGAAGCCAAGCGGGTCGTGTTCCCGACACTCTCTATCCAGTGGAGGCCAGATGCAGGAGCCAATCCCAATGACTCCGGCGCAGCCCTCGCCGCTCTTCTCCTCCGCCAGGGAGCGGCGTCTCTGGGCTTGGACGCTGGCCGTCGTCGTGGCGATCTACTCGACTCTCGGCCTCGCGGCGACGCTGGCCGGGGCACTGCGCGACCGGGGTCTGATCGAGGAGCTTCTCTTCTTTTGCCTGCTCCTCGTCCTGGCGACCATCGCCACACAAGGGCTCAGCGTGCGGCCACGCGGGCTCGAGATCAGCGTAGTGCTCGGCGTCACGGCCGTCTACCTGCTGGCGTTTGCGCGGATGACGGGTCCGGTTGAGGAGCGAACGCACCTCGTCGAGTACGCCGTCGTGGCGGTACTCGTCTTTGAGGCGCTCACGGAGCGAGCGAGCCGGGGTCGCCGCGTCCCCATCCCTGCCCTGCTCACCGTCGTGGTGGCGTCGATGATCGGCGTGCTGGACGAGTGCATTCAAGCCTTTCTGCCCAGCCGCGTGTTCGACTCGATCGACATCCTGTTCAACTGCCTTGCCGGCTCAATGGCAGTCGTGGCGAGCGCCTCGCTGCATTGGGCGAGACGCCTGACGGCCGACCAACGGGTCCGGCGCAACATGCGCGCAGAGCCACGCAGAGTCACGCAATAGCAGAGGCCCACCTTCGTCCTCGGGATCGTTGATCACAGCACGACTTCCTTCGTGCCTGGCACCCAACTTGCAAGGGGGCGTGTATGATCATCTTCCCCGAACTACACAGCTCAACTCAGAGGCGCGCGCCTCGCTTGTCGAAAGGACTCAGACAGTCAGTACTGAGGGGCATCTGTCTTGTCTGCGCCTGCACACCTTCCTTGGCACAGTCCACTGTCGATGAGGTTGTGCGTATCACTGACTCTATGGGATATGAAATCGACCCGCAGGAGAGAGCACGATACTCAATACTGCCAGGGTACGAAGGTTTTATTCTTGCCAGGTTTTCGATAAGAGGAGACCGGTACTACCTGAGAATTACACACCAGAGAGAGGGTAGAAGACTGGCCGAGGACATCCTGTTGTCCAGAGGACAGTTCGAGGCGTACAGAAACCAGATCGTAGTAATCGACCAGGCAACCAGAGACAGGAGACAGAAGGAGGCCGCAACAGAGGTGCAGAAGGAAGGCAGATTCAGAATGGCCACCGATGCCTTCCTGTATGGATCCTGGCTGTATGGTCCAGGGGCCACGATCCTGTTTGAGATGGAAGGGAATCGAGCCGCTGGCGTGCAGTTGCTGACTGTCGGGGGCTCTTTCGTGGCAGCACTCAGCGCCACGCGAGACTATCGACTCGGTTATGGACGCTCCAATCTGATACGCTGGGGCAACTACGCAGGCACACTGTATGGACTGGGAATCCCTGTGTTCTTCCATTCCGGGAGTCAGAAGGCTTATGTGGGTTCGGCGATGTTGTGTACGCCTCTGGGAGGATTACTTGCCTACAGACTCAGTTCGCACAGGCATTTTGACAAGGGCGAGACGGATCTGATCAGCACGGGGGGATTGGTCGGCGGACTGTATGGATTGATAATCCCCTTTCTCATCGATATCGATGATCTGGAGGAGCCAACGCAGGACAGAATCCATGTGGCGTCGGCGATGCTCGGAGTACCCGCTGGTATCCTGGCAACGACGCGCTTGATTCGCCACAAGCCCATCAACCGGGGGCGTGCCCACCTGATCACTCTTGGAGGGATCGTTGGAGGATACTATGGTGCCAGTATCGTCCGTCTTGCGGGTGTGGACGGGGACAGACACCCACGGCCCTACGTATGGTCGGTTGCTCTGGGATTGCCTGTTGGGACCTACTTTGCCTATCGACTGACCGACAGAGAAGAATACACACTTGGCCGGTCAAGACTGATCAGTGTCGGGGCGTACGCGGGTGCCCTTTTTGGCACGGGAGTCGTTCTGGCTGCTGGCGTCGAGGAGATCGAGTCTCACATTATGGCCTCTGTGTTGGGGTCAGCAACTGGTATATGGTTTACCCATGAAGTGACACGAGGCTGGGGAGAACAGGTCGGCTCGAGATTTGAATTGCGGATGCCCGCGCAGAATCGCGTCATAGTCTCACTGCCCTCTCCTGCCCAGCTACTCTCCTTCGGTATTCTGACACGTCACCATCCTTCATCCTCCGAGTGCGCACCGTTAGAACTCCTCAGGATTTCATTCTGACAGCCCCTCTCGACCCAGGCACAGCCATGGATATCGAGTTGCCGGGAGCACCGGCGTATGTTATCATAGCGGCAAGATTGACATCATGAGGGATAGATGATCCGGACTCAGATCCAGTTGACAGAAGAACAGGCCCAACTCGTGAAGCGTCTGGCTTCAGAACGCCAGGTGTCGATGGCTGAGGTGATCCGCGATTCGGTCGAACAGATGTACCGGGCTTCAGCCCACGCGCCCACACCCGAGGACCGCATTCGTCGGGCCGTCGAAGCCGCGGGCCGCTTCCGTTCCGGTCGTGCAGATGGCTCCGCAGAGCACGACACGATTGCAGCGGGGGCGTATAGCGCTTGACAGTCTTCGTCGACACCTCCGCCCTGTATGCGACACTGGACGCAGACGATCTCAACCATGGGCGGGCGTCGGTTCAGTGGCGACACCTCGTCGAGGCACAGACTCCTCTCGTCACGACGAACTACGTCATGGTGGAGACAACAGCCCTGCTCCAGCATCGAATCGGCATCGACGCCATTCGGCTGTTCCAGGAGGATGTGCGCCCCGTCCTGGGCATCGAATGGGTTACCGAGGCCGAGCACATGGCCGGCATGGCGTCGGTGTTGGCAGTGGGCAGCCGGCGCCTCAGCCTCGTCGACTGCGTCAGCTTTACAGCCATGCGTGGACGTGGCATTCGGGATGTCTTCGCCTTCGACCAGCACTTCTCGGAACAGGGGTTCACCTGCCTCCCTGGATAGTGGCGCACTGGACTATACTTGAACGACCGTCGACATGACCTGCCACAGACAGCCACAGCCGCCGCTGGCGGTGGAGCCCCTACCATGACGATGACAGCCGAACACCCGACCACACCCCGTGTCCAGGACCTGCGCGAGCGCATGAACGGATACGAGCACGCCGCTCATCGTATCGCCCGACCCGCCGCGTGGTCGGTAGCCTCTCTTGACTGCTCCCTGGCAGAGCGTCGCGCCCACGCGCTCCACCTGGCCTGCGAAGGCATGCCCATCGCCATCGAACCCGGAGAGTTGATCGTCGGTCTGCGAACCTTGTTGCCACCCACAGACCAGAACGGCAACATCTGGCAGCCGCTGCTGCCGCCTTTCTTCCGTGACGACGCCGAAGCGGAGAGTATCGACAAGGGTCGATCCACCAGTCACAATGTGCCTGGCTTCGGTAAGCTCATCCGCCATGGTCTGGGTGAATTGAGTAGCCGTGCAGAGACGCGAAAGGCTGCTGAGACAGACCCGGTCAAACGTGAGTACCTCAACAGCTTCACCATCTCCTGCGAAGCGGTGGGTGTACTTCTTGCCCGCTACGCCGCCCTCGCGGACAAGCTGGCCGGAGAAACCGATGACCCGCTGCGCCGGGTCGAGCTGGAACGGATCGCCGGCATCTGCCAGCACCTGACCACCGGTACCCCACGCGACCTGCACGAGGCACTGCAGCTCTACTGGTCCTGCTGGTGTCTGATCGTGCTGGAGGTGGGTTGCCTGGTGTCCATGGGTCGCCTCGACCAGGTGCTCGCCCCCTTCTGGCCGTCCGATCCGGTCGAGGCGGACGACGCCCGCGAACTGCTCGATTGCTTCATCGTCAAATGCAACGATCAGAACGAGTTGTGGCAGGGCGTGTCCCTGATCAACAACGGTGTGATGCTCTCGGGGCTCACCCGCGACGGCGCTGACGCCACAAACCCTGTGACCTGGGCGGTGCTCGATTCCCTCGAGCGACTGAACATGCCCGATCCCCAGCCGGCGGTGCGCCTCCACGATGGCAGCCCCCCCGACCTGATCCGCGAAGTCTGCAGGCTGTGGCGGATGGGCCGGTCGCAGATCGCCGTGTTCAACGACGACGTCTTCGTACCGGCCCTCGAAGGTGCAGGGCTCGATCCGGCGGATGCCCGGGACTATGCCATCGACGCCTGCCAGGACGTGACGATCTTCGGCAAGTCGGACTTCTATCTGGCCGGCGCCGTGCGCCTGGCAGACCTGCTGTTGCAGGCGATGGCCGCGGTCCCCGACGACGCCGACTGGGAGACGTTCCTGTCGGCCTACAGGCGACTGGTGGCGGACGAGATCGCCGCTCTGTGCAAGCGCTACAGTGAAAACCTGCAGACCCGTACCGGCATGCCGTGCCCGCTGCTGTCTGTCTCCCTCGACGACTGTATCGAGTCCGGGCTGGATCTGGCCAATGGCGGGTTGGCCATTCGCGACAAGGGCGTCATGCTGGCGCAGCCGGTGGTGATGATCAACTCGCTGGCCGCCCTGCGGCAGGTCGTCTATGAGGACGGTGCGTCCAGCCTGGGCGAGGTGCGGCTGGCCTGCGAGGCCAACTGGGCAGGACACGAGGATCTGCAGCGTCAGATGCAGGCGGCCCCGAAGTGGGGCAATGACGACGATGACGCCGACCTGCCCGGGGCGGACATGTTCCGCTTTGCCTCCGAACAGATCTGGAAACACCGCATGCCTGACGGTTCGCGCTTTCTCAGCGGCATCCACCAGGCCCATCACGTGACCACCGGGCACGGTACGGCAGCCACGCCGGACGGCCGTCTCGAGGGGCAGCCCATGTCCCCCACTCTCGCCCCGGCCAATGGCACCGAGACGAAGGGACCGACCGCCGTGATGAGATCGGTGACCAAGATCGATCCCATGATCGTACAGTGGAACTCTTCGCTGACCATGGTCTTCGACCCGGCCAGCCTGGGGGGTGACACTGGACTGATGAAGTTCGAAGCCCTCGTCCGCACCTGGCTCAAGCTTCGGGGTCCACAGCTGCAGATCAACGCCGTTAGTGGTGACATGTTGCGCGCCGCCAGGCAAGACCCTGACAGATACCGTGACCTCATCGTTCGGGTCTGGGGCTTCTGCGACCGCTTCGTCTCACTCCAACCGATCTACCAGGACGAACTGATCGCCCGCACCCGACACGGCCTGTGACCGGGCAGCTCTCAGGACGGATCTTCGACGTCCAGCGGTTCTCCATCCATGACGGACCGGGAATCCGCACGACTGTCTTCCTCAAGGGCTGTCCTCTTCGATGTCAGTGGTGCCACAACCCCGAGGGCATCAGCCCCAGGCAGCAACTCTCCTTCCTGCAGGACAAGTGTGTTGACTGCGGCTTCTGCTTCGAGGCCTGCCCTGAGGGTGCCCACCACAGGGTCAATGGTCAGCACGCCATCGATCGCCAGGCGTGTGCGGTGTGCGGCAGGTGCACGGAGAAGTGCCGTTCCCAGGGACTTGAGATCGTCGGTCGCGAGGCAACGGTGGCAGAGATCATCGGCGAGGTCTTGCGGGATCTGCCCTTCTACGAAACCTCCGACGGCGGTATGACACTCTCGGGCGGCGAACCGCTGTTGCAGGTGGAATTCTGCGCCGCTCTGTTGCAGGCGGGCCGTGAAGCTGGTCTGCACTGTGTCGTCGAGACCTGTGGACACAGTCCGTGGGAACGGTACGAGCGCGTCCTGCCATGGCTCGACATGGTCCTGTTCGATCTCAAGGAGACCGACCCCGATCGCCATGTTCGGTATACGGGTGTGGACAACAAGCTGATTCTCGCCAACCTGTACAGACTGCACGAGGCGGGTGCCACCATCCTGCTACGACTGCCGATCGTACCCGGGATGAACGACCGCGCCGCCCATTTCCGCGCCATCGCCGGGATTGCCGGCGACCTGCCCGACCTGCTGGGTGTGGAGGTGATGCCGTACCATCGACTGGGGCTGAGCAAGATCCAGCGCTTCGGTCTTCCCGAGGCGTCACAGCACCTGCAGGAGACAGAGACGCCGGATGCCGCCGTGGTCCGCGGCTGGATCGAAACGTTGAGCGACTTTGGCGTCAACGTGATCAACGAACTCCCGGGGACGACAGTGCGACCAGAATAGGGCGCCGCGATCCACGGGGCGACATCGGTCCTACTCCTCGAAGACCACCTCCGCCTCGGCGCTCAGCTTGGCATTGGGTGAAAACCTCGGCCGCCTGCCGCTGCTCGTGGTGAGTCCGCGGATCGTCACCTTCCGGCAGGGCGCATAGGGGAACGGACGTACCGGCGTCGGGGTGATCTCGTCGACGCTGTTGCTCGTCTCATCGGGGTCGGTGAACAGATACATCCCCTCATAGTCATCCGGTGTGTCGGCATCATCCACGACCAACCCGTCGATCGTCACCTCCCGGGGCATCGAGCACGGGTAGCCGAAGTCGTGCATCCCGTCGTTTCTGGCGTTGATCAGGTACGGCTGGCAGCTCTGCCCGGCCGCCGGAATCCAGCGGCAGTTGCGAATGTCGAGTTCACCCTCCCAGGTGCTGCCGTAGTCGGCGCGGAAGCTGACCAGCGAATCACCGTACAGCGTGCTGTCTTCCACTGTCAGCCGCCCGCGACCGATCGCATTCAAGCCCATCCAGCCCAGCGTGCAGTCACGGATCGTGTACGTGCCGGACACGCCCATGTGCGTGTCCATTCTCGAGAGCGTGCAGTCCTGCAGCAGGATGTTCTTGCAGCAATTCGACCCGATCACGCCCCAGCGGGTCCTGTCGGTGATGTGGTTCATGCGGCAGCCGATCAGACTCAGGCCGACCACGTTGTTCGCACTGTAGTCGTAGCTGCCCATGCGTACCGGCTTGCCGGCGGCGCCGATGGTGGAGTAGATCTTGTGGGCAGTGGCGAAACAGTTGCGCAACGTGATATCGGCACACTGCTGAATGTTGACGAAACCGGAATAGGGATGCCCCACCTCGGTCTCTCCGACCACGTAGTGCGTCAGTCCGTCGAGAACGGTGTTGGATCTGGTGATGACGATGTTCCTGGACCAGTAGTTGTAGCCCACGTCCTGCGCCATACGGTTGGCATAGGTGGTAAAGACGCCGCCACGCACGGTCAGAGGCGTATCGTCCATGGGCCGGGCCACAACACGGGTGACCTCGTCGTACTTCCAGTCGATGGGCGACTCCACCGTGCCGTCTCGTCGCAGGACGAAGCAGTCGTGCTGGGGCACGCCATCGTTTTGGTTGAGACCCCGCCGGATGTAGATCCGCTTGTGATCGTTCTCCACCAGCACATGGCAGTCGTGCTCTGGCCGTACATCGAGTTGTGTCTGATCCCGCGTCAGCCGATCGATGGACAGGGCCTCCGGCTCCAGCAGGGAGCGCACCTCGAACAGCGACGCTTTGTGGTCGTCGACCCGGGTGTCGTCGATGGTGAAACGCGACGTGCTCCAGTCGGTGTCCGTGCCGATCACCACCGTCAGCGCCTGCTGGCCGAGATGGTACGTCGCCTCCGGCCTCGTACGGACACTCAGGCCGTGCGTATTGGCATGCTCGTGCGCCTTGCAGATCGCGGGCAGATCATCGGCCACCCCGTCTCCGCACGCACCGAAGGCTTCGTATTCCACGGGTTCATGCTGCATCTGATGCTCCAGGCGATGGATGCGATGGGGATCAGTATGGGGCGTCCTGCCAGGTGGGACAAGACGATCCGGTGATACACGGAGGCCGCGTCGCGGCCTCTTCAGCTTCGAGTTGCAGGTTGACGCACCAGACCACCGACAGATATTACCGTGACCCGTCACGATACTGAGAAGCTTGAAGAGAACTCGCACCGTTGATCAACTGGGGAGAGAGAGATTGAGCGTCAAGAAGAGTGATCTGCTGATCGGGGGCGAGATCTGCCCCGCCAAATCTGGACGCTACTATCCCCTGTACAGCCCCGTCGACGGCGAACGGGTCGCTGAAGTCGCCGATGCAGGTCAAGTCGATGTGGATCGGGCCGCAACCGCAGCGCGCGATGCGTTCTATACAGAGTGGAAGTTCTGCGACGTCGAAAAAAAACGTGCCCTGTTCGCCAAGCTGAAGGAGACTCTCACTGCCATGGCCGACGAGTTGGCCGAGGCCAAGGTGCAGCCCCCGGCGGGCGGCGGTATCCCGCCACTGGTTGAGCGGCTCATCGACTATTACGTGGGTATGCTGGATGATGGGGCAGGTTCGCTGATCGAGCATAGCGACCAGCGAACCAACTACACGTACAAGGAACCGCTGGGCGTCGTGGCCATCTATGCCCCGTTTAATGGTCCCATGCTGGGAGCGCTCCTGGCGGCCGTACCGGCACTCGTGGCCGGCAATACCGTCGTACTCAAAGCGCCCGAACAGGAAGCACCCCAGGCGCTCAAGACCATGCAGGTATTTCACGAAGCGGGTTTCCCTGCCGGAGTGGTCAACGCCATCAGTGGCAGTGGCCCTGAGGCAGGTCAGGCTCTCGTCGCCCATCCAGCGACACGCCTGATCAGTTTCACCGGCAGTACGGCAACGGGCAAGAAGATCATGGCTGCCGCCGCTGACGACCTCAAGCGCGTGCAGTTGAATCTGGGCAGCAAGACGGCGCAGATCATTCGTCCCGATGCCGACCTGGAAGCGGCGGCGACGGCCACCGCCGGATCCTCCTTCCCCGGACAGGCATGCTCCGCCATCAGTCGCATCATAGTACACAAGTCGGTGCGCGACGAGTTTGTCGCCCTGCTGCAGGAAAAGGCGCAGGCCGCGGGGCCCAGCATGCTGATCGACAAAGCGGCGATAGCACGTGTGGAACGCTACGTCGAAATGGGAAAGGCACAGGGCACGCTGCTGTTTGGTGGCAGTCTGCCACCAGGAGACGAGTACGCCAAAGGCTGCTACTACGAGCCCACGGCGATTGCCTTTGACGATCAGTCCTGCCCGGTCTGCCGCGACGAGATCTTCGGACCGGTTGTGTCCGTGCTGACCTTTGACAGCGACGACGAGGCGTTGGCGCTGGCCAATGACACGGACTACGGTCTGCTCGTTTCACTGTGGACTCAGGAACCTGAGCGACAACGCTACTTCACGCGGCGACTGGAAGTGGGAATCGTGACCATCAACAGTGGCAGCGCGCTGAGTCATCGCACGCCCTGGGGTGGCTTCAAGCAGAGCGGCATTGGCCGACGGTATGGCGAGATGGGCCTGGAGCCCTTCTTCGAAACCAAGACGGTGTGGATCTCTTGAACGAGGCGGGTTAGTTCCCTCCCGTCACCTCACCCCTCTCCCCGGCCTCGAGATGACGACGGATGTTGGTGACCGTCTTCGGTCCCAGCCCCGGGATCTGCGTCAGCCAGCCTTCGTTCACCGCGGCGCGCAGCTTCTCCAGACTGTCGATACCGAATTCCAGGAACAGTACCCGGACCATCTTGGCGCCAAGTCCCGGAATGTCGCGCAGGTCGAGGACGGATTCGGGCACGCGTGCCTTCCAGTCCTCCCACTTCGAGCAGGTGCCGGTGTCCACCAGCTCTGTCAGCAAGGCCTGGATCGTCGGGCCGACACCTGGCAGCTGTTTGAGGCGCCCCTCGTGACGCAGCGTTTCCAGTGATTCCGGCCAACGGCTGATCGTGTAGGACAATCGCTTGTAGACCGTCGTGTGCGACTCTTCGTACCCACCGATGACCAGGTAGTCGCCGAGACGCGCCAACTGATCACCGACACGCTCGTTGAGCTGCCAGCGGGTGCGCCCCTTCTCGTCGACGCGAGACTGATCGTTGATGTCACCGACCATTGGCTCCTATCGATCTCTCTTCCGGTAGACCAGCTTGAGACCCGACCACACGTCGTCGACAGCGGCCACTTTCACGTCCACCAGGCCATTCCCAAGGGCTGTTTCCCGCACCACGTCCTCCGTCACATCCGTCGGCACCCCCGACGCCTTCTTGGGCCACGACACCCACAACATGCCATCCTTCTTCAGCGCCTTCTTGAGAGCGGGGAGACGCTTCCCCAGCACCGCCCGCCGATCGGTGAAGAACTGGATGAAGTCGAACTCGCCGCGCAACTGACGAACGACGGTCACCTCTTCCGGGAGCACTCCCAGAGTGGACTCATAGTCGTCAGGCGCACCATGGAAGCAGGCCCTGTGACCGGACTTGAGGCCCAGTTTGTCGATCAGGCTGCGTTTGGCGTACCCGACGTTCTTTGCCATGCCCAAGAGATATCGAACGGCTACGTCCGGGGCAAGCGCCTTGACCTGGTTGGGGTGATCTGAAGATTAGTCCCATGGCCCGGCGCCTCGCCGGCCTCTGGTTCTGGACCCAAGGAGCAGCCATGATTCCAGGCGTCTCGTCGCGTCGACGGTTCGACGATCTCTCCGAGCAGGAAGTCCTCGCGCTGGCCATCTCCTCGGAAGAGGACGACGGCCGGATCTACCTGACCTATGCCGAGCGCCTGCGCCAGGAGTTCCCCCGCTCGGCCCGGGTCTTTGAGGCCATGGCTGAGGAGGAGGACGGTCATCGCCGCAGTCTGATCGAGGAGCACCGGCGGCGCTTCGGCGACGTCATCCCGCTGATCCGTCGCGAGCATGTGGCCGGCTTCTATGGCCGTAGACCGGTGTGGCTGGTGGAGAATCTGGGCCTGGATCGGATCCGCCAGGAAGCCGCCCACATGGAGAACGACGCTCAGAGGTTCTACCTGAAGGCCGCCCAGCGGACCTCCGATGCGGGCACGCGTCAGCTGCTTGGCGATCTGGCAGCCGTGGAAGCCGGCCACCAGGAGACCGCCGATCAGCTGCAGGAGGAACTGCTGCCCACCGACGCCCGATCAGAAGAGGACGGTGCCGCCCATCGTCAGTTCGTCCTTACCTGGATACAGCCCGGGCTCGCCGGATTGATGGATGGATCGGTTTCCACTCTGGCGCCGATCTTCGCTACGGCCTTCGCCACCCACGACACGTGGACCACCTTCCTCGTCGGCCTGGCCGCCTCCATCGGCGCCGGCATCTCCATGGGCTTCACCGAAGCCGCTTCCGACGATGGCGAACTGTCCGGGCGCGGATCGCCGACCAAGCGGGGCATCGCCTCGGGTGTGATGACCACTGTCGGCGGTCTGGGTCACGCCCTCCCCTATCTGATTCCACAGTTCGCAACAGCCACGGTCATCGCCATTGCCATCGTCTTTGTCGAATTGTGGGCCATCGCCTGGATCCAGAACCGGTTCATGGAAACACCGTTCTGGCGCGCCACGCTGCAGGTCGTCCTCGGCGGCGCTCTGGTCTTTGCCGCCGGCGCCCTCATCGGCGGGGCGTGACAAAAAAAGCCGCACCCCCTGCTGGGAGTCCGGCGTTGAGCAGTCTGTTGGAGGGGCACCCCGGGAGACGTTCCCTTCCCCCGCGATGGCTTCGCGTCGCCTCCCGGGGGCACCCCTCTGAAGTTGGCTGTTCAGGCGATGCCTGCGGCAATCAGCCCAATCAGAAGAAACGAGACGAGCACACCGCCCCAGAGGGACTGTCGAACGATTCTCAAGGCCATGGTAGTATCTTCCCGATTATACCATGTGTTACTTCTTAGTATATACTATCGACCGACCAGGGGGGTAACTTGAGTGATCTGGGTCACATCTGCAGGAAAAAAGTGTAGAAATCCGGAAAATGGTCGAGGATCCGGCCTCAAGCGCAGCGCCCGGTACTCGTGCTGCCGAGGTGTCACCCTCAGGGACAGGCCACGTACGCGCCGTCGACAAGGCGCACGGCGACGGCATCGGCAACATCCAGCTGTGCCGCCAGATGTACATCTCCAGGGCAGCCTTTGGCCATGAGTTCCCGTCCTGACGGACAGCTGAGCAGGGCTGATTCGAGTTCATCCGCCAGTTCGATAAAGGCGGCCTCAGCCACCCGCGCCTCAGCGGATCTGGGACCCGTCAGCTGGTGGACGATGGCGCCGGCGCCGACCCAGTCCTCGAGACAGGGTCGCAGGCTGCCGTCGTCCGTCCAGCGCTCGCCAGCGGCGACGACGCTGATGTTCTGGCCGCTGGCCTGTGCGGCATGGGCCGTCACCGTCGCATTGCGCAGACAGCCGGCAAACACGGCACCGTGCGTTGATGCCTCCATTGTCAGGGTGGACCCGTTCAGCGACGGCAACACGATCCGAAGTCCTTCCGGGGCCCCTACCAGTGATGACGGCGACAGGGACCATCGCGTCCCTCGGCCACGCCCCAGAGCCAGTTCGGCATCGTGCTCGCTGGCAAGCCCTGCAGCCCCCTCGTCCCGCCAGCGACAGGGAAACACGGTGGCCCCACGTGAGACTGCGATGGCCACGCTGGTCGTGAAGGACAGCACGTCGATGACGATGAGGACATCACTGTCCTCGGAGACGCTGTGCAGTCCCTTCCTGTCCCAGGCGACGTCGATCATGTCTTGCCTTGCTTGCCGGTAACCGGCACCGTAGAGGACACGGAATTCACCTTCATTCGAGAGTGCCTGAAACCCATGCGACCTTTCGTTCTGCTCCTGCTGACAGCAACTTCCACCCTCGCCCAACCTCTGGCGCCGCGGGAGATGGAACGTGTATTCGACTTTGCATCTCTGGCGAGCCCGGTATTCCTCACCCATGCCGGCGACCGTTCCGGACGCATTTTCATCGTTGAGCAGCGCGGTGTCATCAAGGTGATCGATCCCGAAAGCCGCACGGTACGCACGTTCCTCGATCATTCGAACATTGTCAACAGTGGGCCTGGCGAGGCCGGTCTTCTCGGTCTGGCCTTCCATCCCGACTATGCCGACAACGGCCGCGTGTTTCTTTCCTACACGTGGGGCAACCTGGTCTCACGCGTCGCCGAGATGTCGGTCTCCGCCGACCCGGACTCACTCGATGCGTCCGCCGAGCGCCTGCTGCTGCAGGTGGATCAGCCGGCAGGGAACCACAACGGTGGGCAGATCGATTTCG
>PBSR01000045.1 GCA_002726335.1 Gemmatimonadaceae bacterium
ACATGAAGTCGGAAGGCGCCACGTAATCGACCCACCCCTGCCGTATCCAGGTGTCCAGGCCGAGGCCGGGGCACTCGGCCAGGCTTGGCGGCAGGCGGACACCGAGAAGACACCGGTCCCGGGCAGCGGCCAGCACCGAGTGAACCTGCTCGACGAAATCGTTCATGATGTTCATCCGGCTCGTCGCCAGGTGTTCCGGGAAGTAACGGCAGGAGCGCATGAAATCGAGCTCGATCCCGTCCACGGCGTGGGTTGAGACGATCTCTTCGATGATGGCCAGCCGGTGAGCGCGTACACCCTCGTGACTGTAATCCAGGGCGACATCTTGGGATCCGTCCTGCTGACGGATCCGCCAGTCCGGGTTGTTGCGGAAGATGTCGGGAGCCATGAACCCGTACAGGGCGCTGGCGTGGTGCACGTCGGACATACGGACCGAGGCCAGGACACGTTTGCTGCGCTGATGGACCTGATCGGCCACGACATGGAGGGCATCCGTGCCAGCGAGGGCGAGTTCATCCAGAGCCTGCCCGTTGTGGAGCTGAGACTGGGAGGGGGAGACTTCCATGTTTTCGAAATAGCGTTCACCGACGGTGGTCTCATGGTGTGTCTTGTCGGGGAAGGCGGTACAGTAGGAGAAGACCTCGACGTTGCACTCCTGCAGAAAGAAATCGACCCAGTCACGAACCGACTGCTCCACGCTGCCCGGTACGGCGTGATGCAGCATCTGGATGCCATCGTCGTTGCAGATGATGAGGCGGTCTTTCATGCCTACTGTGAATCGGCGGGCTTCTTCAGGGGGGTGTACAGTCCATCAAACCAGGGTTTCCACGTCTCGTCCGTGGCTGAGAACTGTTCGAAGAACTGGCGCACCGTGCCGTCAGCATTCGGCGTCCACGTGCCACGGAAGTCGTGGGATATCTTCTCTCCGTAGTCGGTAATGTGCCCTTCCAGAACCATCGAGCCATCGACGAGGCCCCCTTCGATGTCGATCACGTATCCGGGTCTGGCGACCCAGACCTGCCGCCATTTTTCCCTGGCCGGGTCATACCAGTTCAGCGACAGGCCCGTGCCTCCCGTCTGACTGGTCCAGTTCTCCTGGATCGCGCATCCGCCTTCAACGGATCGGATCAGATTCGTGCCGGCGAGCTTGCCGGAATGTCGCGCGGTGACCTGCCACCGGCCCAACCAGAAGTCGAAGTCACGGAAGTGGGGATCGGCTTGGCAGATCTCCGGATCCTGGGCCTGCACCGCCTCCACCACCGATAGCGTCATCACTACATGCAGGAACAGAGACCTCGGCTTCATGGACATGTTCTCCTGATGTGTTTCAAAAGAGTGTAGCCCACGTTCCTGCCCCGGGACAGCCGGTGGCGTTCGCCTGGCGGGGCGTAATGCCGGTTATTGTCGCTCATGAGAAGCTACTTCCCGTCGAGTCATCAGCCGTGGGAGCGCCGGGATGCCGAGGATCTCGGCGTCGACCCGTCCAGGCTCCGGAAGGCGGTCCACTTCGCCGTCGACCATGAGATCGACTGGCCCGTCGATCTGTCGCAACAGCGCGTCAGTGACGACGCCGGGCAGTGGGCGACACGTCTCGGACAGGTCCGGGACCGCGGCGGTGCGGCAGGTGTCGTACTGCGCCAGGGGTATATCATCGCCGAGTGGGGAGATGTGGAGCGAGTCGATCTCACGTTCAGCGCAACGAAGAGCTATGTCGCCACGGTGGCCGGGCTGGCCTTCGATCGCGGCCTGATCGGGAGTGTGGACGACAGGATTGCCGACTACGAGGCCGACGTGGAGATCCAGTACAGCCCAAAGGCGGTGGCGGCGATGAAACGGCTGAGCGAAGGCGGTGATGAAGCATTGGTGAACAGCGCGGGAGAGAGCGCCGGCGTTGACGGTTTCGCTTCGGGCAATCGTGCCATCACCTGGCGTCAGGCATTGCAGCAGACGAGTGAGTGGGAGGGGTGGCTGTTCGGCAAGCCGGACAGGGTCGACTGGAACCGCGCCGTGGAGACGTCCGGCCATCGCGATTCGCGCCGACCTCCCGGGGGACACTGGGAGTACAATGACGTGCGCGTGAACCGGACGGCTCTCGCCCTGCTGGCGGTGTGGCAGGAACCGCTGTCCGAAGTGCTCAGACGAGAAGTGATGGATCCGATTGGTGCCACCGATTCGTGGGAGTGGCATGGGTACGACGACTATTCGACAGTACTCATCGATGGCGTGGAAATCGAATCGGTGTCAGGCGGGGCCCACTGGGGGGGTGGGCTGTGGATTCACACGCTGGACCACGCTCGTTTCGGCCTGCTCTTTGCTAATCGTGGCCAGTGGGGCGGCCGACGGATCATCTCCGAGAGCTGGTGTCGACAGATGACCGAGCCCTGCTCCCTCAATCCCAGCTACGGCTTCATGTGGTGGCTGAACACCGGCCATCAGCGCTATGGCAGCACTGTGAGCGAAACGGCCTTCGCCGCCTCCGGGGCAGGAGGAAATTCCGTCGTCTGTGATCCAGAAAAGGACCTGGTGATCGTGACTCGCTGGTGCGCCGATGTGACAGGCGTGGTCGAGCGCGTAGCGTCCTCGGTGCGGTAGCTTGCCGGCTGGTGCGTGGTGGCGTTGATTGCATTCGAGAGCGCGTCCTGAATCTCCCAGGCTCACGCTTGAGGTCAAAGACAATTCCTCCGTCAAGTCGGCTACCCCGCTCGCTGTCTGCTCTGTTTCGATCTGCTGTACCATGGACTGTCCTGTCTATGCTCGTGGCCTGGCCTGGTCAGTCCGAGGAAACCGGACAGTGGCCGCCAGAAGTCTTCCGCACGGTCTATTCTTCGCGCGCCTTCCTCGACATCAATATCGACGAGGCACATGCTGCTGCGACGCTGATGGCGGAGGCCATCGTTCGCGAGGAGGGGTTCGACTCCCGCGTCGAGGTGGACATATATGATGATGTGGATCTCATTGAGGCCGCCCTGCGCCGTGATGAGGTCGATGTCGTCACCCTTGTCGCCCAGGATTACCTGAGTCTCGAGGACACAGGGTTGCTGGAGCCGACCTTCCTGACAATGCGCGGGGAGGATGTTCTCGAGCATTCCGTACTGCTGGTGAGGGCGGATCGTGATGTGGAGCAACTGGCTCAGATCCAGGGTGGTCGCTTGATGGTCAGCCGCTCGGCACGTCGGGATCTGCCACTGCAATGGCTGGAAACGACACTGATCAGAGATGGCCTGCCGCACAGCGGCGAGATGTTCGTGGTGGAGAACACTCGCGGTCCCTCGCAGGCCTTGACGGCGGTCTTCTTCGGCAAGGCCGACGTCTGCATTGTTCTCAGTTCGGCCCTGGACACAGCGGTGGAACTCAATCCCCAACTCGGAGTGCAACTGCGTGTCCTCGATCGGTCTCCGGACGTGCTTGGCTCGGTGATCTGTTTCAGTTCTCGCATCGATCCTCGAACCCGCGCCCAGTTGCTCGAATCGCTGGCCGAACTGCATCTGCGGCCCCTGGGCCAACAACTGCTCTCCGTGTTCCGGGTAGATCGACTCATACCTTTCGAAGAGCAGCACCTGGCAGGAACCCGGAAACTATTCGGTGAGATCGACCTGATTCCCTAGCTGATGAGAAGGCCGAATGGCGCGTATTCTGCTCGTTGACGACGAGCCCATCATCCATGACATCATCGGGCGTTTCCTGCGACGCTACGAGCACGTCGTCGTCAGCGCCGAGGACGGGGTCGTCGCTCTCGAGGTGCTGCAGGCACAGGCTGCCGATCTCGTCATCGCCGACATCCGTATGCCGCGCATGGACGGTTTGCAGCTGTTGGCAGAGATCAACGAGCGATGGCCCGGGATGCCCGTCATCATCGTCACAGGACATGGGGACGACAAGATGGAAGCGGAGGCCCGCAGGCTGGGTGCCGTCGGTTTCAAGGCCAAACCTCTCGGCCTGTCCGATCTCACCGATCTCATCAATGAGCACCTGCCGTGAGAATGAGTTCCGCCGTCATCGCCATGTCCCTTCTGGCGCCGGCCGGAGGGAGTGTGAATGCGGATGCCCCGCAGGTCTCCTGGGAGGTGCTCACCCTGTCGCTCGATGCGTGCATCGATACGGCACTGGTACGGAACCAGAGGCGCCAGGCGGCAAAGCAGGGCGTTGAAGCCGCGCTCGCCGTGCGCGGTCAGGCCAAGTCTCTCTACTGGCCGCGTATCGATGCGGTGTCGAGCCTGAGTCGACGGGATGAAGACCCGCTGTTCGTATTCCCAGCGGTTACCGATGCACGTCCTGAATATCCTCGCGCAGGTATGAGATGCCCCAGTGCATGTCGTCCTCCGGTGGCGGAGTGGACTTCGGTGCCTCGGCCATTGCTGTAGACTCCACGATTATACGACGGTTGTGAGGGACGGCAAATCCAACTTGGCAAGAACCGTGCCGGCTGCCTCTGCGGAGAGCGCGCTGACCCGTAAGGTCAGAGGATGTCACCGTCAGCACCCAGACCTGTGTCCTTCTGTAACGGGGCGGCTCTGGCTGCCTATTCGCATGTGCGATCAGCGTCGGTGACTCAGCGAACGAGGGCGCCGTGTGCAGGGGTCCCCTGCCGTGACTATCCTTACGTGTGAACGGGAGTGGGCAGCGACTCCATTCACAATGCGAGTGAGGCCGTGAGCATCGACAATTCCGCCATTTCCAACATTGTCCGCGAGGTCGTCGAGCGGCAACTGGGGACGACAGGGCAACCGAGACCGTCAGCACCCGCCGAGTGCGATCTGCCGAATGCGGGGACGTTAAAGGAGAAGTTCAGGCGGGACGAGCCGACGTACGGCATGTGGATCACCCTGGAGTCGCCGAGCATCACCGAGATCGCGACACGGATGGGCTTCGACTGGATCGTCATCGACGCCGAGCACGGTTACCTGGACATGAAGAACGTGATGGAGCACATCCGGGTGGCCAATCTGGCCAACACGCCGATCCTGGTGCGTATCTCCGAGATCCAGAAGGGGCTGATCAAACGGATCATGGACGTGGGTGCCGACGGCATCATCGTACCGCACGTGCGCACGGCGGTAGAGCTGGCAGAAGCGGTGAGTTACGCGAAATACCCGCCCGAGGGCTCTCGCGGAATCGGCGCCGAGAGGGCGACCCGCTGGGGAGCGGGCATCGAACAGTGCGTGCCGCGGGCCAACGAGAACTCCCTGGTCGTGGCGATGATGGAAACTGTCGAGGCGGGAGAGGCTATCGACGAAATCCTCGACGTGCCGGGGGTGGACGCCATGTTCTTCGGCCTGCATGACTACTCCGCTACGTCCGGCTATCCGGGTACGGCTGACGAGCCGCCGGTGATCGAGCGCGCGATGGAGGTGCAGAAGCGGATCCGGGCGCGAGGTATGCCCAGTGGGATCGTCGCCTGGGAGGGGGAGGAGATCAAGAAGCGGCTGGACGAAGGCTTCCGCATGATCGGCCTGGGCTTCGACACGACGCTGTTGATCAAGGCCGCGGCGCAGGCGCTGACAGCTGCGGGTCGGAAGGTTCCTGCGAGCGCCTGGTGGTAACCGTCCGTATACCGCAGACAGGGACCGTTTCATGAAGGCCCATCCTGACGCTCTCAAGAACATGGTGGCGCGGCTCTTCATCCGTGCCGGTTGCGGCGATGAGGAAGGCCAGGTCGTGGCCGATCACCTCGTCGACGCGAACCTCGCCGGACATGACTCCCACGGCGTCATCCGCGTACCGATCTATCTGCAGTGGCTGCGGGAATCGAAGCTGTTCGCCGGCCGCTCTCTGAAGGTGCTGGTCGACACCGATTCTCTCACCGTGGCCGACGGGCAGCTCGGGTTCGGCCAGTGGACGGGGAAGCAGTCGGTGGCGATCGGTATCGAAAAGTGTCGCAGCCAGGGGCTGGCGCTGGTGGCGCTACGCAACTGTGCCCACCTCGGCCGCATCGGCACCTGGGCGGAGATGGCCGCTGCGGCGGGCCTCGTGTCCCTGCACTTCGTCAACACCTCCGGTCTGGGCATGTTTGTCGTCCCCTTCGGCGGGCGGGACGCCAGGCTGTCGGTCAACCCCGTCTGCGTCGGCATCCCCATGGCCGACGGAGCGCCGATCATCCTGGACATTGCCGCTGCCACCACGGCGGAGGGCAAGCTGAAGGTGGCCCGCAATAAGGGTGTTCCCGTCCCGGAGAACACGATCGTCGACTCGGAGGGAAACCCGACGACGGATGCCGACGACTTCTATGGACCGGACGGCGGCTTCCCCGTGGGCGCCATCCTGCCCATGGGTGGTCATCGCGGCTACGGTCTGTGCCTGATGGCCGAACTGTTGGCCGGTGCGCTCACGGGAAGTGGCTGCAGTGTGCCGGGAAAAGACCAGCTCGAGCAGGGTATGTTCTCGCTCTACATCGACCCGGCACGCCTGGGAGATCAGACGGCGATGATGTCGGAAGTGCGCCGCTTCGTCGACTTCGTGCACAGCTCCCGCCCCGTGGATCCGGCGACTCCTGTGCTGATTCCAGGCGAGCTGGAGGAGCAGACACGAGCCACACGACGGCAGGGGCTGGAGCTCGATGAAACGACGTGGGATCAGATCGTGGAGGCGGCCCGCTCGTGTGATGTGCCCGAGCAGATGATCGATGCGGCGGTGATCGTGTGAGTGCCGTACCGGGCTGGCCGCAAATGCCGGAAGAGGCGGGTTTCATCGAAGCCGTGGGTGTTGCCATCAGCTCACGCGACGAGGTGTTCGTCTTTGCGCGCGCAGAGATTCCCATTCTGATGTTCGACCGGGAGGGCCGGTACCTGCGCGGATGGGGGCAAGGTCAGTTCGTGCGACCTCACGGAATCTGGATCGGGCCGGATGACGACCTCTATCTCACCGACGACAAGGGACACAGCGTGCGCCGGTTCTCACTGGCTGGAGAGCTGATTCAGTCCATCGGTCCCGGGGGAGAGCCTGCCGACAGCGGCATCGAAGACATGGACTACCGCACGATCCAACCCGGCGTGGGGCCATACAACATGCCCACCAACCTGGTCACGGGTCCGCAGGGAGATCTGTTCATCACCGACGGCTACGGCAACGCCCGGGTCCACCGATTCTCCGCGGCAGGCGAGCTGGAGGTATCCTGGGGCGAGCCCGGTGATTCACCGGGGCAGTTCAACGTGCCCCACGGGATCGCCGCCGACGCCGACGGTCGACTGTACGTCTGCGATCGTGAGAACAGCCGCATTCAGCTGTTCTCATCCGACGGTGAGCTGCTGGCGATCTGGGACGACGTGGCCCGCCCGTGTCAGGCGTTTGTGACTGGGGATCTCGTCTACGTTGCCGAGCTCGGGTTTCACGCCGGCGTGTTCCCCTGGAACACGCTGGACCGAAGTCGCACCGGCGGGCGGGTCAGCGTCTTTGATCGCGCCGGCAAGCTTCTGCACCGCTGGGGAGGGGGCAGAGACCCTGCGAGCCCCGAGGACTTCTATTCGCCCCACGATATCCAGGTCGACTCCGAGGGCAGTGTGTACGTGGCCGAGGTGAAGGTGTCTGCCGCCCGGCCCTCGGGTGCGGACTCATCAGGATTTCCCTCACTGCGAAAGTTCGAGCCCGTCCTATGAACAGCGTCGAGATACCAGACGCCAAAGGCGTCTTCGCTCAGCCCTGGTCGTGGAAGAAGGTCGTGGGTCTGCTGGCGGTGTTCGGTCCGGCAGCCATCGTCGCCTCGGTGAGTATCGGGGCAGGTGAAACGATCGTCGTTGTGCGCATGGGTGCCTGGGCGGGGTATGGTCTGCTGTGGCTGGTGCTGCTCAGCTGCCTGGTGAAGGGCGTCTTCGTCACCTACCTGGTGGGCCGCTACACGGCGATCAGTGGCGAATACATCGGCCACCGGCTCGTCCGTCTGCCCGGGCCACGGGGCTGGTTGCTCATCGCCCTCATCCTCTTCGAGATGTTCGGCGCGCCCCTGGGCTGGGTGCCCATCGCCAAACCGTGTGGCGACCTGCTCCACTTCTTGTTCCGGGATTCGCTGAGCAGCCTGTTCGATTCCGAGATCTTCTGGGAGAACCTGTTCACCACCACCTTCATCGCCATGGCCATGCTGTTCGGCCTCAAGCTGTCCTTCGAGCGCCTGGAGAAGCAGCAGCTGGTGATCTGCGGCATCCTGGTGGTGGGCACGATGATGGGCACTCTGCTCGTGCGCCCCGATCTGGTCAAGACCCTGGTCGGCAGCCTGAGCGTCGGCAACATGCCGCCCTTTCCCTCGTGGGCACCCCGGGATGCCATCGACCATCCCATGCTGACCATGGCCACAACCTTCGGCTACGTAGGCGGCTCCGTGTTCGCCTACATCGCCTACTCCAACTGGATCGGTCTGCACGGCTGGGGACTGACCGGACACCGCGACATCGAGGCCATTCGTCAACGAGCCTTCGAGAGCGACAGCTACGACTATCTGCCCGACGATGCGGAACAGGTCGGCAGGCTGCGACGGCTGACGGCATCACTGCGCTGGGACGTGGGTCTGGGTGCCGTCGTTCTGCTCATCGTCACCGCCGCCTTCATGCTGTCGGGAGCCGCCGTGCTGTATCCCCTGGAGAGCCGTTTCGAAGGCTGGGGTCTGCTGACCGAACAGGCACACGTGTGGCGCGCCATCCATCCGACGCTGGTGTGGATCTACTATGTCTGCATCATTGCCGCGCTCTGGGGCACTCTGCAGGCGTTGCCCGAGATCTACGCGCGGGTCATGCAGGAGTTTCTGCAGGCCGTATGGCCCGACCGGGAGTGGGATTACGATCGTCTGAAGCGACGGATCTGCCTCTACATCTTCACCGTGGCAGTGGCCATCATCTGGCTCAACATCCCTTTCGACATCCTGATTCAGATCGCCGGCTTCATCATGGCCAACTTCGCCATCGCCTTGATCATGGCAGCGGCGGTGTATCTGAACTTCAAGCTGCCGCCCGCCTACCGCACCCACGGTCTGGTGCTCGCCGGGGCCATGGTGTCCATGGCCATCCTGGCCGTGTTCGCCGCCATCAGTGGTTGGGGGCTGGCGGTAAAGCTCAGCGGCGGTTGAGTCGCTACGACGCCCACTCGAGATTGAGTCTGCGGTCGTGCTCCACGCAGTCTCGCAGGTAGAGGTTGATGAGGTTCTGATAAGGAATGCCGGTTTCCTCGGCCATCCCCTTGAAGTACGCGATGATGTCGGTTCCCATTCGGATCGTCACTTGTTTCTTGAGGCGAGACGCGTAGGGATTCCGCCGCTTCTTCATCGTGGACAGATCGTATTCTTTCTTCATCCTACACCCCACGGGTAATTGCGTTGTTCCGACCTTGTAGCCTTCCGTGCTGAGATCAACCGGATGACATTTCCACTCTCTCGAATACAGTGGCACACGAGGAGAATGCGGAGTCTGGCGCTGACTCCGAGCAGAAGCAGTCGGTCTTCCCCCTCCGCGTGCTCGAAGTCGAAGAATTCGACAGCTTGTGGATCGTGGAACACGGAACGAGCTTCGTCAAAGGAAACGCCGTGCTTCCGCAGGTTCTCTCGATTTTTCGCCGCATCCCACTCGAACCGAATCTCATCCATAACTACACTGTAATTAGCACAAGGCAGGTGGTCAAGATGGACAAACAGATCCCCCTCATCAGCACGCGCTCAAAGGGCCCGCTGGGGTTTGCCCATCTGCCGCGACTGTGGCTGAAGATGCGCCTGGCCGCCAGGGGTCAACTCGCCGACGGATACCGTTCCGGCGAAGGAGGCTTCGATGGCCTCCTGCTCGAAGCTCTCGGTATCGAACTGAAGGACGCAGCCACGTTCATCGCGGATTCCCAGCCGAGTTACCTGGCCTTTGAGAAGTGGGTGCAGGAAAAGGCAAGGCCGGAGAGCCTGACACCGGAGGCGATCGCCGCAGTCAACGAGCGCATCCTGACCTTCCCGAAACCGGAGCCCGGACGGTCGGAGATGGTCGATCTGCTCGGACTGCCAAAGGACGACAGCGTGTGGTTCGGGACGGACCTCAATGATCTGGATGACTGGCAGGGCTTTCACACGGCAATGCTCGACGATCGGTGAACGGCGCAGTCGTCAATCTCAGCAGTCGATCCGCCCAGGATCCCGGTGTGTCCGGCACCAAGGGTGCCACCCTGGCGAGAATGCTCGCCGCGGGCCAGCACGTCCCCGCCGGGTTCGTCATCATCACGGCTGCCCTCGAGCATGCGGCGGAAGGAAGGGTGCGTATCGGCAGGCTGCTGGCCGGCGTGGAGGCTGGCAATCACCGGCAGATCGAACGGGCCAGCGAGCGCATTCGTACTGCTGTCGAGCAGCTACCCTTGCCCCGTGGACTCGCCGCCGAAATCAGACGGGCCCACAAGAGGCTGGGGGCCACAGCCGTGTCGGTCCGGTCCTCTTCCACGGCGGAGGATCTCGACGGCGCCAGTTTTGCCGGCCAGTACGATTCCTTCCTCAATGTCCGTTCCGCCGCTGACCTGCTGCGCCACGTGCGACGGGTGTGGGCGTCGCTGTACTCCGTACACGCCATCGGCTACCGACTGCGCCATGGGATCGGTGTGGACGACTGCCGCATGGCCGTCGTCGTGCAGACGCAACTCGTTCCGGACGCCGCAGGCGTGTTGTTCACCCGGGATCCGCTCACCGGCCAGCGCCGGTTCGTCGTCAGCGCTGCCCTCGGACTGGGGGAAGGTGTCGTTGCCGGCACGGCGCAGACCGACCGCTTCGTCCTCTCGAGCAGGAGTGGCAAGCTGCTTTCCTCTGACATCGCCACCAAGAGGCACCGTGTGGCACCAGCCGCCGGGGGTAGCATCGAAAGCGTCTCCGTCGAGGGCAGACGGAGCCAGCGGCCGGCAGTAACCGGGGCCGTTCTGCGCAGTCTGGTCGCGGTGGGCAAAAAGCTCGAGGCGCTGCTCGGCGGGCCTCAGGACATCGAGTTCGCGGTCACGGGCAGACGGGTGCACATCCTGCAGTCGCGTCCGATGACGGCCCTCGAGCTGGCCAACCTTCCGGCCGAGCGGTGGGACATCGGCCTCGACCGTCGACGCTCGTGGTCCCGGAGCCGGGGGCCTCTCTACCGGCTGCAGGAGGACCTCACACGACTGGGCTTCGAGCAGGCCCGCATCTGCTATGACGAGACCGGCATGGGCACGGACCAGTGTCTGCTTCACCTCGCCAACGGCTACGTCTTCACCGCCTCGCCACGCGTCAGGGTCACGGAGATCCATCGCCGGCACGGACTGCAGCGACGGCGCGTAGCCGCCTGGGAGCGCAAGGGAATCTCCTTCTTTGAAGGCACCATGCGTGGCCGCATCGAGAAGCGCCTGGACACGATCGATCGCCGGCGCCGGCAGGCCCGGAGCTTGCGCGAGTTTGTCGCCTATCTCGAAGAGGCCATGAAGCTGTGCACCCTCGTCCAGCAGAATCTGCACTGGCGCCAGTGGGCGCCGCCGGAGCCGGGGCACAAGATGCGCCCGGACGGCGGCTGGCAGGACACCTTCCACAAACTCACTGGCGCCCCCAAGCTCGAAGCTGAGGTGCTCACTCAGGGGGTGCAGAACCGGATGACCCGTCTCATCGCCCGCCTGCTGGAGCTGGCCCGCATCGCCAAGGGGGATCGGGTCCTCGAGCGTCTGCTGCAGGAGGGGCGCTTCGGTGACCTGGAGTCACCGCGCCTTCGCGGTCGCGCCAGCGTGCAACACTTCCAGAAACGCTTCCGGCAGATGCTGCGCGTCTACGGCGCCAGAGCCGGCCACGGCTACGGCTCGCAGACCGACTTCTTTGCCGAGCCCACGTGGAACATGGAGCCCGGGCGCCCCCTCGATCTGATCGCCTCGTACACGGAGCAGGACCTGGACCGGCTCGAGAGTCTCGAGCCGGAAGCCCGGGACGAGCGCGTCCGCATGACCCGGAAGTACCGCGCCCAGCTGTCGGGTGAACCGGAGAAGCTCGCCCGCTTCGACGAGGGGCTGGACAAGGCCCACCGCCACGTCGTCTTCCTCGAGGACCACAACTACTACATGGAGCAGCGCACCATGGGGGTCCTGCGCGAGGCCATGCACACCGTAGGTGCCGAACTGGTGCGACGGGACCTGGTGGATGAACCCGATGATGTCTTTCACTTCTCGCTGGAGGAGCTGAGACAGATTGCCCGCTCGAAAGAGGCCGGGGATCAGCGTCAGCTCGTGCTGCAGCGGCTCAGGGAGCACCGCCGCCGTCAGCAGCTCAAGGCGCCGAAGCGCCTCGGTGCAAAGCCGGGAAAGGCGAAGCGGAAGAAGGTCAGCGACGACGATCACGGTCGACGCGGGCGCAGGCTCAAGGGTGTCGGGGCGTCGGGGGGCCGAGGGACGGGACCCGCCGTCGTGATTTCAAAAGACCGTCCGCGCCTGCATCCAGGGGACGTGCTCGTGGCGCCCAACGTCGGTCCGGACTGGACCCCAGCCTTCGCCTTCATCGGGGGACTCGTACTCGACGAGGGCGCTCTATCGCAACACGCTGCCATCATCGCGCGGGAATACGGCGTGCCCGCCGTGATGCAGACGAAAGAAGCGACGAAGTCCATTCGGACAGGGCAGGTGGTCATCGTCGACGGTGACCGTGGCGTCGTCGAACTGGAAGAGGGATCCGGTCCGGCCGCCTGAAGGGCTGTCCGTTCAGCCAACGCCGCAGGTCAGGACGCCGTCGACGACGAGATTCTGGCCGCTGATGTAGGCGGCCTCATCCGAGGCGAGAAACAGAGCAGCGTGGGCGATGTCTTCGGGTTTTCCAGCCGCCAGCAGGCGCGGACGGGTATCGGGCGGGTCGGGGGAAGCATCGTCATCGGACTGGGTTGCATCCGGGCGCAGCGTGAAGCCGGGTTCGAGCTTGGCCGAGTTGGCGCCGAGTTGTGTCGCAATGGCGCCCGGGCTGATGGCGTTGAAGCGGATGTTGTGCTCGGCGTATTCGACGGCCATCTGCCGGATCAGGCCGAACATGCCCGACTTGGAAGCGGCGTAGCCCGCCCAGTTGGCCCAGCCGAACATACCCTGCACCGAGGCGATGGTGACCACGGCCCCACCGCCTGCCAGCATGTGCGGCACCGACCCATGACAGATGCGGTAGAGGCTGCCGAGATTGACATCGAGCACGCGCTGCCAGCGCTCGGGTTCGGTGTCGGCGATGGTGCCAACAATGGAGACGCCGGCGCAGTGGACGGCAATGTCGAGGCCGCCGAAATGGTCCACCGAGCGGGCGACGAGCTCGGCAACAGAAGCATCGCTGCTGACATCGGTTTCGATGAAGAGCGGCTGCTCGTTCCGGCCGGCCAACGCGGCGCCGGCTTCGGTGTCGCGGTCGGCGATGGTCACCGAGGCGCCTTCCCTGAGGAAGACCTCGACGGTGGCCCGGCCGATGCCGTTGGCCCCACCGGTGACGATGGCTCTCTTTCCTTGCAGTCTCATGCGGCTCCTTTCGCGAGCACGCGGCCAATATAGGCTGTCCTGCCGGCTGCAGCCTGCACTCATGACCCGGGTCTGCGGGTTCGCATTACCCCTTGCAGGGGCATATCGTTCTGGGCAATGCAAAATGCCGAGACAATAGACGGAGACATGTGGATCACCGCCTGATCATCGTGGAGGGCTGCCCTGGGTCAGGGAAGTCGTCGACCTCGCAGTTCCTCTGTCGTCAGCTGCAGCGCGCGGGTCACGCGTGCCGCTGGTATTACGAGGAGGAGATGCCGCACCCGGTGGCAGCGACCAAGGGCATCGGTCGCGTCAGGGACTTTCGCGAGTACGGTAGAGCCGCGCTCAGGCGCTGGCGCGATTTCGTCTCGCGGGCCCGGCGATCTGATGAGATCGCCATTATCGAGAGCCACTTCTTCCAGGACGTCATCACGCCGCTGCTGCGCGTCGACGTCAAGCCCCAGCGGATCCGCAAGGTCGTCCACGGCATGGCCAAGGTCTGC
>PBSR01000046.1 GCA_002726335.1 Gemmatimonadaceae bacterium
AACGAGCAGGTCGACGAGACCGGCAGGGGCCTGGCAGAGCGCAACTTCATCGATGCCTGCATCGAGGCCAACGACGACCTGAGTGAATCGAGGGCCACGTCGCTGTGCGAGTGCATACTCGCCGAGGTGCAGGGAAGCGCCACCTATGCGGACTTCGAGCAGCTCAGCAAGAACGTCAAGGACAACAGCGACGCTGTCACCGAGAGCGGCCTGCGTGACATGTTCCCCTGGTTCACCGACGCCGTCGACGCCTGCGCCACCTGAGCCGACTGGCGGGGACATGAGCGCCTTCCCGACGTTCCCACGGGGGCTCACGGCGCCGATCCTCACCCCGTTCGAGGACGAAGGTCCGGTTTCGCACGGCCGCTACGTCGAACACGCCCGGAGGCTGCTCGACGGGGGGTGCGTGGCGCTGGTGCCCTTCGGTACCACCGGAGAGGCCCTGTCCGTCGGCATCGACGAGCGCACGGCCGCCCTCGAGGCGCTGCTGGACGGTGGCGTCGATCCGTCGCTGCTGATGCCCGGCACGGGACTTACCAACGTCCCCGACACGGTCCACCTCACCCGGCACGCCGTCGGGGCGGGTTGCGCCGCCACCCTGGTGCTGCCCCCCTTCTACCTGAAGGACCCGTCCGACCAGGGGCTCGTCGACCACCTCGAGGCCGTGATCGCCGGTGTCGACGACGACCGCCTCCGAATCGTGCTGTACCACATCCCCCAGGTGGCCGGCGTGGGCTGGCCGGTCGACGTCGCCCGACGCCTCCACGAGGCCCATCCCGACACGGTGGTCGGCATCAAGGACTCGTCCGGCGACTGGGACAACACGGCGGCCTTCTTCGGCATAGACGGTTTGGCGGTGTGGCCGGGTTCCGAGGGGTGGCTGCTCGACGGCCTGACAGCGGGGGGTCCGGGTTGCATCTCGGCCACCGCCAACGTCAATGCGTCGGCCATCGCCCATGTCGTCACCCTGCACCTCGCCGACCGCCACGATGAGGCCGACGTCGCCCTGGGAGTGGCACGTGAGTGGCGGGCCGGACTGGGAGAGCCTCTCGTGCCGGCCATGAAGCGCCTGCTGGCGCAACGCCTCGACGACCCGCCGTGGGCCAATGTGCGACCGCCGTTCGAGGTGGTGCCCGCCTAGTTCGGCGTCAGGGGGCCGCGGTCACCGGGAGCCCCACCCGGGCCGACGGATTGGCCCACTCGGGCCAGCGGGAACGGCTCTTGGCTGCCAGCTTGTGCATGAGGGCGATGGCGCCGGGGTCGCTGTCGCCGGGTCGGGCCTCGATCACGCCCTCGTCGACCATGGTCGAGATGATGTGGCGCCCCAGTTCGGTGCGCACGATCGTGAGGGTCCAGTCGTTGTCCTCGCCGATGCCGCCCGTCGAGATGTCGGCGTGCTCGGCGGCGAAGTCGGGACAGTGGTTGCAGCCCTCCCGGGTCCAGGCGTGGCATTCCTTGAGTGGCACCTCGTGGTAGTCGCCGTTGTCCATCCAGATCTGGAAGACGCCCTTGATGTTCATCTTGGCGATCTTGTCCTTGCGGAGGCGGTACTTGGCTTCGAACAGCTCCTCGAAGATCGAATCGTCGAACGACTTGGAGCAGAGCAGGCCGATGTTGAGCTTGATGGGCCTGCCGGCCTTGCCGACCTTGCGGTGCCACATGACGGGTCCGATCGACGTCTGGCAGCTCATGCCGACCAGCGCCAGGGACTGCAGCCCCTGCTCGCGGGCCTCCGTGAGGGCCAGCGTGTTGGCCGAGTACGTGTAGCGGCTTCCGGCCGCCGCCAGCACGGACCCGCGGTCGGTGGCAAGGGCGGGGATCGCCTTCCAACCGCCGTCGCCCTCGAGGTGGGAGACGAGTGCGCCGTCGATGACCCGGTTGTCGAGGCACCAGATGAGGATCGCCGAGACCAGCCCGCCGTCCTGGCCGAGCTCATGGACGGCCTTGTCGCCGGCCCTGGTGAGGAGGATGTCGCGGTAGATGCCGGACACCTCGTCGGGTCGACGCTCGCGGGCGAACAGGTGCCGGTCGGCCTCGGTCTCCCAGTTGCGGAACCGGGGACAGGCCCGGGTGCAGGAGGTGCAGCCCTTGACGCCGTGGCCGCAGTCGTCGTGTCCGAGCTCTTCCTCGAGGTGGAACGGCTTGTAGGCGCCCGGCTCGTGCCGGTAGCCGATCACGTCGTGGGGACAGGCGATCACGCAGCCGGCGCAGCCCGTGCACAGAGCCGCGTCGATGACCTCTTCGTACAGTTCCTTCCACTGGTGCGGCCAGGCCTTCCTGGTTCCCGCAGCCGGTGGGCCTGTGGCAGGTGAGGCGGTCGTGGATGCGTCGGCCATCGATCGGGACCCTAGCCCTCGCCCCTCCTGGCGACCCGGACCGGGTCCGGCCGCTGGTCGCCGTCCTTCGACGGCTTCCGGGTTCGGACACAGGGAGCGTGGGCATGGCGAGGATCGTGGTCATGGGCGGTGACGGGATCGGCCTCGAGGTGGTGGACGCAGGTTGCTCCGTGCTTGACCGGGTTACCGGCCGAATGGGCCCCGACCTCACGTCTGAGCACCACCTGTTGCACGGCGCCTGCAGGGATGTCCATGGAGAATGGGTGTTCGGCGGTCTCGATACCACCGACAACGCCACCGCCAGCAACTAGAAGGTACGGCCGCTCGGCACTTGGGTCGGGGTTGCTCCGTGGGGGGGGGAGGGGGAGGTCACTCTCGAGGTAAGTGACGATCTGCTGCGCCGCCAGATAACGCTCCACGGCTCGTGGAGTTTCTCGACTGCGAGGATCGCTGCCTGTACCCACTACGTCGCTGAGCACGATGTCGACATGGACCTGGTGTTCAGTCACATGTGGTCGTTGGACGACGCTGGGGAGGCCTTACGCCCCTGCAACGCACAGGTCGGCGCCAAGGCCACCATGCCCCGAACGGTGGGCCGTAGGGCTCAGAATCCTTCGGTGAGATCGTTCTTGCGGCGGATCCAGGTCGCACCACTTCCTGACCGAAGGAGGCCGGGTTGTAGACATCCTCCTCGGATTTGCAGCACCCGTCATCGACGTACTAGCGGATGGCGAGGTTCGAGGGCTGGTGGATGCTGCCGTCACCGGGGTCGGAGAGCCGGTTCCGGATCTTCGCCATGACCCGCCCGGCTTCGACGTCGATCAGGTGCCAGTCCGTAGGGAAGGCCACCAACTCGCTGGCAGGCCATTCGGCCATGGTCGCGGTTATCCATTCGAGGATCGCAGCATGGCCGTGGAACTCGCCGAGGTGGTATTCGAGGTAGTGGGCGTCCCCGGTGAACATGTCGGACCACTCGCTCCATTCGCTGGAGCTGGCAGCCGCCACGGCGCGTCAGGTTAACTCGGGGAACTTCTCCCTGATTTTCCCTCGGGTGAAGTTGGTCATGCCGGTACTCCTTCGGCTCGGCGCTCGACACAGCCTAGACGGTCTGCTGGTCCGTTTTCAGGGGCGGTGGGTACACCGGGAATCGGAGGTCTTCACCCGCTTCCGCGCCATGTTGACCGGTCACGACATGCTGATCGTTCTGACAGATACTGCCAGCTCCAATTTTCACGAGGACCTCGCCGGTCGGGTTGCTGGGTGCCCTGCTCCAACGTTTCACAGACTCAGTTGAGCTTGTCAAGGTTGACGGCGTACTGCGGTTGCTCGCCGGCGAGCACGAGAGCAACCTGCTGAGCAGCTTTGGCCTGTAGATCGATCATTGACTGCTCAGAATAGAATGCAGTGTGGGGCGTAAGGATCACGTTGTCACGGTCCATGAGCCGCAGATCGGCTGTCGGTGGCTCGTCGGGCAAGACGTCGAGCCCGGCACCCGCTAGCGATCCAGCGTCGAGAGCATCGGCTAACGCGTCGACGTCGACGAGTCCACCCCTGGCCGTGTTGATCAGCATGGCCTCCGGTTTCATCCCTGCCAGCACATCGGCGCCGATCATGTGGCGGGTTTCTGGTGTTAGTGGCGTGTGGATCGACACGAAATCCGAGTTGGCCATGAGTTCTTCGAGCGAGAGGAGTTCGACACCGAGTGACGCCGCGTCGGATGGTTCGATGTAAGGGTCGAACGCGACCACGTTCAGGCCGAACGCCTGCGCTTTTGCAGCGACTAGGCGTGGGATCTTGCCGAATCCGACCAGGCCCACTGTCCGCCCTCGCAGTCGGAACATCGGCTTAAGCTTTGCGAGCGCCCATTCGCCGCCGTGGACCTGCGCATTGCCGCGGGTGACGTTGCGTGCCAGTGCCAGTAGGAGGGCCATGGCGTGGTCAGACACCTCGTCCTCGCAGTACTCGGGCACGTTGGTGACCACGATTCCCTTGGTGGTGGCAACGTCAAGGTCAATGGTGTCGATGCCGATTCCAGTGCGAGCGATTATCCGGCATTGCTCGAACTGGTTGATCACGTCGCCGGGCAGTTGAGCGAAGCAGTTGATGACGGCGTCGGCGCCGCGGGCGACGTCGAGGATGTCTTCGGCGCTCCCCGACCTCGCCAGGTTGACTTCGGCGCCGACCGAGGCTAGGGCTGCCTTTGTCGGTTCGAGATCGGGGAAGACGTGATCGGTCACGGCTACTAGGGGGTTCGGCATCGGGTGGGCTCCTGGGGTGTGGGATGTCAGGTACCGGCACCGGGTGTGCCTAGGTGCTTGGTGAGAAATTCCGTCGTGCGATCGAAGGCGAGAGCTGCCGCTGTGGGGTGGTACGAGGATCTCAGGTCGCAGTTGAATCCGTGTTCGGCACCGTCGTACACATAGATCGGTACGTCGGGATGGGCGGCTTGGAGGTCAGCAACCTCTTCTGGGGGGCTCTGGGGGTCGAGTTCTCCGAAATGGATGATCGTTGGACACGTCGGTGCTAGATCGAGGTTGGCGTGGATATGGCCACCGTAGTAGCAGACCGATGCAGTGAACTGGAGTTCGCAAGCAGCAAGCCAGGCCAAGGAACCGCCGTAGCAGTATCCGATGGTCGCAACTGGGCCGGTATCGGCGAGGTAGTTCCTCGCCGCATCGATGTCGGTGGTCGCCCAGTTCCACCCAATCCGATCGCGCATGGCTTGACCTCTCGTGAGGCCCTCAGCGTCGTACTCGAACTCGACGTTGCGCTCAGCCCGATCGAACAGCGCCGGAGCGATTGTCCGATAACCAAGTCCGGCGTAGCGATCGACGAGCGAACGGATGTGTTCGTTGACACCGAAGATCTCCTGAATGATGACAATACCTGCAGTTGCCCCCCTGGGGCCAGCCTCGTACGCGTCGAGCGTGTGGCCATCGGCTGCGATCAACCCCACCATTTCACCCATAGCGATCTCCTGACATGAACTCAGCAACCTCCACTGCGGCCCTGCTCTCGGCGCTGGCAACTGCAGCCTCCAGCACAGCGACGACGGCCATACCCTCGACCCCGCCAGGTTCGGCTGGCCCGGTACCCCTGATGGCATCGGCGAAGGCGACGAGTTGGTCGACGAGTTCGTCGTTGCGCTTGAAGGTAACCTCGGTGCGCGTCCCCTCAGAGATCTTCTGTACGAATAACCTTGCCCCGTCATCTTCGTTGAACGCCGCGCCCTTGGTTCCGTGCACGCTCATCTGTATGACCTTGGGTGCGAAGTGGGTGGTTACGAGCGAGCCGACCGCGCCAGTCCAAAATTCGAGCAAGAGCCCGGTGGCGTGATCGAGCGGCTCGCCCTCAAGCATCTCGTTGCTGAAAGCGCTCACCCGTTCTATTGGACCGAGCAGGTAGTGGAACGTATCGATCATGTGGACACCCAGACCGGTCATGGCACCAAGAGGTGTCTCGTCTTTGGCGGCTCGCCACGTCGCCGGATACCCACTCGCCACTCCGTACACCGACGATGCCACGACCGGGGTCCCGATGTCGCCACCGTCTATTAGATCCTTGATTCGACGGTTGGCTTCTTGACGCCGGCGCTGATGGCCGACCATTAGGATGGTCCCGGCAGCAGATGTTGCAGCGAGGGCTCGTCGAGCCTCCGCAACTGTCAGAGTGAACGGCTTGTCCACGATCACGTGCTTGCCCGCCGCGGCAATTTGCTCCACATGTTCGACATGAACGCTGTGAGGAGTGGCGAGGATCACACCCTCGACATCGTCGCTAGCGACGAGTTCGGCCAGTGACGACGCGGCGTAGCATCCGCGAACGGCAGCAAACTCATCGCGAGATGCTTTAGTTCGGGCGAAGCAGGCTGTTACCTCAAGCCCGGCCCGTTCGGCGGCATCGGCTAGCACCCCACCCCACCAGCCCAGCCCGACCACCCCGACACGAACAGGATCCGGGTCGCTCACAGTAGCAATCGGTCCTCGTATTCGACCCGGGACAGAATCCGAGGCTCGCCTTCGGTCACCAAGACCATGTCCTCGATGCGGACACCGCCACCTCCGGGTACGTCCGGCACCCACACGAGAGGCTCGACCGCAAACACCATGTTGGGACGAAACTCATGCACTGTGGCCCCCGGCATGTTCTCGCCGATGTATGGCGGCTCGTTGGCGCCGATTCCGATTCCGTGCCCGATGAACAGGCTGAACAAATGGTCGGCCAGGCCGTGCTCGCCGATCTTGTCGACGACGGCATTAGCCGCGTCGGCGTTCGTGAAACCCGGTCGCATCTTCTCGACACCGGCCATGAGACCTTCGTAGACAGCGGTGTATATCTCCTGCTGCTGGCGGTTGGGCTTTCCGATGATGGTCGTGCGGCCGATGTCGGCGAAATAGCCGTTCCACATGGCGCCGATGTCGATGAAGCACAGGTCGTGGTTGCGCATCAACTTGTCGGTCGCCAGTCGGTGGGGTGGCGACATGTGCTCGCCCGATGCCACGAACGGGGTAATGACATGGGCCATCTCGCCCCCGAGGTGGAAGAGCGTCTGCATGGCGTCACCGGCTACCTCGAGTTCCCGTCGACCGGCCCGGGTCTCGTCTAGGGCCCGCTGGGTGACCGCATCACCGATAGCGCAGGCCTCCTCGATGATGGCTAGCTCGACATCGGTCTTGATAAGACGCGCCTTCTGCATGATCGTGTCGCCGTCGACCAGTTCGAGATCGGGTAGATGGGTGTGCATCGCGTTGATGAACGAGATGTTGCCGGCGTCCACTCCTAGCCGGCCACTGTCGAGTTTCCGGTCCCGGAGAATGGGTCGGAGGATGTTCTTGACGAAGCCTTCGACCAACTCAGCCTGCTCCATGATGGGGATCGCATGGGCCTCGGCGATCCACGGCATCCCGGAGCGGGCCTTGTCGATCTCGCCACCAGAGCACAGCAGGACTGGAGCCTCGGTTGCCTGAAGCAGCGCCCCGTTCAGGGCCATGGTCTTACCTGCGATCAGCTGGGCCCGCAACGAGGTGAGGAACCGGACGTTCTCGTCCTTCCACACCATGAGTGCGTCGACCCCTGCTTCGACTAGTTCCCGTTGGGTCGCCTCCACCCGCTCGCGGCGGAGGCGGGGCATGTCGTAGCGTTCTTCCCAATCCACAGCGAACGGACCCTTGGCGTAGCCGCTAAGAGGTGTACCTGACTTGGTCATCGAGGATTTGCCTCCAGCAGTGTCAGGAGTGCGGCTGCGTCGAACTCTCCCAGCCCCTCGGCAACGCCGACTCGGTACCAGCCAAGGGCGGTGTCGAGTAGCGGTGTGGGTGCCCCCGTGCTCGCTGCATGATCCGCGATGATCGTAGCGTCCTTGAGGATGATCGCCATTCGCGCCGACGGTGGTTCGAAGGTGCCGGTAGCCATCATGGGACCTCGGATACCGAAGATCCGCGATGACCCGACACCGGCCTCGATGACCTCCTGGATGACGTCGGGGTCGAGGCCGGATGCAGCTCCGAGTCGATGGGCTTCCGCCGTAGCGAGAGTGTGGATAGCGACGAGGAGGTTGGCGACAAACTTCATCCGCGACCCATTGCCGAATTCGCCCAGATAGTAGGTCCCTTGCCCCACGAGGTTGAGGATCGGTTCTGCGACCGTGAACGCCTCCGCATCCCCGCTTGCGTAGACGACGAGTGTCGCATCAGCAGCCTGGAGACCGGTTCCGCTGACTGGCGCGTCGAGCAACGTTATTCCTGCCCTCGCCATCGTTGCCTGTGCTCGCTCCTTGGCTTCCAGCGGGAAGGTGCCCATCTCGACCGCGACGAGTCCGTCCCGTCCCGTGGACGCCATCTCCGCGGACACCGAGTCGAGCGAATCGATCGTTGGCAACGACAACAACACCACGTCGGCTCTACTGGCCACCTCGGCCGTTGAACCAGCGTGGGTTCCTGCGAAGGCAGCCAGCCGGTCCGGGTCGGTGTCGAAGCCGATCACTTCGTGGCCAGCGGCGAGGACGTGGGTACTCATAGCACTGCCCATGATCCCGAGGCCAACTGCGCCGATGACCAGTCTGTCCATGTTCATTCTCTAATTATCGCGACCCGTCCGGCGTCGCCGTCGAGCATGCCCAAGAGCGGGCCATCTCTGACGATGTCACCGATGGGGCACTCGATGACCGCCGGAACGGTTAGGGACCGGGCCACCTCGAACAGGTGGGCGGTCGAGGCACCTCCCAACGAGATGATGCCGGCGGCGTCGAAGAGGAGCGGAGAGAAGTTGGGGAGCGGGTATTGGGTGACGATGATGTCACGCGGTCGGACGTGCTCGGTCTGCTTGGAATGCTCGACCCAGACGAGGCGGCCCGCGCCGATGCCCCCGACGCTTGGGGTGCCCGCGAACACCTGTCCCTGCAGTGCGGCGACCCCTGCCAATACCGGTTCCCATCGGTCGAGTCCGCGGCGACCGTCTGGGGTGCTTCGGTCGATGAGGTGACGAGCGATGCCGAGTAGTTCCGATGCCAACTCTTCGTCGACTGGTTGCAACTGTTGGAGAGCCTCGATCGACTCATTGGGCCGGTCGCTGCGTAGCCGCCTGAGGACCAGGGCAGCTTGGGCGGCGGCCTCGTTGGCCGGCTTATCCCACGCCTCGGCGACGAGTCGGTGGGCGAGTTCCTGTCCGCGAGCCAGCAGTTCCTCGGTATTCGCATTCTTGGCCGGCGCGGTGAGGTTGACCTCGCTGGCCATCCCGGGCAGCCAGCCGAGTACCAACTCGTCGCCGAGTGCACCGGGGTATTGGTGGGCCAGACGGACGAAGTCGAGAGCGAACGGGTGTCCGAGAGCGGCGGGAACCACCATCCCCCCGTCGACATCGCTCATGACTGATCTCTGCACTTGGAGCAGCACTGGAGCGTCGTCGACTATCGCCCATTCGATGAGGTTGTGGCCGATTTCACTCCGAACCCTGGACGCGAGCTCGGCCACTACCCGGAGGGTCTCTCTGCCCATCAGTTCGATCGCGTCAATACCCGCGATCTCTCCATCTTGGACGTCGGCTCTGCGACCGGGAGACCACCCAGCCATCAGGTCTCGCGGTGATCCCTTCACCGCATCGATCCGTACGCTGCCGTCTTCGTTGACTCGGGCAGCACCGCCGAAGTCGGGGAGGATCTCCGGCTGCACGAGGACGCCCATGTGGGCTGCCTCGGGCTCGACTCCGACCGCTTCGAACCGTTCCAGCACATCGAGTGCGTAGCAGGTGGCCCACACACTCTTTGTCGCCTTCGCGATCTCGTTTCGGTTGACCTCGGGTACCGAGGTAAACGCGCCCGACCATTCGCCGCTGCCCTCCAGGATGCTAGATGACCGGACGATGAGTGGCTCCGGCAGGTCCGCGGCGGCGGCCTCAATTTGGGTGAGGAGATCGGCCGGTAGTTCAGTGGCAATGATCGACATCCGGGCTCCGCCAGAGCCCCGTTCATCCAACACCTTGGCAGCATGGGTCAGAGCGTTGACGGATGCCTCCGGAGAGATGACGAAGCCATCTAGGACCGGCAGGCCGGCCGTCCGAGCCTGCGCTAGCCCAGCGCCCTTGGCTCCGCTGACCGTGACGTTGGCAGTCGTTGGGTCATCGAGCAGAGTGACGAGGGTGGGGCCGGTGTTCACCCCGCGCAGGTGATCTCGTCGAGCGGGAAGGTGGAGATGAGTTCTACGCCATCATCATTGACAATGAGCATCTCCTCGAGGCGCACACCGAACTCGTGGAGTTTGCCGTGCTGGGTCTCGAGCGCGAACACCATGCCCGGTTGGATCTCCTGCGGATGGTCGAGCGACCAGATCCGGGAGATGACAGGTTGGTCATACTGGGCGAGGCCCAGACCATGGCCCCAGAGGTTGGCCGCGGCCTCGTCCTCTTCCTCATAGCCCCAGATCTCCTTGGCTGACGGCCAAACCGACGCGATGTCGGCAGTGGTGACCCCGGGGCGGGTGGCCGCGATCGAGTCCTGGAGCCACTTGTTGGCTAGGTCGTAGTACTGCTTCTGCTCGTCCGTAGGTGTTCCCCCGACACAGTAGGTGCGGTACACGCAGGACTTGAACCCGTTCCATGTGAGTGCGGCGAGGTCGATTATCACCAGGTCTCCGGGCCTGATGATGCGATCACCGTGGTTGCGCCAGTTGGGCCAGGCATTGGGCCCAGAGGACACGATCACGTCTTCCACGTTCTCCATCCCGGGGATGTTGTAGAGGTACTCCATTCCGAAGGCGGTGACTTCGTTCTCGGTGAGGCCCGGCTTGAGGAACTGGGAGAACTCGTAGTGGGTTACGTCGCAGATAGAGCCGACGATGCGCATAGCCTTCTGCTCGTTGGGGCTCTTGATCGAGCGAGCTTCCATCATCGGCGTCATGCCGTCGACCCAATTGATGTTGCGTTCCTCGAAGGCCCTGATCATGTTGATGTCCATGAAGTCGACCCCGAGTGGTTGCTCGGACACGCCGGCGTCCTCAAGGTCGTTCATGAGTGCACTACTGAACTTGTTGACTTGGGCGGTCGAAGCCGGACCAGCGGCGCCCTTGATCCACGCGTAGCTGTAGCGAACGTTCTCCCTGGGAATCCAAGGGGAGTGTTCGCGGATGTGGTATCCGATGTCACCTTGCTCGTAGAGGATGGGCTCCTTGCCCTCGATCAAGACCGCGTAGCGCAGACCAGGCTTCAACTGGTTCCAGCCGGGGGTCATTGTCGACGTCACGTAGCGGATGTTTTCGTCGTACATCAACAACATCGCGCCCAGTCCATGGCGCTCCATCGCTTCACGGGCCCGACGGAGACGCCAGTCACGGACCTCCTGCCAGTTGATTCCCTCTCGCCAGTCAGTGCTGAGGACTCCGAACGCTTCCTTCATTTCTTCTCCTAGCAGTGGTTGGTGTCGATTAGATAACGAACTGGGTCGGGGCACTCAAGTGATGACCTTGAGGGCGCATTCCACGAACTCTTCGTTGGTGAGCAGCCCCTTCTTCTCGAGCGATTTGGCTTTGACAACGCCGAGTATCTCAAGGATGGCGTCGTCGTCGGCAGTCATATCATTTCGCTCGAGCCACACCGCTATCGAGTCCACACCCGATCCCTTGCCAAGCACAATCTCGGGGGCGGCTTGGCCGACCAGTTCCGGTCGGAACGGAAATGTCTCGATGAGGTCGTCACCGACGTTGCGTACCCAGGTGGCGATGATGCCGGACTCAACGTCGAAAAGGCGCTCGCCCACGATGGGCCGGTTGCCGGGTTGCGCTACGCCGGCCATTTCGAGCACCTCCCGAGAGATGGCGGTGAAGTGCTCAGTTTTGATGCCGGTGTCGAGTCCGTACATGGTGAGCAGTGCGAGAATCGTCTCCTCGGTGGGCGTGTTGCCAGAGCGCTCGCCGAGTCCGGTGACCGTGGTCTGGATGACCTCGACGCCCTCTGTAACAGCGAGAATGGTGTTGGCCACGCCCATGCCGAAGTCCATGTGGAAGTGGGTCTCCATGGGCACGCCGAGGCGCTCACGAGTCTTGCGAACGAAGTAACTCACCGCGTGGGGCGAAAGAACGCCGAATGTATCGACGAGTGCGACGGCATCGACGTAGCCGTCGGTGGCGACCTTCTCCATCATGTCGAGGTATTCCACGATGTCGGCCCGGGTGGCGTCGATCGGGAAGAACGTGACCTTGAGACCGTTCTCGTGGGCGAAGTTGGTGGCCTCGATGGACAGGTCGAGCGCCTTCTGGACTGGCCAGCGGTAACCCTTTTCAATGAGGTGGTGGCTGGAGGGCACCTCCATCACGACGCCGGTGGCTCCGCAGTCGAGAGCGAGCTTGACGTCATCGACCATGCACCGTGAGAACGCGTAGATCTCCGAGTCGAATCCCTCAGCGACGATTCGTCGTACAGCTTCTTCGTCGGCAGGCGAGACGGCGGGCAGGCCGGCCTCGATGCGGTGGATACCGGCGTTGTTGAGTAGTTCGGCTATGCGTAACTTCTCGTTGGTGGTGAACTCGACTCCCGCTTGCTGCTCCCCGTCACGGAGGGTGACATCGTGGACGCGGAGGGTTTTGGGTAGCTCCAGAGCGCCAGTTGCCTCAGGTAGGTAGTTCCATGGGCTGGAGAACCACTTTTCAGTGATCCAAGGGGTTTTCAGTGGGGCCATGCGGTTCTCCTACTGCGAGACGTGGGTCGCTTGACGCATTATATATGTTGTCAGATGCAGTTTCCAGAGGAAATTACCTTGATTATCTGGACGGCGGTTGGCCCGCTCAGATGTCGAACAGTTGAGCAGCGTTGGCGCCCTTGATCGCTTCCCGCTCCTCGGCGGCGAGCCCTTCGAGGCGGTCCACCAGGCCCATCGGGTCGGTCTCACCCATGTCGAAGGGGAAGTCTGTGCCGGCCATCACCCGCGCTGATCCCACGATCTCGATCAGGTGCTGGAGGTAGAGAGGTTGGAACACCATTGTGTCGTAGTACATCCGCTTCATGTAGTAACTCGGCGGGTTGTCGGGGATGTGAACGCGCGTCTCGGGTCGCACCTCCCAAGTGTGGTCGGCCCTGGCTGCATAGAACGGCAGGTAGCCACCACCGTGGAGTAGGACGAGCTTCAGGTCGGGTAACTCCTCGAATAGGCCGGAGAAGATCATGCGGTGGGCCGCCACTGTGGTCTCGAGCGGGTTCCCGATGCAGTTGACCAGGAAGTAGTCGTCGAGACGTTTGCTCTCTTCGTAGCCGTTGGGGTGGAGGATCACCGGAATCCCTTTGGCCGCAACCGCCTGCCAGAACGGTCGAAAGCGCGGCTCGTCAAGGTTGTGCCCGTCGACAGTGCCACCGATCTGGAGTCCCTTGAACCCCAACTCGTCCACGGCGCGGTTCATCTCCTCGATCGCTAACTCAACATTCTGGAGTGGAACGGTGGCGCCACACGGCACAAACCGATCGGGGTGGTTTGCCGCGGCCTGGGCCAGATTGTCATTCTGGATCCTCGCCGCCTCAGCGGCCAGCGGTGCCGGGGCCCAGTAGCCATATTGCGACACGAACGTCGCGAGACCCTGAATCTGAACACCCATAGCGTCCATCGGCTCTATCCGGGCGGCCGGATCGTTGAGTTGAGCTGCAATGGTGGGGTACATGACTGCGTTCTGGTCCCGTGAATTCTGACCCATGAAGTGGTCGTAGGGCTCGTACTCCGGTTTGCCGTGAGGCGCGAGCAGATCGCTCACGGCGGGTGTGCCTAGGTGGCAGTGGATGTCGATCGTCGGCGCGGGCAACTGAGGGCTCGTTGGGCTCAGGTATCGAGGTGAAGTATCGACCGAGGGATCTCCAGGTGATCCTGGATTGTCCGAACGGCGCCTTCGGCATCACGCTGGACGAGCACCTCGACCATCCTTTTGTGGTCGATGCTGGCCTGCTTGCGGATGTTTGGAGTCGACTCGAGCGCCGCGCTTACATACATGACCGAGGTGTCGAGGAGGGTACGAAGGATGGATAGCAGTCGGGGCGAATCGGCCGCCTCGTAGATGGTCAGGTGGAAGTCACGGTTTAACATGACCCAGTTTGCAGACTGAGGGGCTGCCTGCATGGCGGCGAGCACTGTACGGACCCGTGTCAGTTGCGCTGGTGTGATGCGTTTAGCGGCGCGACGCATAGCCATGACCTCGAGCATCATCCGCAATTCGTAGATTTCCTCGAGTTCGTCATGACTGATCTGGTGGACCGTGGCACCACGGTGGGCGTCGAGTTCAATTTGCCCTTCCGAAGCGAGATCGCGAAGGGCCTCTCGTACAGGCGTCGTGCTTACCTGCAGTTGCGCGGCTAGGTCGGCCTGGACGAGGCGGGTGCCACCGGGGAGACTCCCGTTGAGTATTCCTTCGCGCAGGGTCTCTCTCACGAACTCGTGAGCGGTCACCCGGGTTCGGGAACCCATAGGCGTCAGGGCCAACTCAAGTTCAGACACAAGACGACCTTTCAAACCTACTAAAACTGTGCAAGATGTATTTAATACTATCTGAGTGTTGCCGCGATCTAGGGGGGAGACGACAGTGAAATCGGTTCAGGTGACGGGGCCGGGGCAGATCGTGTACGCGGATGCCCCTGAGCCACCTGCTTCCGGGGGAGTGCTCGTGGGGGTTCATCAGGTGGGCATCTGCGGCACCGACGTCGGGATCTTCAGCGGTGGCATTCCCGTCGACTATCCGCGGATCATGGGCCATGAGATGATCGGTGAAGTCATCGAAGATGGTGGCACCAACATAGCTACTGGCCAACGCGTGCTGATTGACCCGGCTATCGCCTGTGGGTTGTGTCCGCTGTGTTGTGAGGGCAGGCCCAATTTGTGCCTGACCGGTGGCCTCCTTGGGCGCGATGCCGATGGGGTATTCGCTGAGCGGGTGGTCGTCCCTGCCGACCGTCTGCTGGTCGTCTCGTCAGAAGTTAGCGATCTGGCCGCTGGCCTCCTGCAGGTCCTCGGCACGTGCGTGCACGCCCATCGCTCGACTCACGTGGTACCCGGTGACGTTGCCGTTGTGGTGGGTTTGGGAGTCAGCGGGCTGCTCCTTGCTCAACTCCTGCGCGCTTCAGGAGCAACCGTTGTCGGCGTCACCCGCTCGGAATGGAAGCGAGAGTTGGCGTTGCGGTTCGGTGTGGCCGCCGTGGCCCCACCAGACAGGGCGACGGCAGTCGTAATGGACATGACAGGCGGGATCGGAGCGGACCTCGTTGTGGAGGCGGTTGGAACCGAGGCCACCCTGAGTCAGTCGATCGAACTCGCACGCGTTGGCGGCAAGGTGGTCGTATTTGGCACCATCACCCAAGGTGGTAAGGGGTTGCCCTACTACCAGCTGTATTTCAAGGAGCTCACTCTCTGGAACCCGCGTGCCGCTTTGCCGGCGGATTACGCCCGGGGTATTGAGTTGGCCGCCAGCGGTGCGCTCGACCTCGAACCGATCGTTACCGACGAATTGCATCTCTCGGAGGCCGCCCTCGCTTTCGAGCGCGTGGCTAGCCCCGACTCGCTCAAGGTGCTCATGGAGGTTGGCTGACCTCGCGTGGTGGCCCGACTCTCGATCAGCGGTGGGAGATAGATAGTGCTGAGGCGAGAGTCTGGTAGGCGATGTTGAGGTGACTGACGTTGGCAGAGATTCCAGCCTCCAAGTCACGATCCTGCAACGCCTTGAGTATCGCCTCGTGGCCCTTGGCTGCACGTATCTGATTGTACGAATCGATTCTCAGCGACGCGCTTACGTACATGGACCACGGGGCAATCAGTCCGTTGAGGATGTCCAACATGCGGGGTGACGGTGCCAGGCCGAAAACACAGCCGTGGAAGTCGATGTTGGACTGGACCCACTGCGCTGGCGACGAATCCTTGTTGATCCGTGAGTGCAACTCGCCAGCGCGGTCGACGATCTCGTTGGTGAGGTGGGGCCACGCTCTTCGCAGCACCGCCGGTTCGAGGGTGCAACGAATCTCGTAGATCTCCTGGAGTTCCCCGAGGCTGAGCTCTTTGACGATTCCACTCCGGTGGGCGTCTAGATTGACGAGACCGTCCGCCGCCAACTCCCGCAGCGCCTCCCTCACAGGCGTTTTGCTAACCCCCAGCGCACCGGCAATCTCGGACTGGATCAGATGGGTGCCGCCGCAGAGATCACCGTTAAGGATCGCCCGCCTCAGTGTCTGGAGAACGTGTTCGTACGCGGTACGTGGCTTATCGACTAATAAGGCAGCCGCAGTGCGCTCGATAATGTCGCCCGCCACCGGAAGCCGCTCCAGTATCAGGTTGCGAGGAGGTCGAGCTCTTCGAACTTTCTCAGGACACGCGCCTTGGCCACGGCGACCTCCTCGTCAGCGGGGTCGCGCGGGAACGGTAAGGCGATCTCGATGTCGTCCTCAAGTCGTCCCCCCTTTGCAAACACGAGGATTCTGTTCGAGAGCTCGACCGCTTCGCCGACGTCGTGGGTCACGAAAACCACCGTCTTCTTTGTTTCGACCCACATGTGGTGCAACTCGCGACGAAGCGAGCGTGCCGTGATGGCATCGAGATGGCTGAACGGCTCGTCCATGAACAAGACGTCGGGCTCGATGGAGAATGCCCGGGCGATGCCGACGCGCTGTTGCATGCCTCCAGATAACTCACCTGGGAATTTCTCGCCCTTGTCGCCCAACTGCACCATGTCGAGGTATCGCTGGCAGCGCTTCTTGGACGCCTCGGACCGGTCTTCCTGCACGAAGAGCAGATTGTCACGCACAGTACGCCATGGCAGGAGACGAGCGGCCTGGAACACGTATCCTGGAGCAGCCTCATGGCCTTCGCTGGTCATCTCTAAAACACCGCTGGTGGGCGTCTCGATGCCGCTCAGGATGTTTAGAAGGGTTGTCTTGCCGCAACCTGATGGACCCACGATAGATACGAAGACGTGGCCTGAAATCTCGAGGTTCACGTCATCGAGGGCGACGACCTTGTCCTCCCCGATGCCGAATTCCTTGTGTAGATTCCTAATCTTTATCTCAGCCACTTATCGATCCATTCACTCGTTGTCGTCGATCATGTCGGAAGCCGACACGCTGGCGGAATCCTCAAACGTGTTCTCTTCGTCGAATACCTCTTCGACGACCTCGCCGCCGTCGAGGTTCGGCCGCCAGCGGAAGGCGCGTTTGGAAATGGGCTCGAACACGGCCCGTTCAAACAGGATGGCGAAGATAACGAAGAAGGCCGCGTAGCCCACCACGCCATGGGCTCGATGAGCGTCGTACCAGAACTTGATGGTCCAGCCCGCGCCGTCCTGCCCGCCGAAGACCTCGGCAATGACGAGACCCTTCCAACCGATCGAGAAGCAATAGCGGGCAGCGGCAAACATGAACGGCATCAGCGATGGGACTAGCACGTGACGTGTCGTTTTGAGCCGGGGCACCTGATACGACCTAGCCATGTCGAACAACTCACGGGGTGTGTTTCGCACTCCTTCACGGACGTTGACGATCACGAACGGGATCCCGGCCAGGATGACCGTGATGATCGGGCCCTTGTTTCCGAAGCCGAAGATCAGACTGTTGAACAGGGCCCATGCCAGTGCAGGCATGGCCAGTAGAACCACCGTCCAGTCGTGGAAGAAGGCATTGGCGGCCCGAGACAGACCCATGGTCAGTCCGAGGATGGTGCCGACAACCATGGCTATAACGAAGCCCGTCAGCAAACGACGTAGGGAGATCCAGAACGTCTCGTACAGATTACGTCGTGCAACGGTCTCGGTGATCAACTCATTCCACATGAACCTCCACACCTCGCCAGGCGTGGGCAGAACGTCGATAGCGAATGGCCAGATTTTCTCGATTGTGTCGAGCGACACGAGCCAGAGAACGAGCATCGTGAATGGGAATAGAACGCGCGCGAAGGTTGGTGACTTGAGTACCCGCCAGCCGTAGTGCCCTAGCATCTGGAAAGGGTTCCGTTTCGGCCTCGTCGGCTTCTGCGGGGCGGCGGTGGCCGTCTCAGGGGAACTGGTGGTTGCCATCATTTCATCGGTCTCTGCTCACGACGCGGTGACGGCTTGTCGCCACCGGAAGTAGCGCTTCTCGATGGCTTCCAGGACGACCTTCTCGAGGAACAAGGCGAAGAAGAAGAACGTCAGGATCCAGGTCAGGAACTCATCCATTTGGAAGAGCTGGCTGCTGATCCGCATCTCGAAACCGATTCCCTTCGACGACGAGAAGACCTCGGTTAGCACCGTCACCTTCCATGCAATCGAGAAGCCAAAACGCAGGCCGGTGAAGAGATACGGCGCGAGGTGGGGAATGACGATGTGGCGATTCCTCTTGACGACCCCAATATGGAATGCCCGACTCATACCGAGCAGATCCTTCGGTAAGGCCTTGATGCCTTCCGAGACGTTGACGGTGACCAAGGCAAAAGTGGTCAAGATGATGGCAATGGTTGGGCCGATGGGACGATTGCCGAAGATGATGGCTGTGATGAGGACCCAGATGAGGCCCGGAGCCGCGAGGCTGATGAGCACAGCATCCTTAAAGAACCCGGCCCACCACTTGCTCTGCATCAGGATTCCCACGGCCGCACCGATGAAGAACGAGAGCCCGAATCCGACACCGATGCGGGTGAGGGTCGCCTGAAACGCGCTGGGGATCTTGCCCTTGTCCCAGATGTCGAAGAAAGTCTCCACTACCCGGATCGGGCCGGGTAGGAGGGCCTCCTCTAGCACGCGGCCCGAGCAGTACTCCCAGATTGTGAGCACGATCACATAACTGAGCAGCCGCCAGAACCAAATCTGGAACCGCTCCTTGCGGCGGGCACGCTTGGCCAAGTCTTCTTCTGTAACCCGTGTCGGCTGCGTCTCGTTCTTAGTGTCGGTTGCCACGCTTGTCAGGTCTCGCTAACGGCTAGGCGCCGGTGGCCGTAGTCGGGGTGGTTGACAACCCGGGTCGGTGGGTAGGTCGAGTGCGTCCGAAGACACATCCCGCCAAACGCATCGAAACCGGAGGACTGATCGTTGAAAGGACTGCCGAAGTGCACCCGTAGGCGCACTCCGGCAGCCCGCTTCAACCCTGAGGAGGGACTGGTCTATTTATCGAGGGCTCAACCCGGGGCTGCGACGACCTCGAAGCGAGGCTCCGGAATGTCGTCGGGCAACTTGTTCGGGTTGTCCGCGTGGAGGTCCTTCATGAGTTCCCAAATCATGATCTCAGCGTCGACCCAAGCCTGGTCCATGTAGACGGTCTCGACGAACCAGTCGTTCGCACCCTGCATGAACCCGATTGTGAACTCGATGTCCTCATCGGACTCGACTGCGAAGTGCTGCGGGTAGATCGAGACGATCTCTGCCGTGTTGGCCTCCCACATGCCGATTCCGATCTCCCACAGGTTGAGGAATGCAGCAACCTCACGCGGGTGGTCGTCGTACCACGACTCAGTGGCCGTGAACAGGTTGGACATGATGTGGTTCTTGCCGTCGTCGATACCCGAGAAAGAACTGTACAACTGGAACGGCATCTGGCCGTCGTACATGATCTCGATCGTTCCCTCCCGGAGGTGCGGAACAGCAGCCTCGGGAATGACCACGGCTGCTTCGCAGTCACCGCGCAGCAGGTTGGTCGGGTTGACGAAGTGGTCGTTGACGATGAGGTTGTAGTCACCGCCACCGACTCGGTAGTCGATGTCGTGCAGTTGCTTCATCGCAACGGTCCAGAAGCCTGTGTTGGAAACCGGACTGCTGACGCAGATGGTCGATCCGGCTGGGATGTCGGCCAGGGTGTTGTACGAATCCTCCGAGCGCTTCATCATCGGCGAGCGCTGGAAGTTGTACTTGCCGAACGTGACCGTCTCGATCGACGTCTCGTTCTCGAGCACCGGGATCTCCTGGGTGCCCATGGAGACGATGTCACCGTGGCCACCGGCGAAGTACGTGAACTCATCCCACGTTTCGCTGGTGACGATGCGGATGTTGTTTGCCGCTTCCCATGTGGCGAGTGTGCCTGTGTCGCGCAGGTAGTCCCAGACCGGGTCGGGCGCGAACGCGAACCGAATGACCGATGTCTCCTGGGCGGTGGCTTCGCCGGCTGCCGATTGTGCAGCAGCGGCTGATTCTATGGCAGCGGCCGCGTCGGCGATCGCCTGATCGGCAGCCGCCTGAGCGGATTGAGCCGCGTCAATTGCCGCTTGAAGCTCTTCTTGTGTCGCGCTGTTGTCGTCGCCACAGCTACCTGCTAGCAGCGTGATAGTGGCAATTAGCGCAATGAGTGTGCGTAGTCGTTTGCGGTTTGTCATATTCTCCCTCCCTCGAACAGGGACTCGCTAGCGGACACCTGACGGTGACCGGTTGTGTGGCCATCTCCCAACAACTATCTCAGATCCGGCCTTAATCATGCAACATACATGAAATATCATCCATCGTCTAGGGCGTATCGGAGATCGCCATCGAGTCTGCCTCTAACCAGATGGGAGCGTGACGGGTTGAAGCTGTGTCTGGAGAAGGTCGTCGCTGTCTGGAACATCCGAGAGGGAATCAGCAGCGGATGAGTTTGTGTCGCAAGCGGATGTCCGTGGCCGGTGCCTTGGTCGCCTCGACCTCGTCCATCACCCTCAGTGCTCTCCCGATCTTTCTGCTCGGAGCACTCGCGGTCTTTATGCGGGCCGAGCTCGATTTCAGCGAATCCGAACTCGGAATCGTCGCCTCGGCCTACTACGCGGCGTCGGCATTGTCCTCGGTTCCCGGTGGACGGATCAGCCATGCCCTCGGGGGCCGCCGAGCAGTCGCCCTAGGAGCTGTGATTAGCGGTGGATCGATGTTCGGGATCGCGCTGCTGACCCACAGCTATCCGGTTCTACTCGGTTTCATGGTCATCGCAGGGATCTCCAACGGGGTCGCACTTCCGGCTAGCAACCTGGTAGTCGCAAGCCGGATTCCGGCCCGCCATCAGGGCATTGCATTCGGCATCAAGCAGTCCTCGGGTCCGATGAGCACACTCGTGGCGGGATCCGCAGTTCCAGCCGTCGGTCTGACCGTCGGATGGAGATGGGCCTGGTTCTTTATGGCGCTCGCATCGATTCCGCTGATCATGTTGGGTAGGAGCGATAGCGGCAGGACCCGCCGAGATTCAATCTCGTCAGAACACGCAGTCTCGATTGCTCCTCTAGTGGTCATGGCAATGGGTGCGGCCATGGCGGTCGTCGGTGGAAGCTCGATCGCGGCCTTCTACGTCGAATCGGCCGTGGCAGCCGGTATCCGACCCGGAGTCGCAGGTGCCCTGCTCGCAGCGGGAAGTGTTATCGGAATCGGCACCCGCGTCCTGTGGGGAGCGGTGGCTGACCGTTCGTCGAGGACCCATGTACCTCTGCTCGCCGGGCTGTTGGCATTCGGGTCGCTGGCCTACATGCTGATGGGGCGAGTGTCGGACCCGGTGGCTCTCGCAGCGGTTACGGTGCTGTTCTTCGCTAGCGGGTGGGGCTGGCCGGCGCTATTTCAGTACACAGTCGTTAGCCGAAACCCGGGCGCGCCTGCCATAGCGACGGGGATCGCCGGGGCCGGCCTTTACGCTGGGGGCATTGTGGGCCCACTCGTGTTCGGAGCGTTGGTGGAGCGATCGGGCTACGAAGTCGCCTGGACGTGTGTGGCCATGTCCGGGGCAATGTCGGCCGTTCTCTTCTACATCGGTGGCCGATGGCTTGAACTAGCCCAACACCGTTGAGCCGACCTTAAGCCCAGATAGCGGATTGCCCACCCACAAAGCATGGTCGGTATCAGCAATTGGCGGCATCGTCTGTCCAGACCGGATGCTTGCTCTGGAGCTTGCAATCTTCCCGTCGTCACCGAGATAGTTGGCCGTTTTGGTCACGGCAAGCTTTGATTTCGGGCCGGGATACCTCCGGCCTCGACCAGTTCGTAGCGTTCTGCCAACAGTGGTGATAATGGTCGCCGGCGCTCGGGCGGATAGGCCAGCCACATCCTCAGTAGGTGTCGCTTGCGCTCGGGCTCCGGGTGGTCCTCGAAGGCTTCACGGGCGTGAAGGGTCACGTGGTTGTTGAGCAACTGGATGTCACCGGCCTCGAACAGTACGGACAGTTGCATTTCGGGTCGGCCGGCGATGTTCTGGACGAGATCCAGTGCCTCGAACTGGGCGGGAGTCAAAGCGTACTCCTCGCCGAAGCGGGCTGTACTGCGGAAGTAGGCAAGTGATGTGAACCGGGAAGTGACCCAGCCGTCGGCCTCGCTGTACATCGGCACCCGATACCACGGCTCGGCCCCGGGCGGCTCTTCGCCCCGCCAATCGAGATGGAAGGGCTGGTAGAGCACCTCCAAGAGGTCGGCCCGTTCGGTCAGCATGACATCATGGATGGCTGTGGCGCTAACGATCTTACTCACTCCGCCTGAGCGGGCCGGATGTACGCAGAACAGCCCTAGCACGTCGACTGGCAGTTGATCCGCGTGAAAATCGAGATTGCCGCGGGTCTGATAAACGCGGACGTTGGGATCGTTGATCGACTTGCCTTGGTCGCGAACATGTCCGAGGCGGTGGCCCTGTGAGTTTTGCGAGATCGGATGACCAAGTTGGATGCCGAGACCCCAGAAAATGAGTTCGCAATCAGCCGCTGAGTAACGCTCGCTTGGCAGGCCGCGGATCAGCGCCGCGCCGCAACCGTGGTCGAGTGTGTCCGCTACCCGGTGCAGGAATGCAGCGGTCGCTGGTGCGACGAAATCCGATGCCTCGAACGGGACGACCGCCCCCTTGGTGTGCAGGTACTGAAGTGCGGAGTCAATCTCGTCAATCTCAGTCGGACCAACTTGGTGGATCCAGTGCGGGTCGCGTTCGAGTTCCTCGCCTCTCCAGGCACTGGCGTCGGCTATGGGTTTTCTATCTGGGCTCACGCTCGCAATGGTGACATGAGGTCGGCCACCGAGTGGCTTTCGAGATCATTGATCACAGCGAAGACGGCGGAGCGGCGATCTCTGTCGACGTCAGGTCCCAGTTCGATGAACTTCGCCTGCACGTTCTCGATCGACATCGGTCGCTCTTTCTCGCCGCGCATGTGCTTGGCGTACCGCTCGATGCGCTCACCATCCACCTCGATAACGACCCGACCAGGCCAGAACTCTGGGTGAATGGCGTCAAGATCGTCGGCCTGGCGGACGTCGGTGACTTCCATCAACTGTCGAAACTCGTCGCTCAGTCCCCGGTCCAGCACCTCGGCGAAGATGTCCATTCCAGCTCGCCGCTCCGTGAGCGCCAGTGCCGCGGCGAAGGGTCCACTGAACTGGGCATCGACTGGTGACGTCGGGTTGCGTTTGGCCTCGATCGGTGATCCACAGAGATGGACACCGTAGGTGGGCATCTCGATGACCACAGACTTGACGCCGGCGGGGTCAATTTGCCGCTCCTTGGTTAATTCGATCAACAGTTCGAGAGTCTGATGGGTATAGCGACACAGTGAGTAGGGCTTGATGGCCACGTCCAGCGTCTCGTAGCTGGAGCCGAGTGTACGAGTCGCTTCCTCTGGGACGGGGCGAAGGGCGTATCCCTGCAGGAAACCTTGTTCCCCCTCGAACACCTCCGCAGCGCCTACAAAGCCGGCCTGAGCGAGTGACACCGCGATGAAGCTGGCATGAGCGGCGAGACCGGGATGGGTGCGCTTGTTCCACGCGCCGTTGAGGACATACTGCATAGATCCGGCGGCTTGCGATCCATTGAGGCCCATGGCATCCACGATCACCTGGGGTGCAACTCCGCGCAGGCGTCCGATGATGGCCGAACCGGCGAATGTCGTACAGGTACCGGTGGGGTGGAAGCCCATCTCGTGTGAAGAATGGGGCCCGAGAGCCATGGCTAGCCGACAGGCGATCTCGTATCCGATCACAACTGCGACCAACAGATCCTCGCCACTCGAGTTGTTCTCCTCACCAGCTGCCAGCGCCGCATTCACCACCGATGATCCGGCGTGGATGACGCCCTTGGCGTGGTGATTGTCGTAGTCGAGGCTGTGGGCGAGTGCACCGTTGGCCAACGTCGCCCACTCTGGGGCCATCGGCTCACCCGTCGCTAAAACAGTGGCACCGGTGCCGGCGCGGTTGAGCGATCGCACCCCTGCGACAATGCGGGGACCCGAGTCCATCCACGCATGGCCACCGATGTCGTTGGCCATGATGTCGAGGATCAGTTTCTTGGCGTGGTCGACCACCTCGGTGGACAGGTCCGAGAAGTCCAATGAAGTTGCGTACTCTGCGTACTGTTCGGCAATGGAGGTGGTCGAGGTGTTCATCAGAACTCCGATCTGATTTGGCTGCTGGTCGGTCCGCCCTGTTTCACCGATCCTATATAGTGCAGGATCGCACCCGCAGGGTTCGGAGGTAGGCCTTGAAGATCGAGTGCATCGAGGCGATCCCGATCGAAGTGCCTTTGGTTCGGCCGCTGAAGATGGCCGTGGCGACAGTCGATGCCCGCACTTGCATCGTCGTGCGGGTCACGACCGACGATGGCATCGTGGGCATCGGCGAGAGTGTCGTGGCTCGGTACTTCACGGGTGAGAGCCTGGCGTCGGCCAGTGACATCATCGGAGGTGCCTTTGCTGACGCCCTCATCGGGCGGGACCCGACCGACCTCGTCGCCATACGTCGACTAATGCGCCGTATCGCTGTCCATAACAACGGCGCCCGGGCGGCGGTTGAGATGGCGCTCCACGATGTCGTTGCCCGTGCCGCCGATCTACCCCTTCATGCGTTCTACGGCGATCGGGTTCGTGACTCGGTGCCTACGATCTGGCACGTATCGGGAGGGACACCGGAATCGATGGCCGAGGAGGCCGCGATTGCGGTTGAAGCCGGGTTCCCGTTGGTAAAGGTGAAGGTTGGTGGCGATGTCGATCACGACATCGCCACCACCCTTGCTGTGCGCCAGGCCATCGGCCATGACATCGAGCTGCTGCCCGACGCCAATCAGGGCTGGGACTTGCCTACCGCCGACCGCTATCTGCGGGCGGTCGTAGACGCCCAGCCCGGATTTGTTGAACAACCTCTACCGTGCTGGGACCTCATGGGTATGGCACGGTTGGTGGCCACCAGTCCTGTCACGGTGGGGGGCGATGAGGGGGTCTTCGACGCCAACGAACTCCGGACTGCGTTGGCTGTCGGAGCGGTGGGAGCAGTGGTTACCAAGTTGATGAAAGCAGCCGGACCAATCGGGGTTCGTGAGGTCTTCGCCGTCGCCGACGCGGCCGGAATCGGTGTCCACTTCGCGGGAATGGCGGGCCAGACAAGCATTAGTGCCGCCCATGC
>PBSR01000047.1 GCA_002726335.1 Gemmatimonadaceae bacterium
CTAGCGCGCCACGCCTCCGGGGCACTTACTCTGATCGTTGCCATCGTCGCCCTCGGTGTCGGCCATTCCGGCGGCGAGCTCGTCTACCGCTACGGCGCGGCACGTGTGCACACCTCGACTCTCAGCGAGGAGGGGGCGATAGACCTGCCTTCGCACCGGCGCGACCACGACGACGATGATGATTGAGGCCAGCGCTGACGGTGACGCCCTGCACCGTCGCAGGGCGGTGTACGCGCTCCCGGGGGGACACGGCTGTCTCGCTTCGAGCCTGGTTACAACGTCAGCCGGCGCAGACGCAGAGCGTTGCTGATAACCGACACGGAGCTGAGAGTCATAGCAGCGCTGGCGAGAATGGGACTCAACAGAATACCGAAGAAGGGGTAAAGGATTCCCGCCGCAACAGGTACACCGATACTGTTGTAGGCGAAGGCGAAGAACAGGTTCTGACGGATGTTCCGCATGGTGCCGCGGCTCAGACGTCGGGCGCGGGCGATACCGCGCAGATCTCCCTGCACCAGCGTGATCCCGGCGCTCTCCATGGCCACGTCGGTTCCGGTACCCATGGCGATACCCACTTCGGCACGTGCCAGTGCGGGGGCATCGTTGATGCCATCCCCGGCCATGGCCACGGTGTGCCCGGCAGCCTGCAGGCGCTCTATCACGGCACTCTTGCCGGCGGGCAACACCCCGGCTACGACGTCGTCGATGCCGAGATCGCGGGCCACTACCCGTGCTGTGGTCTCGTGGTCCCCGGTGAGCATGACGACGCTGATGCCCGCCTCGTGCAACAGGCGGATCGCTTCCGGCGTCGAGTCCTTGATGGGATCGGCCACCCCGAGCAAACCGGCAGCCTGGCCGTCGATGGCGACGTACACGGTGGTGTTGCCCTGCTCATTCAGGACATGGGCCGACTCCCGCAGGGCCGAGATATCTATTCCCTCGGCGGCGAACAGTGCGGCGTTGCCGAGGGCGATCATCCTGCCTTCGACCCTGCCCTTCACGCCCAGGCCGGTGAGGGACTCGAATTCGTCCACCGCCGACAGTGGCAGCTGTCGAGCTTCAGCGCCGGCCACCAGGGCGGCCGCCAGAGGATGCTCGCTGCCGCGTTCCAGACTGGCCGCCAGATGAACCAGCTCGTCAGCGGTCACCGATTCGGCCGGTTCCACGGCGACCAGTTCGGGTCGGCCCTGTGTCAGCGTGCCCGTCTTGTCGACGACGACGGTGTCTACCTGCTCGAGGACTTCCAGGGCTTCGGCGTCACGGATCAATACACCGACGCCTGCGCCGCGACCGGTGCCGACCATGATCGACATGGGAGTCGCCAGCCCGAGAGCACAGGGACAGGCGATGATGAGCACCGCCACGGCGTTGACCAGGGCGTGGGTCATGGCCGGTTCGGGGCCGACGGCGGCCCAGATGACGAAGGTCGCCGCCGCCGAGAGCACCACGGCGGGTACGAACCAGCCGGCGACGCGGTCGGCGACACGCTGGATCGGGGCCCGGCTGCGCTGGGCCTCGGCCACCATCTGCACGATACGTGACAGCAGCGTGTCCGCCCCGACTCGCCGGGCCTCGATGACGAGGGTACCGGTACCGTTCACAGTGCCACCGGTGACGGTGCTCCCCGTGGTCTTCTCCACCGGCATCGGCTCCCCGGACACCATCGACTCATCGACCGAGCTGCCGCCGTCCACGACTTCGCCGTCCACCGGGACCTTGCCTCCCGGACGCACACGCACGCGCATGCCGACCTGCACGTGTTCGAGGGGGATCTCCTCCTCCTTGCCGTCGGTCCCGAGTCGCAGCGCCGTGGGCGGCGCCAGATGCAGCAGTTGCCGCAGGGCGTCTGACGTTCGTCCTCGCGCCTTCAGCTCCAGCACCTGACCCAGCAGCACGAGAGCGACGATCACAGCCCCGGCCTCGAAATACACGGCAACCTTACCGTCCGAGCCGTGGAAGGACGGGGGAAAGAGTCCCGGTGCCACAGTGGCGAAGACGCTGTAGCCGAAAGCCGCACCAACACCGATGCCGATGAGGGTGAACATGTTCGGGCTGCGGTTGAGGATCGACTGCCAGCCGCGCACGAAGAACGGCCAGCCCCCCCAGAGCACGACCGGCGTAGCCAGGGCAAGCTGCAGCCAGGTGTTGGCGGCATGAGACAGCCAGTCGTTCACCGGATTGCCGGGAAGGTGGTCACCCATGGCCAGCACCAGCACCGGCAGGGCCAGCACGGCGCTGATACCGAACCGCCGGACCATGTCGATGAGCTCGGGATCCTCCTCGTCCTCGAGGCTGATCGTTCGCGGTTCGAGAGCCATGCCGCAATCGGGACACGACCCCGGGCCGATCTGCAGCACGTCGGGATGCATGGGACAGGTGTATTCGGTCCCCTCGGGCACGTCCTTCTCAGCTGCGGTGCCCGTCAGCCAGCCCTCGGGATCGTCACTGAATCTGTCCAGACACCCGGTGCCGCAGAAGTAGTAGGTCTGGCCGGCGTGCTCGTGTGTACCCGCCGACTCTTCTGTTGTGACCGTCATGCCGCAGACGGGATCGGTGTGACCGCCGTCGCTCGCCGCCGGAGCCAGGCAGCCTGAGGGATCAGCGGCGAAGGTGGCACGGCAGCCGTCACAGCAGAAGTAGTAGGTCGTGCCTTCGTGTTCGTGATGCGGCGTGTCGGCCTCGATCTCGACCGTCATGCCGCAGACGGGGTCACGAGTGTCGTCCATCATCGGTTCTCCTCTTCCTCGTGCAAGCGATGCCGCCAGACCCAGGCCTGCCAGACGGTGTAGAATACGGGGATCACCAGCAGGGTCAGGATCGTCGACGATACCAGGCCACCCACCATCGGTGCGGCGATGCGCCGCATCACCTCGGAGCCGGTACCCTCCCCCCACATGATGGGCAGCAGGCCCGCCATTGTCGCCGTCACCGTCATCACCTTGGGGCGTACGCGGTCGACGGCGCCGATGGATACGGCGCGATACAGATCCTGGCGGGTGAGCTTCTCGCCCCGGTCCCGGCGCATGTCGGCCCAGGCGTGATCCAGGTAGAGCAGCATGATGACCCCCGTCTCGGCGGCGACGCCGGCCAGGGCGATGAAGCCGACACCCACGGCGATGCTCATGTTGTACTCCAGCAGATCCAGCAGCCAGACGCCGCCCACGAGTGCAAAGGGCAAGGTGAGCATGATCAGCAGGGACTCGGTGACGCTGCGGAAGTTCATGTAGAGCAGCAGGAAGATGATCCCCAGGGTCACCGGCACGACCATCTTCAGCCGCGCCGCGGCGCGCTGCATGTATTCATACTGACCGCTCCAGGTCAGGCTGTAGCCGGGTGGCAGATCCACCTCGGCCGCCACGGCCAAGCGTGCCTGCTCGACGTAGCTGCCCACATCAACCCCTTTGATGTCGACGTAGACCCAGGCGTTGAGCCGGGCGTTTTCGCTCTTGATGCCAGGCGGCCCCTTGCGGATGCGGATGTCGGCCACCTGTTCGATCGGAATCTGCACCCCCGTAGGCGTCGGCACGAGCAACCGCCGCAGAGCGGGCAGGTTGTCGCGCAGCTCACGTCCATAGCGCAGGTTCACCGGATAGCGCTCCCGTCCCTCCACGGTCCAGGTGATGTTCATGCCGCCCAGCGCCGACATGATCACGTCCTGCACATCGCCGACGGTCAGACCATAGCGGGCGGCTTCGTCACGGCGCACCTCGAAGTCGAGGTAGTTGCCGGCGGCGACTCGTTCGGCATAGACGCTCAGGGTTCCCGGCACGCGGCGCACGACCTCTTCGATGCGCTGGCCGATGGCTTGCAGCTGCTCCAGATCTTCTCCGGCGACCTTGATCCCCACCGGGGTCTTGATGCCGGTGGACAGCATGTCGATGCGTGTCTTGATGGGCATGGTCCAGGCGTTGGTGAGCCCCGGAAACTGCAGGGCGGCGTCCATTTCATCGATCAGCCGCTGGGGTGTCATCTCCGGTCGCCACTCGGACTCCGGCTTCAGTGTGATCGTCGTCTCGATCATCGACAGGGGCGCCGGATCGGTGGCGGTCTCGGCGCGGCCGACCTTGCCGAACACGTGCTCCACTTCCGGGAACGTGCGGATGATGCGGTCGGTCTGCTGCAGCAGCTCCCGCGCCTTTGTCACCGAAACACCCGGCAGTGTCGTCGGCATGTAGAGCAGATCCCCCTCGTACAGGGGCGGCATGAACTCCGAGCCGATGCGGTCCAGGGGAAACAGCCCCTGCACCCTCGACAGGGTGTCGCGTGTCCCGCCTTCGACCCGGTCCAGCACCAGCGTCCGGTACGGCATGAGGGTCACCAGCATCACGGCTGTACTCACGCCGAGCACGAGCAGCTTGTGCTTCAGCACCCATTCGATGGCCGGTCGGTAGAGCCACAGCAGCAACCGGTTCAGCGGGTTGCTTCGTTCCGGCAGGATTCGCCCGCGTACGAGAAAACCCATCAGCACGGGAACGATGGTGATCGCCAGCAAAGCCGAGGCCGCCATGGCCCAGGTCTTGGTGTATGCCAGCGGCTTGAACAGCCGACCCTCCTGGGCCTGCAGCGTGAACACGGGCAGGAAGGAAAGGGTGACGATCAGCAGGGAGTAGAACAGGGCCGGACCGACCTCCTTTGCCGCGTCGAGAATGATCGCCCAGTGCTCCTTCCTGCCGCCATCCCGCTCGAGGTGTTTGTGCGCGTTCTCCACCATGACGACGGCGGCGTCCACCATCACACCGATGGCGATGGCGATGCCGCCGAGAGACATGATATTGGCATTGATGCCCTGAACCTGCATCACCAGGAAGGAGACGAGGATACCCACCGGAAGCGTGAAGATGGCCACCAGCGCCGAACGCACGTGCAGCAGGAACAGCACGCACACCAGCGCCACGATGATGCACTCCTCCACCAGCTTACCGCTGAGGTGATCGACAGCGCGACGGATCAGGCCGGAGCGATCGTAGGCGGTGTGGATCGTCACACCCTCGGGCAGACCGGACTTCAGCTCCGCCAGGCGCGTCTTGACGCGGTCGATGACGGCCAGGGCGTTCTCGCCATAACGCATGACGACGATGCCACCGACGATCTCCCCCTCCCCGTCCCACTCGGCCAGGCCGCGGCGCAGTTCGGGGCCCGGCTGCACGGTGGCGATATCGCGCACGTGAATCGGGGTACCATTGAGATCGACGCCGATGGGAATACCCTCGATATCCTCGATCGACCGGATGTAGCCCCTGCCGCGCACCATGAACTCGGTCTCAGCCAGCTCGATCAGCCGGCCGCCCACATCGCTGTTCGACCGCTGGATGGCAGCGCGCACCTTCTGCAGCGGCATGTTGTACGCCAGCAGCCGGTTCGGGTCGACGGTCACCTGGTACTGCCGGACGAAGCCGCCGATGCTGGCCACCTCGGATACGCCCGGCACGCTCGTCAGCTCGTAACGCAGATACCAGTCCTGGATCGAGCGCAGCTGGGCCAGGTCGTTGTGGCCGGTGGTATCCTCGAGCACGTACTCAAAGACCCAGCCCACGCCCGTGGCATCGGGTCCGAGCCGTGGCGTGATGCCCGCAGGGAGGCGATCGGTAACGAAGTTGAGGTACTCGAGCACGCGGCTGCGAGCCCAGTAGATGTCGGTTCCGTCTTCGAAGATGATGTAGACGAAGGACAGCCCGAAGAAGGAGTACCCCCTCACGACCTTGGCGAAGGGCACCGACAGCATGGCCGTGCTCAGCGGATAGGTCACCTGATCCTCCACGACCTGGGGGGCCTGGCCAGGGTAGTCGGTGAGGATGATGACCTGCACGTCGGACAGGTCCGGGATCGCGTCGAGGGGCGTGTTGAAGGCCGCCCAGAGGCCGCCGCCAATGACAAAAATCGTCACCAGCACGGTCATCAGCCGGTTGCGCAGGCAGGTTTCGATGATGCGGGTCAGCATGACTCGAGACCTCCTTCAGTGCACATGCGACGGAGACGATTCCGCAGCGTCATCGCTGGCGAGCATGTCACTCAGCGCCGACTTCAGATTGCTCTCCGAATCGATCAGGAACTGAGCCGACGTGACGATGCGCTCTCCCTCATGCACGCCAGCCAGGATCTCGTACCACCCGTCGGCCTGCACACCGATCTCCACCTGCCTCGGCTGGAAACGGCCCTCGCCCAGAGCGACGACGGCCAGCGTGCGCTCTCCCGAGTGAATGATCGCCTCCACCGGCACGGCGGGGCGATGCCTTGCTGCTGCCCGCAGTGTGACGTTGGCATACATCCCCGGCTTCAGGGCACGGTCTGCGTTGTCCAGACTCATGCGCACCTTCAGCGTGCGTGTCGTGCCATCGAGAAAGGGGTGGACCTGGGTCACACGGCCACCGAACGTGCGTCCCGGCAGGTAGCTGAGGGTTACTTCCGCTTCCTGTCCCTCTGCCACCCAGGGCAGCTCGTACTCATAGACATTGGCGATGACCCACACACTCGACAGCTCGGCGATGCGGTACAGATGCTGACCGGGGTTGATGTAGGCGCCGTCGAGTACGGCCTTGTGTACGACCACGCCGTCCTGCGGCGTGGCGACGGTGAGGGTGCGCGTCGCCTGGCGCTCGCGCCGCAGCCGTTCGATCTGCGCTTCGCTCACATCCCAGTATCGCAGGCGCTGCAGAGAAGCTGCCAGCAGTTCACCAGCACCGCGCAGCACGTCGTCGTCAGCGGCCTGGTCCTCGAGCCGCTCCAGGTAGTCCAGCACGGTCAGGTACTCTTCCTGGGCGGCCACCAGTTCGGGGCTGTAGAGCTCGAGCAGAGGCTCTCCCTTCGTCACCTCCTGACCGGTGAAATCGACGAACAGTCGCTCCACCCAACCAGCGACCTTGGTGTTGATGTCGGTCATGCGTCTCTCGTCATATTCGACACGACCCACGGCGCGCACCGAACGCTGCAAGGGCCGGTTTTCCACCAGGGCGGTTCGTACACCGATGTTCTGCGCCGTCACGGCATCGATGCTCACCGTGCCCCGCGCCGACAACTCGTCCTCATAGACGGGGATCAGATCCATCCCCATGGGGGACTTGCCGGGCCCGTCGGCGACGTAGTTCGGATCCATCGGCGCCCGCCAGTGGGCGATCCGACGTTCACCGTCGGTGGGTGGTTCCGGGGCATCCGCCACCAGATCCATACCGCACACAGGACAGGCGCCAGGGTGATCGGCGATGACGGCCGGATGCATGGCGCAACGGTAGACCGTGGCCTCATCTCCATGCTCGCTCTCGGTATAGACATCGGTGCCGGCCTCCCACCAGATCCCTACCGCGATCCCCATGACCAATGCCAGTGCGGCGGACAGAATCGTGCGTTGCATCACTCGGTCTCCTCGTCAAACAGGCGGGTGCCCACGGCCATCTCGATCTGTGCCAGGATCTGTTCCGAGTCGGTCAGGTGGCGGTAGGCATCCGTGTCGAAATCGAGCAGGCTCACCTGGCTGTCGAGCAGGGTGAGGAAGTCGACTTTGTCCACCTGATAGCCAGCCAGGGCCGCACTCAACGATTGCTGGGCCTGCGGGATGATCGCCGTCCGCAACCAGCGCATGCGCTCACGGTGGGCGGTGACGGCGACATATCCCTGACGGATGTCGAGCCGGATCTGCAGGGCCAGGGCCTTGCGGGTCGACTCGGCGGCAAGGGCGTTGAGTCTGGCCTCGGTCGCCTGTTCCTGTTCCTTGCGATCTCGCCAGAGAGGCAGACTCACGGACACGGCTGCAGAGACAAAATCGCTGCCACGTACCGGGTCGTCGGCAAAGTCGCGCTGCCGGTAGGCGATACTGACGTCGAAATCCGGCCGGCCTTCGAGCCGTGCCGCCGATTCGGCGGCTCGCCAGCGTACGGCGTCGTGGCCCAACGCCGCCAGCACCGGACGACGCTGCAGCGCCATCTCTTCAAGAGCGCCGGCCTCGTGTGTCAGTGGTGTCGGCGTCAACTCCGGCGTGCGGTCCACGGGCGTGTCCAACTCGCGGTCGAGAGCGGCGTTCAACTCCGCCTCTGCCTGTCGGCGCTGCGATTGCAGGACGATGAGACGCTCGCGCAGGCCCGACTGCGACACCTGGGCCTTGAGCACATCCTGCTGCAGGCCGCGGCCGACGGCGTACTTGGTCTGGGCAATACGGACGAAATCCGCCAGCAGCTGCTCGTTCCGACCGGCGATGTCGATGGCGCGGTCGAGGAAAGCCAGCTCATACCAAGCCCGCTTGACGTCGAACACGATCTGGGCCTCGTGGTCGGTGGCCCGCTCCCGGGCGCCGGCAAAGGCGGCATGTGCTACCTGCTGCCGCGCCGCCCGTAGGCCAGGCCATGGCAGTCTCTGACTGACACCCAGCTGCCGGCCGCTCATGGGCGTGCTGGAAAAATCCCAGTCACTCGTCGGCACGTTATTCATCTCGAGGCGGATCACGGGATCGGCCAGGGCGCCGGCGGGGCCGATACGGTGCTCGACAGCCTCAGCTCGCAGCCTGGCAGCCTGCAGCCGTGGATGGCTTGCCAGAGCCTCGTCGATCAGGTCCTGTAGGTCCGGGGGGGTGGGACCGGCAGTCGGCGCCGCACCGGCTCTGGTAGAAAGCAGGCACAGGCACGCGAGCACGGTCAGTGTCGCTCTTTTCATCAGTCTCTTCCCGCTGTCGCGGCAGCTCCGCCCTCCAGGATGGAGAGGGTCTGACACGCGGATCAATACACACACACTCGTACGGCCCGCTCACAGCCGCACTCACTTTGCGGTCCGAGAGCTGGACTGTTCAGATCGTGCGTGTGTCTACAGGCGGTAGGACTGGTGCAACAGGAAGAGGTTGTGGCGGGGCGGGTGGATCGCGTGCAGCGAGGCCGTGACGGCGAGTGGGACCGGGGTCACGGCCAGGGTCTGGCTGTAAGTAGATATGACCTCGAACGTGCCGCTGGACGCTTTCGACGAAATCACCACCGTCTCGTCCACCGTGAGTCCATCACATTCGCCATCGCAACAGCAGGCAGCGGCGATCGTACCCACCGGAGGCGTCGACATGGCGCAGTCGACGCCGGCACAGGCAGCCACGGCCCCGGCGCCCACATGCAGAAGCAGGGCGAAGAGGGTGACGGCGTTGCGGATCACCGCTAGGCGGGGTATACGGAAGGTTCGGGCCATGAGATGGAACGTAGTCGGCCCGTGATGGATTTGCAACCTGGACAGCATGTCACCGAGGTGACGTTGAGCAGCCTCCGCACCTGAAGTCATATGCCGTCAGCAGGCTGTTTCGTGATGTTATCGACATGCAATACGGCTTCCTCCTCGACTGCTTCCTCGCCGGCATTCTTGCCAGTGTCGCCTGCGGCCTGGGAGCGGCACCGCTGTTCATCGGCGGCTTCGACGTGCAGAAGCGCGTCGGCCTGGGATACGGATTCGCCGGCGGACTCATGTTCTCTGCCTCCGTCTACAATCTGATCCTGCCTGGCATCATCATGGGACAGGCCACGGGCTCGACGCATCACATCGTCCTCATCCTCGGTGGCATTCTCCTCGGTGCCCTGTTCCTTTGGGGCTGTGACCGGTTGTTACGACGCCAGACGCTGGAGCGCTCCTCCCTGCGCCGGCTAGGCTCTCGTCGCGAAATCCTCATCTTCATCGCCATGTCCTTCCACAGCATGCCGGAAGGGGTCGTCGTCGGCGTCGGCTACGCCTCGCAGGAAGCGGTGGCCGGCGTCGACGATCTCGGCCGCTACATCGCCCTGGCCATCGCCATCCACAACGTCCCGGAGGGACTCGCCGTGGCCCTGCCGTTGCGGGCTCGCGGCGCCGGATTCCTGCGCTGTTTCACCGCCGCATTTCTCACGAGCCTGCCGCAGCCGCTCACCGCCGTTCCCGCCGCCCTGCTCGTCTGGTTCTTCCAGCCTCTGCTGCTGCCGTTGCTCGGTTTTGCCGCCGGCGCCATGATGTTCCTCGTCCTCATGGAGTTGATTCCCGATGCCCTCGACGACCGCAGACCTGTCGAGATCGCCTGGTCCTTCCTCTTCGGTTTCTGTCTGATGATTCTGGTACAGGTCATCATCTAGCTCAGGTGAGACCGATCTGCCCCTGTGGTCGCAGCACACCGCACATTGGGACATCTCTGTCTCGATAAGAAGCCGGATCGGCATCGGCTCAGAGAGAAACCCGGCGGCACGGTTCCTGCTGATGGTTGGGCGAGCCTCTTTGCGAAAGGAGAAGGACCGTGGCCGCCCTGCCCTCCAGAGTTCTCGACACCTACTGGCACGACATACGCGATTGCACTCCCATCACGCACGAGGAGGAGAGAGCACTCGTACGCAAGGCCAGGGCAGGAGATACCGACGCCCTTGGACAGCTCGTCTCTGCCAACCTGCGGTTCGTCGTCTCTGTTGCCCGGGAGTTTCAGGCCACGGGCCAGCCGCTGAGCGAGATGATCTCAGACGGCAACCTGGGCCTCATGGAAGCGGCTCTGCGGTTCGACGAGAAACGGGGGTTTCGTTTCATCACGTACGCCGTGTGGTGGATCCGGCAGTCCATCCTGCGCTCGGCGACACGGCGGCGTCGCGTGGTCACGGCGCCATCCAATCGGGTGGAGGATCTGAAGACGGTAGAGACCATCCTGTCGCGGTTGACGCAGCAGATGGGGCGAATCGCCACCGATGAGGAAGTCGCGTCCGAGGCAGGCTACACACAGGTGCGTGTGCGCCGTGCCCTCGACGTGGCAGCCCCGGAGGTCCGCCTCGACCGGACGCTCTTTGCCGATGGCGAGGACGGCGACGTCCTCTCCCGCTTTGCCGTCGCCGACCTGCCGGTAGACGAGCGACTCGAGACCCGGGAGGCCGAAGACATGCTCCATCAGTGCCTCGACATCCTGGACGAGCGCGAGCGTGAAATCCTGAGGTGTCACTACGGCTTCGACGGCTTTGAACCCATGACACTGGAGGCGATCGGTCAGCGCCTCGGGCTCACGCGCGAACGCATCCGCCAGGTACGCAACGCGGCGCTGGCACGGATTCGCGACCGCTACGGCAAGGCCCTGTTCGATGTGTCGCGCAACTGAAGTCACCTGAGAATCTGATAAATACGTATTGCCGTATATACGTATTTCCGTATGTTCCGAGTCACACCCTTACTCATGGAGGCTCGGAGATGGCTGATCCAGGCTGTGAACCCACCTGCTGCACCGATACCGGAACCCCCGTTGCCACTACCGAGCAGACGCGATCGACCGTGCGCCGGGGCTACGCCAGCATCGCTCGCGGCGAAGCCTCATCCTGCTGCGGCAACACGGCGTCGGATGCTACCGATCTGGCCCGCGGCGTCGGGTGTGACTCCGATGAGCTGGCGTCACTGCCGGAAGGCGCCAACCTCGGGCTCTCGTGCGGCAACCCCACAGCCCTCGCCGCGCTGACTGGCGGGGAAGTTGTGCTCGATCTCGGTTCGGGTGCCGGATTCGATGTCTTCATCGCCGCCGACCGTGTCGGCCCGGAAGGGCGCGTCATCGGTGTCGATATGACGGCGGAGATGATCGATCGAGCCCGGCAGAATGCCGCCTCATACACGGAACGCACGGGGATCGACAACGTCGAGTTCCGCCTGGGAGAGATCGAGCACCTGCCGGTAGCCGATGCTTCCGTCGACGTGGTCATCTCCAACTGTGTCATCAACCTGTCACCGGACAAAACCGCCGTCTGGCGTGAGATCGCCCGCGTGCTGAAGCCGGGTGGACGTGTCTCGGTGTCCGACATCGCCCTGAAACGGGCCCTGCCAGATCAGGTGCGCGAAGCAGTTCAAGCTCTTGTGGGCTGTGTGGCCGGCGCCGTCATGGTGGCCGACACCGAGGCCATGGCCCGTGCGGCGGGTCTTGCCGACATCACTCTCGAACAGCGGGATGGCAACATCGCGGCCATGGAATCCTGGCACGATCCGCTCTACCGCGAGATCGAGGCGGGCCTACCCTCGGGCACAACGCCGTCCGATTTCGTCACCAGCCTCGCGGTTTCGGCCCGCAAATCCGGGCAAGCCTGAGCGTGTCGACCGCCCCCGGTAGCCCGCGACTGTCCACGCTGGATCGATTCCTGACGCTGTGGATCTTCCTGGCCATGGCCCTCGGCGTCGCCAGCGGATCGCTGGCCCCGGGGGTGGTTGATCTCATCACCCGCTTCCAGGTGGGCACGACGTCGATCCCTATCGCCGTGGGTCTCATCCTGATGATGTATCCCCCCCTGGCGAAGGTGAAATACGAGCGCTTGCCGCGGGTCTTCCGCAATACGCGCGTGCTCGTACTGTCTCTGGTGCAGAACTGGATCATCGGCCCGGTGTTGATGTTCTGCCTGGCCGTGCTCCTGTTGGGTGATCGTCCGGAGTATATGGTGGGGCTGATCATGATCGGCCTGGCGCGTTGCATCGCCATGGTCATCGTCTGGAACGAGCTGGCCCATGGAGATGCCGAGTACGCCGCCGGGCTCGTCGCTTTCAACTCGATCTTCCAGATCCTCTTCTTTCCGATCTATGCCTGGGTCTTCATCACCGTACTGCCGCCGCTGCTGGGCCTGCAGGGGGCCCCGATCGATATCACCATGGGACAGATCGCTGAGAGCGTCTTTATCTACCTCGGCATCCCCTTCTTCGGCGGTATGCTGACTCGTTTCTCTCTGGTCCGGCACAAGGGGATCGACTGGTATGAGAACGTCTTCATTCCGCGTCTCAGTCCCGTCACCCTCGTGGCCCTGCTGTTTACGATCGTTGTCATGTTCTCCCTCAAGGGGGGCCACATCCTCGCCCTGCCGTTTGACGTCGTGCGCATCGCTCTGCCTCTGCTCATCTACTTCATCGTCATGTTTCTCGTGTCCTTCTGGATGGGCCGCTGGATCGGCGCCGACTACGCGCAGACGGCAACGCTCTCCTTTACCGCGGCATCGAACAACTTCGAGCTGGCCATCGCCGTCGCCGTGGCCGTCTTCGGCATCGGCTCCGGTGCGGCCTTCGCCGCCGTCATTGGTCCCCTGGTGGAGGTGCCCGTGCTCATAGGCCTGGTCTCTGTGGCCCTGTGGCTGCAACGGCGCTGGTTCTCGTGAACGCCGACCTGGAGATGTTCAAGGCCTGTGCTGACGAAACCCGTCTGCGTCTGCTCGTGCTGTTGTCAGAGCGCGAGTTGTGCGTCTGCGAGCTCGTCGACATTCTGGAGATGCCCCAGGGCAAGATCTCCCGCCATCTGGCCGTGCTCCGCCGTGCCGGTCTCGTCACCGATCGACGGTGCGGCACGTGGATCCACTACTCAATACGACGAGGAGGTACACCCCTGGCGCGCCGTCTGCGTGCCTACCTGAAAAGCGAGGGTCGTGACGACGCCCTGCCGGCAGCCGATCTGGTGCGGCTGCGCGATCTGGCGGACTGCGGCGAAATCTGCTGCCCCCCGGATCGTCACAAAGTCCCGGCGACGACGGGGAGTAAGTGAAGAAACGACTCCTGTTCCTGTGCACGGGCAACTCCTGCCGCAGCCAGATGGCCGAGGGCTGGGCCCGGCATCTGCGGGGGGATGTGCTCGATGTGGCCTCCGCCGGCATCGAGGCGCACGGTCTCAATCCGCGGGCCGTTGCGGTCATGGCCGAAGTCGGCGTCGACATCTCTGCCCACCGGTCGCGAACCCTGGAGGATCTGTCGGGCAAGCCCTTTGATGTGATCGTTACGGTGTGCGACAGCGCCGCAGAGAATTGCCCCATGGTCCCCGGTCCGGCCCGGGTTGTGCATCAGCCTTTCGATGACCCGCCACGACTGGCGGCGACAGCCCCGAGCGAAGCCGAGGCCCTGGCGTCGTACCGACGTGTGCGGGATGAGATTCGCGTCTATATCGAAACGCTGCCACAGAGCCTGCCGATCTGAGGTCCGTTCCCGGGGCCGGGGACCGTCTTGACCGTCAACACCGGTGTACGCGAGCTTGCGATGGTCATCGTCCACCCAACAGGAGAGCAACCGCATGAAAATCGTCGTCCTGGACGGCTACACGCTCAATCCCGGAGACCTCAGCTGGCGCAACCTGGAGGCCCTCGGAGACGTCGTCGTCCACGAGCACTCGACGGCGGCACAGGTGGTCGAGAGGGCCCGGGACGCAGAGGTCGTGCTGACGAACAAGACTCCCATTCCCCGCCAGACCCTGACGCAGCTGCCGCTGGCGCAGTACATCGGCGTGTTGGCAACAGGGTACAACATCGTCGACGTCGACGCCGCCCGGGAGCGTGACATCCCCGTGTGTAATGTGCCCATATACGGCACGGCATCTGTGGCCCAGGCGGCCATCGCCCACGTTCTCAACCTGACGCAGCGCATCGGCGATCACGCGGTTGCTGTGGCCGGCAACCGCTGGGCTCAGTGTCGCGACTTCAGCTTCCAGAATCATCCCCTCATCGAGCTGGAGGGTCTCACCTTCGGTGTGATCGGTTTCGGCCGCATCGGGCGGCGCACGGCGGAGCTGGCCCGCGCCTTCGGCGTACATGTTCTGGCACACACGCGCACGCCGGATCCTGCCGTCGACTGGGCTGAATTCGTCGATGTTGAACAACTGCTGCGCCGCAGCGACGTGGTCTCACTGCACTGTCCGCTGACACCAGAGACGGAAGGGATCATCAGCGCCGAGCGTCTGGCATTGATGAAACCGACAGCTCTCCTGGTCAACACCAGCCGCGGTCCCCTGGTCGATGAGGAGGCCCTGCACGCTGCCCTGGAGGCCGGCACCATCGCCGGCGCCGGCCTCGATGTGATGGCCGTGGAGCCTCCCGCCGCCGATCACCCTCTCTATCATGCCAGAAACTGCTACGTTACACCGCACAACGCCTGGGCTACGGGCGCCGCCCGCAGCCGTCTGCTGGATACGGTCGTCGACAATGTCCGCGCCTTTCTCTCCGGCGCACCGCAGAACGTGGTGAATGAGAGCCGCGCGGGGTAGGTACGGTGGTTTGGGATGGGTGACGAGCCGGGATGCATCGCCGCCCATATTCGGCAGGACTTGGACGCGGCTCTAGCTCACCAGTTGGTATAGGACCCGTCCCGCCTGTGCAGGTGCGGCGCCTCCCAGAACTTGAAGGCCTGAGCTGCCACGGCCTCTTCATCGACCTCGACTCCCAGACCCGGCGTATCCGGCACGAGGAACCGATCCCCCTGCAGCGTCAGCTGCTGTGGAAACAGGTCGCTGTCCTGTGAGGCGGATGCTTCCGTCGGACTCACGCGCGCCTCGAGCCAGGCGAAATTGGGCACCGCTGCCCCGAGATGGACGCTGGCCGCCGTGCAGATCGGTCCCAGCGGATTGTGCGGCATCAGGTCGATGTAGTGTGCTTCGGCCAGAGCCGCCACCTTCATGCTCTCGGTGAAGCCGCCGACGTTGCAGATATCGATGCGGGCGAACTGCGTCACACCCCGCTCCAGATAAGGCGCGAACTGCCACTTGCTCGCGAACTCCTCGCCAA
>PBSR01000048.1 GCA_002726335.1 Gemmatimonadaceae bacterium
GCGCTTTTCTGGATGCTGGTAGAGATCGTAGAGGAAATGTAACAATCCCTGCTTGCGTTCTCCCGGATGGACGAAGGTGGCGACTTTGTGCAGTCGACGATGCACGACGCCGTCGAGCAGCGTCCGGGCTCCCTGCAGGCCGAGGCGATCCTGCTCGTCACGCAGAACCATGAGCAGTTCGCCCTCGGTCACGCGGTGGAAATCCTCCACCTGCAGGCGTCTGTCGGGATGCATGAGGATGTCCTGCACGGAGCGCTTGAACATGGCGGTCGCCGAGCGCACAGCGTGGTGCCAGTACACGTTCCGATACATAAGGTAATTGGTGAAAACCAGTGACTCGACAGCGGATACGCCCTTGCTGGTGATGGCCAGCCGCCGTCGTTGCGGATCGTACTTGATAGCCTTGATGAGTCGGTCACGGTTGACGGACTCGCCAAAGGGTACGCCGCAGAAAAGAGAATCACGCAGCAGATAGTCGATCTTGTCCGGGTCGAGGGTGCCGGACAGGATGTTGGCCAGCAGGAGGTCGCGCGGGGGGATGTCGCGCTGACTGTCCCCGGTATCGATGACGTTGGCCACACGCACCGGATCGACGCCCAGTTCGTCGCGCAGGACTCTGGATATGGGGCCTGTGGCGTCCTCGATCAGTCGGCGAGCCCGTTCCTCGTGGCTGACGAAGAACGGCATGAGTTCTTCGAGGGTGTGGGAGAACGGATAGTGGCCGATGTCATGCAGCAGCGTGGCGGCGAGAAAGACGCGCACATCCTCGTCCTCGAGTTCCAGGGGCGGATCGGACTTGAGCAGCCGCAGAAGGAACTGTTTGGCCAGGTGGTAGACGCCGAGGGAGTGTTCGAAGCGGGAGTGACGGGCGCCGGGATAGACGAGATGGACGAAACCGAGCTGGCTGATATTGCGCAGTCGCTGAAAGTCTTCGGTGTCGACCAGAGCCAGCAGCGGCCCGGGGAGGTGGATGTACCCCCAGACGGGGTCGCGGATGGCCTTGCCATCGTCTTCGAGCAGAGGGTGGGAGATGGGCATCTGGCGGCAAGCTACCCAAGGGGAAAAACCCTGTCAAGAAGAGCTGTTCCCAACGTTGACACCTCTCCTAATTGCCCCTATTTTCAGCAGCTTATCTAAAATCTGACCAAGTGGGAGGAGACCCGCCGTGAGCGCGGAGCGTACGCTCTTGATCATCAAGCCGGACGCCGTGGCCAAGAACGCCATCGGCAGCATACTCATGCGCCTCGAGGCCGAGGGTTTTGTCATCAATGAGATGAAAAAGCTTCGGCTCAGCCAGGAGCAGGCCGGCCAGTTCTATGCCGTCCACAAGGAGCGCCCCTTCTACGGCGAACTCGTTGAGTTCATGACGTCCGGGCCGGCGGTGCCCACGGTACTGGAGCGCGACGACGCCGTCGCCCACCTGCGCCAGTTCATCGGTGAGACGGACAGCACCAAGGCCGCGCCCGGGACCATCCGGGCCGAGTTCGGTACCGATGTGCAGTGCAATGCGGTGCACGCGTCAGATTCGCCAGAAAACGCCAGCAACGAGATCAGCTTCTTCTTCGGCTGAGATCGACTGAGATCCATCACCATGTTACGTGCGCAGAAGCGGCAGCGGCCACCCACTGTGCTGGCCCTCGACGAGATCGAGGAGGGCGTGAACCGGATGTCCTTTGAGGTGGACGCCCGGGCGCTTGACCTGGGGACGACCGATGTTGAAGTCGCCGCCCCCGTATCGGCACAGCTCACGGTGAGCAGGACGATGCAGATGTATACGATCAGAGGACAGGTTCGGACCAGCCTTCAGGGGGCGTGTTGTCGCTGTCTGTCGCCTGCGGTCGCCGATCTCGAGACCGAGATCCAGTTTCTCCTGCAGCGCAAGGAGGCCAGCGACGACGAGATCGAGGCCCTGGAAGATCAGGATGACGTCGACATCGTCGATCCCGGAACGAAGGAGGTCGATCTCGTCGACCGCCTGCACGACGCGGTAGTCCTCGAACTGCCGTTGAGACTGTACTGCAAGACGGACTGCAAGGGGCTCTGCCCCCAGTGTGGCCAGGATCTCAACGTCGACAGTTGTTCGTGTGCCGACGACGCGATCGATCCGCGCTGGGAGGCCCTGGCCCAACTCAAGAACTAACGAAGAGAGAGAAACATGCCTGCCGTACCGAAGAGACGAATCTCCCGCACCCGCCGGGACAAGCGCCGCACCCACTGGAAGCTCAAGGCTTTCGCCATGGGAACCTGCGCCAACTGTGGACAGCCCGCGCGACCCCACCGCGTGTGCAAGAGCTGCGGCCACTACAGAGGCCGTGCCTACGTCGAGCCTGCGGACTGACGTGAAGGCATTTCTGTTCCCCGGCCAGGCGTCACAGGATGTCGGCATGGGGCAGGATCTCTACGAGAGGTTCGCCGAAGCCCGGACGATGTTCGACGAGGCCGATGAGGTCCTCGGCTTCGGGTTGACCGAGCTGTGTTTCTCCGGCCCCATGGAGGAACTGAGCCAGACGTCGGTAACGCAGCCGGCGGTGTACGTGCACAGTGTGGTCGCCGCCCATCTGCTCGGGGCCCGCGGTGTCACGCCGGATATCGTCGCCGGCCACAGCCTCGGCGAATACTCCGCCCTGACCGCTGCCGGTGCTCTGAGTTTTACCGAGGGCCTGTCTCTGGTGCACGAACGTGGCCGGTTGATGCAGGAGGCCGGACGTGCGCAGCCCGGGGCCATGGCCGCCATCCTCGGTCTCGAAGACGATGTCGTCGTTCGCCTGTGTGATGAGGCCGGTCCCGGCGTGGTTCCCGCCAACTTCAATTCCCCCGGACAGGTAGTCATCTCCGGCGAAGCCGCCGCGGTGACCATCGCCAGCGAGTCAGCCACGTCGGCGGGCGCCATGAAAGTCGTACCGCTGCCGGTGAGCGGCGCCTTCCACTCGCCGCTGATGGCGCCTGCCGCCGCCGCTCTGGCGGAGCGGCTCGAGGGCACAGAGTTCACCTCGCCGAGGGTCCCCATTGTCACCAACGTCACCGCCGCGCCCGAGACGGAGCCGGAGAGCCTGCGTCGGCTCCTCGTGGAACAGGTCACGGCACCGGTGCGCTGGGCCGAATCGGTGCTGACTCTTGCCGGGCTGGGAGTGGACCGGGCGATCGAAGCCGGTCCCGGGTCCGTACTGCGCGGTCTGGGCCGGCGAATCACGCGCGACATCAAGATCTCCACGGCAGGAACCGCGGACGAGATCGACGGCCTGGATCAAGCCGACTGAAAAGAGGGGTTTCATGGCTGAATTGGAAGGCAAAGTTGCTCTCGTCACAGGTGGTTCCCGTGGCATCGGTCGTGCCATCGCCCTGCGGCTGGCACAGGAGGGCGCCGACGTGGCCGTGTGCGCGCGCACGGAAGGCACGGCACAGAAGACTGCAGACGAGATCAGCGCCGTCGGCGTACGGTCTCTGGCCCGGGCCGCAGACGTATCCGATATGGCGCAGGCCGCGGAGGTCGTGAAAGCCACCGTCGACGAACTGGGTGGCATCGATATCCTGGTCAACAACGCCGGCATCACCCGCGACAATCTGTTCCTGCGCATGAAGGAAGAGGAGTGGGATGCCGTGCTCGACACGAACCTCAAGGGTGCCTTCGCCTGCAGCAAGGCGGCGGCTCGCCCCATGATGCGCGCCAAGGGGGGACGCATCATCTCCATCTCGTCGGTGGTCGGCCTCGTGGGCAATGCCGGGCAGGTGAACTACGCTGCCAGCAAGGCGGGCCTGCTGGGTCTGTCCAAGAGTCTTGCCCGGGAACTGGCGTCGCGGGGGATCACGGTGAACGTTGTGGCCCCCGGGTATGTACCCGATACGGGAATGACGACACAGCTGCCCCAGGAGGCGGTGGAGCATCTGCTGTCGCGGGTGCCTCTGGAGCGGGCGGGCACTCCCGATGAGGTAGCCGAGGCGGTCACTTTCCTGGCTTCGCCAAGGTCCGCCTACATCACCGGGCAGGTACTCGCAGTAGACGGCGGCATGACCATGTGATGCACCGGGTCGGCGATTTGAAGTTGCGTCATGCCAAGCCCGTTCATATATAGGTTGTGCATCACCCGGAACGTGGTCCCATCGAGCTAGAGCCGCGCGGCACAAGTCCGGCGGCATATGGGCGCCGATGCATCCCGGCTCATCTTAAACCGCCGTACCTACGCCGCGCGGCTCTTCAATGACCGTCTGCTGGAGGAATCTGCATGCCATCGATCGAGGAACGAGTTCGCAACCTCATCGTCGAACAACTCGGCGTCAACGCCGATCAGGTAACCAACAACGCGTCGTTCGCCGACGATCTGGGTGCCGATTCACTCGATACCGTCGAGCTGGTGATGGCCTTCGAGGAGGAATTCGGTCTCGATATCCCGGACGAAGACGCCGAGAAGATGATCTCCGTTACGGACTCGATTAAGTACCTCGAGGAGCACGCCAAGTCCTGACGTCGGAGCGGCCAGCGGTGGGCGGGTACCCATGACGCGGCGTCGTGTTGCCGTCACGGGAATGGGTGTGCTGGCTCCCAACGGCAACGACGCCGTCACCTACTGGGACGCCCTGACCAACGGACGCTCGGGGATCGGCGCGATCACGCGCTTCGATGCCTCGCAGCACAAGGTGCAGATCGCGGGGGAGGTGAAGGACTTCGATCCCCTGACCGTTCTCGATCGCAAGGAGGTCCGCCACAGCGATCCCTTCGTCCACTATGCCGTCTATGCCGCCACCCAGGCTTTCGCCAATGCCGGTCTGGACATGGATGAGGCCGACGCCGAAAGGGTCGGGGTCATCTACGGATCAGGCATCGGTGGTATCACTACCTTCGAAGAGCAACACACCGTTGCTGTCGACAAGGGGCAGGCACGGGTCAGTCCCTTCTTCGTTCCCATGATCATCTGTGATATGTGTGCCGGCATGATTTCCATCAAGCTCGGTGCCCTGGGACCCAACTATACAACCACCTCCGCCTGCGCTTCGGCGGCACACGCCATCGGCGAAGCCGCACGCAAGATCCAGTACGACGAGGCCGACGTCATGGTCACCGGCGGCACCGAGGCGAGCGTGACGATGATGTCGGTGGCCGGGTTCAGCGCTGCTCGGGCGCTGGCGCTGCGCAACGACGACCCCGAGGCGGCGAGCCGCCCCTTCGATGCCGAACGCAACGGATTTGTTCTCGGCGAAGGAGCCGGCGCCATCATTCTGGAGGAGTTGGAGCATGCCCGTGCCCGCGGGGCGAAGATCCTCGGCGAGTTTCTCGGCCTTGGGTTTACTGCCGATGCGCACCACATCACCGACATGGCCCCGGGAGGGGAGGGGGGGGTGCGGGCGATGAAGATCGCTCTCCGTGACGCTGGCATCGAACCAGAGCAGGTGGACTACGTCAACGCCCACGGTACGTCGACAGTCAGCGGCGACAGCCACGAAACGGCGGCGCTGAAGACCGTCTTCGGGCCACACGCCCGGCGGCTGGCTGTGAGTTCCACCAAATCGATGACCGGTCATCTGCTGGGTGCGGCGGGGGCGGTCGAGAGTATCGCCTGTGTGCTGGCGCTGCAACATGGGGTGTTGCCGCCGACGATCAACTATGACACTCCCGATCCCCAGTGCGACCTCGACTACGTTCCCAACCAGGCGCGCGAGAGGCAGATCGACTTCGCCCTCAACAATTCCTTCGGCTTCGGCGGACACAATGTGGCCCTGCTCTTCGGACGGGCGGCTTGAGCCCGGATATGGCCACGATAACGATCTCCGTTCCCGTGACAAAGACTCCCGCACGTCGGGTTGACGGATGGCTTCGAACAGCCCTGGCGTACCTCGCTCTGCGACCGTCCATCCCCGAACTCAACCGCAGACAGATCCGGGACGTTGAGAGACGTCTGAACTATCGCTTCCGCAATCCCAGCCAGCTGGCGCAGGCGCTGAAACACCGCTCCTGGGTCTATTCTCACGATGGCGACGGCATCGACTCCAATGAACGTCTGGAGTACCTGGGCGATGCCGTCCTCGACGTGGTGGTCGCCGACTTTCTCTATCGCCGCCACGAGGATCTGCGTGAAGGGGATCTCACGCAGATGAAGTCAGTGGCTGTGAGTCGTGCCGTTCTGGCGCGTCGGGCCCGGACGATCGATCTGGGACGACACATTCTGTTGAGCCCCGAGGAGCGCGACGCCGGTGGGGCCGACCAGGACTCGATACTCAGCGATGCCTTTGAGGCCGTCATCGGTGCCATCTACCTGGACGGGGGGCTCGGTCCCGCCCGCCGGTTCATCGAGGCCGTCGTACTGCACGACATCGACGAGCTCGGGCGCCGTGAGGACTTCATCAACTTCAAGAGCAAGCTCCTCGAGCATGTCCAGGACATGGGTGCCGGTCATCCGCGGTACCTCGTCCAGGACGAGCAGGGACCCGACCACGAGAAGGTTTTCAGCGTCGAGGTCAGCGTCACCGGCGAAACCCTCGGCAGCGGCCAGGGACGGTCGAAGAAGGAGGCCCAGCAGATGGCCGCCCGCGACGCCCTGCAGAAGCTCGGACAGATATAGCAGCCCTCGTCTCCGGCGCGCTTGCCACGGATATGACCTCTCTGCGCCTCGTGCACACCAGCGCCATGGGTGCAGCGATGAACATGGCTGTCGATGATGTCCTGCTGGATGCGGCGCGTGCCGGCGGTGGGCCGATCCTGCGGACGTACGGCTGGCACCCCCCCGCCGTCAGCCTCGGGTATGCGCAGTGCGCCGAGGAGGCCGTCGATGTCGAAGGCTGCCGATCCCGGGGCTTTGATCTGGTGCGCCGGACAACAGGCGGACGTGCCGTGCTCCATTGGAACGAACTCACCTACAGCTTCCACTGCGCTGACGGGGAAGGCCCGGCGGCACACCCCCTGCAGGAGTCCTCGCGGATTCTCGGTGAATGTCTGGCCGACGGTCTGCGCCGCTTCGGTGTGGATGCCCGCCTCGAGCGTGGTTCCGCACCTGCGCCGGTTCGTCTCGGGGCCTGCTTTGCCAGTACCGCCCGCTGGGAGCTGACCTGTGGCGGACGCAAGCTCGTGGGCAGCGCTCAGCGTCGAACCCGGGGGGCGCTGCTGCAGCATGGGTCGGTCCTGGCCGGACCCGAACACCTGATGCTGGCGGACCTGTTGCCGACTCCGGCGAAGATCGACCTGGAGGCGGCCAGCACACATCTGGCCGAATGCACTGGTGGCTCGGTGGATACCGAGGCCCTGGCCTCCTGCCTGGCGCAGGCTTTCGCCGACGGACTCGACCTGCAGGCTCAACAGACCCCACTGACCGACGCTGAACTGCGGCTGGCTGCACAGCGTGCCACGGAGATCTATGCCAACGACAGCTACACGTTCCGTATCCGTTCACGCCGCACCGACGTGGTGTCATGAGCGCGGCTGACGCCGCCAGGGCATCCATCATGGAGGTCCGTGATCTGCGCACCAGTTTCCACACGGCCGTCGGCGAGGGGCGCGCCGTGGACGGCGTGTCTTTCCATCTCGACCGGGGCGAAACGCTCGGCCTGGTCGGCGAGAGCGGTTGCGGCAAGAGCGTGACCGCTCTCTCGATTCTCCGCCTGGTCGCGCCGCCTGGCCGCATCGAAGGCGGCAAGGTCGTGCTGTCCGGTCGAGATCTGCTGGGCCTGACTGAGAAAGACATGCGCCGGGTTCGTGGGGACGAGGTGGCCATGGTCTTCCAGGAACCGATGTCGAGCCTCAACCCCGTGCTGACGTGCGGGCGCCAGATCGAGGAGGCAGTACAACTGCATCAGGGCGGGTCGCGACAGGACGCCAGGTCGCGAGCCGTTGAGATGATGGATCTCGTCGGTATGCCGGCGCCGGAGCAGCGAGTTGACGAATTCCCCCACCAGCTCAGCGGCGGCATGCGTCAGCGTGTCATGATCGCCATCGCCCTGTCCTGCAATCCTCAGGTTCTGATCGCGGACGAACCGACGACGGCCCTCGATGTGACGATTCAGGCGCAGATCCTGGAGCTGCTGGCCCGGTTACAGGAAGAGCTTCATATGGCCATTCTGCTGATCACCCATGATCTCGGGGTAGTGGCGGAAGTGGCCGATCGCGTGGCCGTGATGTACGCCGGACAGATCGTCGAAACGGCGACGACGAAGGCGCTGTTCGCCGATCCCCGACATCCGTACACGCGTGGACTGCTGCGCTCGATTCCCCATCTCGATGGCGAGCAGAGGCGGCTGGAGGTCATCCCCGGTCGCGTGCCGGAGGCGACGGAGTTTCCGCCGGGCTGTCGTTTTCACCCTCGCTGCCTGTTGGCGGAAGAGGCGTGTGCGGCGGCGCCACAGAGCCTCGAGGAGTGCCTGATCGGGCATCAGGTACGGTGCCGCAGGTGGGATGTAGATGGCTGAGAGCCTGGCCGTCGAGCCCATCGTCGAGACGCGGTCGTTGACCCGGCACTTCCCTGTGCGCCGCGGCGTCTGGGGTCGGCCGACGGCTCACGTACGTGCTGTGGAGGACGTCAGTCTGCAGATTCTGCCCGGCGAAACCCTCGGAGTCGTCGGTGAGAGTGGCTGCGGCAAGACAACCCTGGGTCGCCTGATCCTGCGACTCCTCGACGCAACTTCCGGCGAGGTGTATTTTAGGGGACGGAATCTCGGGGAACTGGAGGCGCGGCAGATGCGTAACGTGCGCCGCAGAATGCAGATCGTATTCCAGGATCCGTACAGTTCCCTGAATCCGCGAATGAGAGTGGGCACCCTGATCGGTGAGGGGCTCAAGGTCCATGGGATGGCCCGCGGACGTCAGGTAGCGGACCGGGTCGAAGAGTTGCTGGCCATGGTCGGCCTGTCAGCGAGCGCCGCCGAGCGCTTCCCGCACGAATTCAGCGGCGGGCAGCGCCAACGGATCGGCATCGCCAGGGCCCTGGCCGTCAAGCCAGAGTTCGTCGTGGCTGACGAGCCGGTGTCCGCCCTTGACGTATCCGTGCAGGCACAGATCGTCAACCTGTTGCAGGACATCCAGCAGGATCTCGGGCTCACCTACCTTTTTATTGCCCACGATCTCAGCGTGGTGCGGCATATCGCCGACCGCGTCGCCGTGATGTATCTGGGGCGGGTTGTGGAACTGGCGACCCGGGATCAGCTATACGGAGCCCCGTCCCATCCCTACACGCGGGCACTGCTGTCAGCGGTACCCGTGCCGAATCCGGACGTGCGCCGCCAGCGTGTGGTGCTCACGGGAGATGTACCGAGTCCTTCGCGGGTACCCTCGGGGTGCCCGTTCCACCCGCGGTGTCCGGAGGCGATCGACGCCTGCCGCCGCGAGGTTCCCGAACTGGCCGACCCCGGGGACGGGCGTCGAGTGGCCTGCCTGCTGCGCGTATCATCCCCTGAAGATGGTGATTCAGGCGGGGGTTTCGCGCCGGCACCCAGCCAAACGCACCAGGAGAGTTGACGCCTTATGATGACCAAATTGCGCGAGAGCACGGGCCTGATCATGTGGTTCGTCATCATCGCCTTCGTGGGTCTCATCGTTGTGGAATGGGGAGCCGACTTCTCCGGATCCTCCGGCTCCCGTGGTTCCGACACGGTGGGCTCCATCAACGGTGAGGAGATCCCCCTGCGCCAGTTCCAGGCGGCCCTCAGCAGTGCCGCCCGCCAGCAGCGCGAGGCGGGGCGCAAGGATGGGCAACTCGTGCGTGAGGTCTGGGACTCGATGGTTTCTGAGGCGCTCATCCGGCAACAGGTCGAGCAGATGGGAATCCAGGTCTCCGACGAGGAGCTGGCCTACTTCACCCGTCTTGCGCCTCCGCCCGCCGTACAGCAACTGCCGGCGTTCCAGAACGAGGACGGTGAGTTCGATCCCGCCCTCTATCAGCAGTTTCTCACCGATCCCAATACGCATGCCGACGAGAGCAACCGTGCCTTCATCCTGCAGGTAGAGAGCATGCAGCACAGCATGCTGCTCAATCAGAGGCTGCAGAGCCTGCTGCTCGAGACGGTTCGAGTTACACCGCAGGAACTGCGCCAGTTCTATGTCGAGCAGAACGAGAAGGTCACCGTCGACTACGTCTACGTGGCGGCGACGACGGTCGACGAATCCGAGGTCACACTGACCGAAACCGGGCTCCTGGCTCAGTATGACGAGATGGCGTCCCAGTTGCAGCACCCGGAACAGATCCAGGCGTCCTTCGTGTTGTTTTCCAGAGTGCCCAGCGCCGCTGACTCGGTAGAGATAGAAGAGGAGGCCCACCGCCTGCGGCGCGAGATCGTCGATGGCGGGGCCGACTTCGCCGACATGGCGGTGGCCGTTTCCGAGGACGAAGTCTCGGCGGCCAACGGTGGCGAACTCGGGGCCTTCGGTCGGGGCTCCATGGTCCCGGAGTTTGAGGAGGTGGCCTTCGCCCTCAGCCCAGGGGATGTGTCGCAGCCGGTGCGCACCAACTACGGCTGGCATCTGATTCGCACCGACGAGATCCTGCCCCCCGACGACGAGTCCCCGGAAGAGCGGGTGCGGGCGAGCCACATCCTGTTGAAGTTCCGGCCTTCTCCCGAGACCGAGGAGCAGGCACTGGAAACGGCCGAGGCCTTCCAGACGCTGGCAGTCGAGCGTGGTCTGAGCGCGGCCGCTGCCATCGAAGGGTTCGAAGTCCGGCCGGCCGGCTGGATCGCCGAGGGGGGGGGACTCAGCGGACTCGGCGACGGTACACAATGGATCGTGAGCCGTTTCTTCGACAGCGAGATCGGCGAGATCGGCCCGGTGGGAAGCACGGACGCCGGATACTACGTCGCCGCGCTGGATGGGAGTCGCCCTGAGGGGACCGTGCCCCTGGAGGAGGCGCGCCAACAGGTGGAGTGGACGCTGAAGTCGCGCCGTCGCAGCGAGATCGCCGGCCAACGGCTGCAGCCGATCCGTCAGGCTGTCCAGAGCGGCCAGGACTTCGCCAGCGCCGCCGCCGAGGCGGAACTTGAGATTCGTTCGGGGGGGCCCTTTTCCCGCACCGACTTCGTCCCCGGCGCGGGCAGGGGGAGCCGCTTCATCGGCGCCGCCTTCGAACTGTCCGACGGTCAGGTCAGCGATGTGGTGGTGCAGAACAACGGCGCCTACCTGTTGCGCCTGTCTCAGCGTGATCAGGTCGACGAGTCCGCCTTCGTCGAGTCACGGGCCGCCATCGAAGAACAGCTGCTGCAGACGCGCCGCAGTGAAGCGCTGCAGGTATGGTTCGCGCAGATCTTTGAGAGTGCTGACATCCAGGACCACAGACACCTGTTCTACTCGTTCTGATAATCAACCAAGGGCAACAACCGATGGCAGCTCAACCTGGTAGTACACAGATCGGCTTTGTCGGCCTGGGGATCATGGGCGCCCCCATGGCCCTGCACCTGATCAAGGCGGGATTCTCGCTCAAGGTCTACAACCGCACGGACCGGCCACGCGTGCAGGAAGTCGTCGACGCCGGTGGCCGGCGTGTGGATACACCGCGAGCGGCCGCCGAGGGCAGCGACGTGATCATCACGATCGTCACCGACACACCCGATGTGGAGAGCGTCATCCTCGGCGAGGACGGCGTGATTCACGCCGTCCAGCAGGGCGCGACCGTCATCGACATGAGCACCATCTCACCCAGGGTGACGCAGGAGCTCGCCACGACGCTGAAGCAGAAGGGCGCCAACATGCTCGACGCCCCTGTCAGTGGGGGTGACGTGGGGGCGCAGAACGGCACGCTGTCGATCATGGTGGGAGGCGAGCAGCAGGTCTTCGACGACTGCCTGCCGGTGTTCGAAGCGATGGGCAAGAACATCAACCTCATCGGCGGCAATGGGGCCGGGCAGACGACGAAGGCCTGCAATCAGATCGCCGTGGCTGGCGCCAACCTGGCCATGGCCGAGGCGCTGATGCTGGCGGCAGCGTCCGATCTTGACGTGAGCAAAGTCGTCGAGGCCATCAGTGGCGGCGCCGCCGGTTCGTGGCAACTGACCAATCTCGGTCCGAGGATTCTCGCGGGGGATTTCGCCCCCGGATTCATGGTGCGGTTGCAGCAGAAGGATCTGAAACTGGTCATGGAGGCGGCCAATGACGTCAAGCTGGCCCTCCCCGGTACCAGCCTGGCGCACCAGTTCTTCAACATCGTCGAGCGTCTCGGTTGCGCCGACGAAGGAACGCAGGCGCTGATCAAGGCCTACGAGGCCCAGGCGGGCAGGGAAGCGCGCGCCCGCTGAGGGCGGACCAGTCCCGCAGCCTTTGCCAGACACGACTGCCGTGCTCTCCCTCCAACATATCGGCGTTCTGCTGCGGGACGAAGGACAGCCGTTTCCGCTGTCCGAGATCCGTCGCCTCTTCGATTCTCACGGCATCGCGCTGACGATCATCGAGGATGGCGTGGCGCCACCTGCCGATCTTGATCTGGTGATGGCCATGGGCGGGGACGGCACCGCCCTGCGGGCCCTGGATCTGTGTCCCGATATACCCGTACTGGCGATCAACTTCGGCACGGTGGGCTTCCTGACGGCCGGTGACCGCACCGATCTGGAGACCATCCTGCAGCGACTCGTCGCCGGCGACTACATCCTCAGCGAACGAGTGTGTCTCGAGTGTCATCATCCGGGTGGTATGGTGCGGGCCGTCAACGAGGTGATGGTGCGGTCCAGCAACCGCCTCGTCTTTGTCGATGTGTACGTAGATGACACGAAGATCCGGACGATCAGCGGCGACGGAGTCGTGCTGGGTACGCCCACGGGCAGCACCGGCTTCCTGCTGTCCGCCGGGGCGCCGATCGTGATGCCCGAAGTGCGGTGTCTCATCCTCGACGGAATCAACGAGTATAACTTCAGCTCACGCTCGTTGATCCTCACTCCCGAGGCCAGAGTCAGACTCAGCATCGGCCGCGAGACCCGCGAGCCCGAAGTGATCCTCACTGCAGACGGACGACGCATCACGACCCTGAGTCCGGGTGTCGATCTGGAGGTCGTTTCCTCCCCGAAGACGGCCCGTCTCGTCTACTTCGATCAGAACTACTTCTTCCACAACCTGACGTCGAAGCTGTCCTGGTAGGCTGGCGTTGAACGTCGCTGTCACCGGGGCGGATCGCCCCATGGGTGCGATGCTGTGCCGTCGTCTGGCCACCCGGCACGAGGTGATCCCCATCGGGACGGCCGGTAAGAGTGACCATGAGCTGGGCTCCTCGGGAGCGTATCGCCCGACAGATCTGAACCAGCCACCGGCGGCTGCCGACGGCATCCGCGGTGCCGACATCATCGTCCACGCCCAACCTCACGATCCGGCCATCGGGGACGGTGCCGCCGGCGAGGCACAACTGCTGGAGCGGATCAGCCGCGGCACCTACGTACTGGCGCAGGCCGCCGTCGAAGCTGGAATCGGCCGCCTCATCCTGATCAGCCAGATCAGCCTGTTTGATACCGTCTCGGTGGACTTCGTGGTGACAGCGGACTGGCAGCCACGGCCGGCCCCCCAGGCCACGTCTCTGGCCCCCTACATGGCCGAACTTGTGTGCCGCGAGATCGCTCGTGTCGGTCTCATCGAGGCGGTGGCCCTACGCATGGGCGAACTGGACGAGGTCGGGGGCACGAGCGCCGATGATGCTGTCGCCGCGGTAGAGGAGGCTCTGGCTGCGGATCCGGCTTCCGGCGGATATCTCTGGAGCCAGAGGCACGTCGTCAGCGGCGGCTACGGCGCGCCCGGGAGGGATTGACGATGGCAGGCGTGAGCAGCGGCAAGGTGGTGATCTTCGGCGCCGGGGGGCCAGTGGGTGCGGCGACGATGACCGCCCTCAAGGATCACTACACCCTCCGATGCACAGATGCGACAGCTCTCGACCGGATCGTCTCCGAGGAACGTCGACAGAGCGCCAAGGCGCCGTTGCCCGAGCTGCTCGAGGCGCCCCACGAGCGCACCGTGGTGGACGTGACCGACTATGACCAGGTGCGTGAAGCCTGCGACGGCATGGATGGGGCGATCAACCTGACCGTGCTCCGTGGCGAACTCGACAAGGCGTTTGCCGTTAATACCGTGGGCGCCTACAACGTGGCCAAAGCCGCCGCCGACGCGGGTGTCAGGCGCCTCATTCACACCGGACCGTTCCACGCGCGCATGGCACATCATGCCGATCACTGGCAGGATCACCAGGTTCCCGATGACGTACCGTTGCATCCCGGCGACGACCTCTACGCCCTGAGCAAGTACCTGGGTGGCCAGATCACGCGAGTCTTTGCCGAGGCGAGTGATCTCGACGTGCTCACATACCTGTTCTGCGGCTTCCGTCCCGGCGAGGTTCAGCCCGCGGAGCGCGGGCGCGGGGCCGGACCCTTCACTGTCAGCTGGGAGGACTCGGGCCGGTCATTTCTCTACGGCCTGCGTGCCGGCGACATGCCCCAGCCCTACGAGGTCTTCTTCATCGCTGCCGATACACCCGATCGCAAGTACCCCGTCGACAAGGCGCGTCGTCTGCTTGGCTGGGAAGCGGAGGACACGTTCGAGGAACTCTTCCGGCATCCGGGACACTGATCCATTCTAGAGTATTCCGACGCGATCCTCGTCGCTGGCGACGATCCGGTCTTCCGGAACCACCACATTGAGCTGTCGCACCTCTTCAGGAGACAGCTCCGGCAGGCGTTCCACCAATCCGACAAGGCGGTCGATCTCCTCCGTCTCGGCGACGCCTTCCGCCAGCGTGCGCAACTTGAGTACATAGTCGTCGCGCTCGAAGGGGCGGGCGCCGAGCGAATGGGCATTGGGGTTGTCTAGCCGCTCGCTGACCGTCGATCCATCCTTCATGGTGACAACGACCTCGGCGCCGAACTTCTTGCGCTTGAAGTCACGTTCGTGATAGGCCAGGGTCCACTCCTCCACTTCCTCCGTGCTGATCTTGTGCCACAGAGAGACCGTCGAGGGACGGTGGGCGCGTTCAACTGTGTAGCTGTCGGCGTGATGCCAGGCGCCGTCCTCCCAGGCGACGGCCAGGATGTACATGGCACTGTGGTCGAGGGTTTCGCGCGAGGAATCGGGATCCATCTTCTGCGGATCCTCGGAGCCGGTACCGATGACGTAGTGGGTGTGATGGCTCGTGCGGATGACGACGTGGTCGACTTCGTCGAGGTCGATCTGTCTGCCGTGCAGGGCAAAGCCGATATCGATCAATGCCTGTGCCTGGTACTCGGCGGAATGCTGCTTGGTGTACGAGTCGAGGATGGCGCGCAGGGGTTCACCGGGATCTGGCAGAGGCACGTGGTAGATGGCCTCGGTTCCCGACAGCATCCAGGCGATGACGGCATCCCCTCCCTCATAGATCGGTGACGGTGACCGTTCCCCGAGTCTGGCCCGGCCCACCGCTTCCAGGGCGGTCTTGCCCGACTGTCCGGGGGCATAGGCCTTCCAACTCGTGATGTCTCCCTTGCGCGACTGCCGCGTCGAGCACGACAGGTGCAGACTCTGGTTGATGGCCTGGTAGATCATCTCCGCCGGCAAGGCGAGCAGAGCGCCCGTGCCTGCGGCCACGGCGGGAGCCAGGTGGGCCACGTGGTCGATCTTGTGCTCGTGCAGGCAGATGCCCGAGACCAGTGCCATCTGCGTTTCGTAGGCCACAAGGATGCCCCTCAGCAGGTCGGACCCCGGCTTGGCCGACTGCTGGGCGGCGGCGAGGACTGCTGGGATCGTGTCTCCGGGATGTGAATAGTCGGCCGCCAGGTAACAATCGTGAAAATCGAGCTCACGTACGGCGACGCCATTGGCCAGGGCCGCCCACTCACAGTGAAAGGTGCGATCCGCGGGAAGGCCGAAGAGGCTGGCGCCCCGGTTTTCAGGGTGGGCGTACCCGAGGGCGAGTCGTCGGGCGTTTGCTACGGGCGTCCGGTTGAGGGCGGCCAAGGCGACGGCGGCGTTGTCGATGATGCGGTTGCCGACCATTTCCAGGGATCTGTCGTCGACGGGCGCTTTGCTGGCGGCGATGGCGGCGATCTTCCAGGAGAGTTGCTCTTCCCGTGGCAACATCTCACCTTCGGCGTGTGTACGCACTTCGTGAATCTGCATCGGTTCAACAAGCTCCGTGATAGGGACTGAAACATCATGTCAGAGAATCTGTTGGGCCCTTACGGCCCGTGGGCGGCAGCGCAACTGGGTACCGACCTGCCGCGACTGTCCTTTCGCCGGGAGGAGTACCGCCAAGTCAGCACCTGGAAACGTCGGGCCCGGCACGCATGGACGAACTGCTGGCGGCGCCGGAACTCGGCGCCATACCGGCGCTACGTGTGGAGCGGCGCTACGAGCACGATGGCCTGCACGTCGAGGAGCTGTCCTGGCAACTGCCATCCGGCCCTCGAACGCGGGCCGTGTTCCTCAAACCAGCCAGAGCCCGCGGCCGGTTGCCGGCCGTACTGGCTCTACACGACCACGGCGGCCGCAAGTACTTCGGCACCCGGAAGATCGTGCGCCTGCCGGGCCGCCGCCATCCCTTGATCGCCGAACATCAGAGGGAACACTACGGCGACCGTGGCTGGGCGAACGAGATCGCCCGTCGCGGCTACGCTGTCCTGGTCCATGACGGTTTCCTGTTTGGCAGCCGGCGAATCCGCTACGCCGACGTGCCGGAACGATCGAGGGCTGGCCTGAGCGAGCGCCGTCCGGAGTCGTCGAAGGAGGTGCGGGCATGCAACACGTGGGCAGGAGATCAGGAATCGGTGGTGGCCCGCTCGCTGTTCTGCGCCGGCACGACATGGCCGGATACAGTACTTGCCGAGGATCAGGTGGCGCTGGACGTGTTGTGCGCGCGGCGCGACGTGGATGCCGACCGAATCGCCTGTGGCGGCCTGTCCGGCGGCGGCCTGCGTACTGTGTTCCTCGCGGGCATGGACGACCGCATCCGAGCGGCGGTGTGTGTGGGCTTCATGTCCACGTGGGAGGATTTCCTGTTGCACAAGAGTTTCACGCACACCTGGATGACCTTCCTGCCGCTGGCGCCGAATGATCTCGATTTTCCGGAGGTCCTCGGTCTGCGAGTGCCGCTGCCGACGCTGGTGCAGAACTGCTGGCAGGACAGCCTGTACACACCCGATGGCATGAAGGACGCAGATCGGATTCTTCGCGGGGTGTACGACAAGGCGAAGGCGGGGGATCGGTACGACTGCCGCTTCTACGAAGGGGGACACAAGTTCGATCTGGAGATGCAGGGCGAGGCGTTCGAGTGGCTGGATCAGTGGGTATGATCCGTGGTCTGATCAGTGGGTGTGAGGGGGCGCGGCCGGGCGGGTGGGCTTACGGCGCTGTCGGCTCTGGTTGGCGGTGTGGCTGGGTCGGTTGCAGCGGGAAATCGTTAGCTGTCGAGCCCCGGCTGGACGGCGCCGGGTCTCTGGGGATTCGGAGTCGAGTGGGGATTCATCGTCGCCGAACGCGCCGACACCCACCCGCCCGGCCACTGACGCCTCGAGCCCACGTGGGGCTGAGTATTCTCTGGTCGGTATGTCTCCGGGGACAATGCCTGGCCATATGGCCCCCAGCGCGGTGGGGGGTATGGACATACGGCATCTCCTGGGCGTGCCTGTAAACTGCGTTAGGAGGCGGCGTCCGCAACCTATTGTTGCGTTAGATTGGTCCGTAGAATAATAGTTAGCATGATGAATCTGTTATTTCGTCCGCCGACATGAGGAGGAAACATGACGTTCCGAGATGCAGCATGCATCGCCGCCGTAGTGTTGGCTCTCGCGGCACCGAGTGATGTTCGCGCCAACTGGGAGAGCGTGGAGGCGGCTCTAGAGAACGACAGATTTGCTCACGCCTCCTTTTTGCCATTCGACGGGGACTCGAACTTCACCAATGGCGCGAGAGTTTCCTGGTGGCATGAAGGTGATGAAGCCTTCTGGCATCTCCGAAGAGTAGTCGGACTCTACTCCTCACTCACTGACTGTACTGGCGCTTGCACAGCGCAGACTGGGTATTCAGTTACCCATGCCATGTATACGCCCGATTCGCTTCAGGTGTCCCATGTTCGACTTGATGACCAGCCATACGTAGGGTTGCTCTCAATCGACTTTCTCGTGGAGGTAAGGAGACCAACATCCCTGCACAGTTTGGCACTGCAGGCGGGCTTCATGGGGCCAGCGACCGGAGCGCAGTTGCTTCAGGAAGGGATTCACAAAGCGACCGGCAAGACCAGACCCAAGGGCTGGTCGAATCAGCTGAAGTTCGAACCGAATGTTGGCCTGTCGTACTCTTACCAGCAGATGCGCGAGATCATTGGAGATCTATTCTATGTGATACCAACCGTCGGCGGATCAATCGGAACGCGGTCGGTATTCGGCAGCATTGGCGCTAGTGTCCGGATCGGCGGGGGTGATGCACTGAGCCTGTCCCCGCTTGTACCAAGCACACTTGGTAATGGGAACCCATTCCTGTTTGCAGGCGGAGATATCCGTGGCATTGTCTATCAACTGCCTCTTGATGGGAATCTCATTCGTGATCCCGTGCACAGTGTAGAGTCGAACCCACTCATCTACACGCTCCGTCTTGGTGCAGCGGCAAAGATCTGTGGTTTGAAACTGCGATATACGTACCACGTTTGGGGTGAACAGTTTGACAAGTCGAGCAGCGTGAACGACAAGAAGGATGACTGGGAAACGCTTGCGGTAGAGCTTCCTCTGTAGGCAGGTGGACCATACCTATTTGATCACCAGCATTCGGGCAAATGCCAACATAAGATCGACCAGACGGCATCAGTGGAGTTGCCCCCGTTCAGTGGAGTGTTAACCGCTTGCGACGGCGAGTTCCGTCTGGGCGGTATTCTCGTAGTTCATGGGGGACTGGTAGTTGATCGCCGAGAGTCGGCGGTGAGGGTTGTACCAACCCTCGATGTAGTCGAAGATCTCCCGTCGTGCGATGGTGTGTGAAGGAAAGCTGGTACGGTCGATCAGTTCGCACTCAAGAGTGGCGAAGAAGCTCTCACACATGGCGTTATCGAAGCAGTCACCGACGGACCCCATCGAGGGTCGGACTCCGGCCTCTCGACACCGTGCTCCGAAGGCAAAGGAGGCGTATTGAGAGCCTCGATCCGAGTGATGCATGACCTGTTCAGGACAGCGTTGCCACAGGGCCATGTCGAGCGCCTCCAAGACCAGTTCGGTACGCAGGTGAGAGGCCATCGCCCAGCCGACGATGCGACGGCTCCAGGCGTCAAGGACGACGGCAAGGTAGAGAAAACCAACCCAGGTGGGCACGTACGTGATATCGGCGACCCACAAGGCGTCCGGCCCCTGGGCGGTGAAGTCGCGCTGCACCAGATCGGGAGAGGCCTCTGCCTCCCGGTTGGAACGCGTGGTATGCGTACCCTTGCGCCGACTGATGCCGGCCAGGCCAGCCGCCCCCATGAGGCGCTCCACACGCTTGTGATTGACCTCGTGTCCGCGATCGTTGGGTTCGACGGTCATGCGCGGCACTCCGTAGGTCTCACGCGACCAGGTGTGGATCTCTCGGATCAACGCCGTCAGCGCGGCGTCAGACAGCGACCGTGCCGATGGTGCACGTCGACGCCACGCATAGTACCCACTGGGGGATACGCCCAGGACTCGGCACATGGTGGCGATGGCATAGAGGGCC
>PBSR01000049.1 GCA_002726335.1 Gemmatimonadaceae bacterium
CCGCTACCGCCCCGGTGACACTCTTAATGAATGCTTCGTCGCGCAGTGAAGCGAGTGCGCCCGCCTGAGCCATAAGGCTGACACCGAAATGCAGGCGTACACGATTGAAGGTATCTACGATCTCTTCCTGGGTGATAGCATATCCGACTCTGGCGCCTGCCATTCCGTGCGCCTTCGAAAATGTCCTGACTCTCACGACGCGCGGATCATCACAGATCATTGGTACAACAGACTCCGGAGGCACAAAATCGAGGTAGGCCTCATCGAAAATGAAGAGGCAATCCTCGGGAAGCCGGTCTATCAATCCCTCGATATTGGCCTTGTCGAAGTATGAACCAGTAGGATTGTCTGGATTGGCCAGGAACAGGATCTTCGCATCGGACTTTCGTGCCACATCGGTAAGCGCTTCAAGGTCATTGGTGTCGTCTCTGTACGGTACGGTCTCGAAACGGCCACCAAATCCGTGTACGTGATAGGCGAAAGTCGGATATGAGCCATAGGAAGCCACGACGGCGTCACCCGGATCCATGAATGTACGAACGATGACGCCGAGCAGGTCATCGATACCGGTGCCCACCGTCGCCGAAATCTGGGCACACGCCACCTTTCCGCCCCACTCCTCGACGAGGACATCGTGCTCAGCCAGCTCGCGTTTGATACGATCGGGATCGGCGGTTGGCAGATCGCACTTATTCAACGCGACGATAATGGGTGCCTTGGCCGCTTTGGCGTGATCTATCGCTTCGATTGTCTGTGGCATCACACTATCGTCCGCTGCGACAATAAGGATGACCAGATCGGTCACGCGAGTACCGCGAGCCCTCATGGCGGTGAAGGCGGCGTGACCGGGCGTATCCAGGAACGTGACAGACTTGCCGCCGGACACCTGCACCGAGTACGCGCCGATGTGTTGTGTGATTCCACCGGACTCGCCGTCGACGACGTTCGTCTTGCGCAAATAGTCGAGCAATGATGTCTTGCCGTGGTCGACGTGGCCCATGACGGTCACAACGGGTGGCCGCGGCGCCGCTTCACCCACGTCCTCCTGTTCGTCGATCCCGTCGTCGAAATCGCCGTCATCCTCGTCCTCGGCCGCCTCGAGGGCCCGCAACTCGAAGCCGAATTCATCGGCTACCGTAACCATGGTGTCCATATCGAGACGCTGGTTGATCGTCACCACGACGCCCAACTGCAGGCAGGCTGCCATGACCTCCGCCGGACGCACGTGCATCGCCTCGGCCAGTTCACCGACGGTGGAGAACTCGTTGACGTGCAGAACCTGCTGCTCCTGCGTCTCGCCGCCATTCTCGTCACCCTCTTCCCCACCCCTGCGGTCATAACGCCGACGGGTGCGGCCCTCGCTGATCCGGCTCAGCGTCTTGCGCACGCTCTCCTGGACGGCCTGCGAATCGACCGCCTTCCGCCGTCGCTGTCTGCCGCCACCGCTTGAACCTGTGCCGCTGCCACCGCTACCACCGCCACTACCACTGCCGCCGGTCCGCCAACGACCGCTGACATCGGGAGCGGCCGGCGCCGAAGATCCCGGCTTTTCAGAGGGCCGCTCACTGTGCGTCTGGCGCAGCTCGTTGAGCATCTCCTCATTGACCTTGCCGCCACGCCGTTTGCCACGTCGTCGTCCATCGTCGGCGCGATCCGGCTGGGGCGCCTCACCAGGACGGGAGGCAGGCTCCACCTTGCGGCGAGCGGCACGGCTCTCACGCGGCTTGCTGTCGTCCTTCTTCTCAGCAGGCTGCCGCGCCGCACGCTCCTCTGCTTTCCGCTGGGTCTCTTTGACCTTCTGCCGCTGCACTTCTTCGATCGACGATTTCTTCTCGTCGTCAATCTTCTTCGTGATCGCCTCCAGCATCTCGGGCGTAACCACACTCATGTGGCTCTTCATCTCGTGCCCCATGCCCTTCAACATGGAAATCAGGGCATCACTGGAGAGTTTCTTCTCCTTGGCTACCTGGTAGACTCTGCGCTTTTCCAAGTCTTCAAACTTCCCTCGGTTGGACGTCGATCAAGCGACGGCTTCGCTCTCGGTATCGTCTGCCGGTGCGGCCGTATCCGGCTCCTGCTGATCAGGGTCGGTGGCCTCACCGCTGGAAGCCTCCGTCTCTTCGCCTTCGTCACCGGACTCGTTCTCACTGGCCGCCGCCTCTTCAACTGCTGCGGCTCCATCCTGCTGAGCTTGTGCCGCCTCCGCCGCCAGTTGTGCGGCTTCGGCTGCAGCCTCCTCAGCCGCAAGCTTCGCCGCTCTTGCCTGCTCGGCAGCGCGCTCTTCAGCCTCGAGTTCCTCCAGCGTCGCGGGTCGAAGCGCCTCGCCTCGGGACTCCGCCTGTTCCACAAAGGCCACAGCCCGCTCTTTCAGTTGAGCCGCCTCCCCTGGCCCCTCGAGGCCTGGCACTGTGCGCAACATATCAGCTTCAGCTTCGGCGATGCTGCGCACGGAAATGAAGCCGGATGTTGCCAGACTGAGGGAGATCAACTCGCTCACCCCTTCGAGAAGGCGCAACTCGACCTTGCTCTCCTCGAGGCGATGCAAGCGCCGCTGATACTCCTCATCAGTGATGATATCGAGCCCCCATCCCGTCAGCTGCACTGCGAGACAGGAGTTCTGTCCCGACTTGCCGATCGCCAGGGACAGCTGATCTTCGTCGACAATGACCTGTGCATGGTGCCGGCGTTCGTCGGTGATAACCCGGGTCACCGTGGCCGGACTCAAGGCCCGGGAGATGAAGATGTCGGCCTCGTCGATGTGGGGAACGATATCGATGCGCTCGCCCGACAACTCGCGGACGATGGCCTGCACCCGCGACCCTTTGATGCCGACACAAGCGCCGACGGGATCGACACGCTCGTCGTTGGAACTGACAGCGATCTTCGCCCGTTCGCCGGGCTCACGGGCCACTGCATGGATCTTGACGATCCCCTCGGCGATTTCGGGGACCTCAGTGGCAAACAGCTTGCGCAGCAATTCGGGGTGCGTCCGGGACAGCAGTACCTGCGGTCCTCGGGCGGATTTCAGCACTTCGAAAATGTACCCGCGGACCGTGTCGCCCTGGCGATAGCGCTCGCGGCGGATCTGCTCCTTCAGCGGAATCGCCGCCTCGGCGCGCCCGAGATTGAGAATGATGTCACCATGGCTGATCTGCTGCACGACGCCGGAGTCCACCTGGGCGATGCGGCCGGCGAATTCCTCGTAGATGCGCCCGCGCTCGGCTTCGCGGACACGCTGGATGAGAATCTGCTTGGCCGTCTGGATGGCGTTGCGGCCGAAGTCGGCAAGATCGAGCTCTTCGAAAACCACAGAACCAAGCTGGGCCTGACTGTCGATTTCGCGAGCCGCATCGACACCGATCTCGATTTCGGGCTCGGTGATCTCTTCGACCACAGTCTTGCGCGCAAGCACGGTCATGCGACCGCTGTCAGGATCGATCTGCACCTCGAAGTTGTCGGCATTGCCGTAGCGCTTCCTGGCCGCAGAAACGAGGGCGTCGGAGAGGGTCTCGGTGACCATCTCGCGATCGACATTCTTCTCTCGAGCGATCTGTCCAAGCGCTTCGATGATATTCAGGTTGGCGTTCATCCAGTCCCTGTGGTAACGGCTGAAACTATGCGATCAAAACTCGACTTCTACAGTCGCCTTGGCGATATCGTGGCGATCCACGGTGCTGCTGTTGTCCCCGTCGCCGAGGACGATGGTTCCATCTGTGAAGCTTAGCAGTCGCCCGCTCAGGGTGCGTCCCTGACGCGTGACGATCTTCAGCAACCGGCTCTGCGCGCGACGGTAGTCGGCATCATCACGTAACGGCCTGTCGAGGCCGGGAGATGTCACCTCGAGACGGTATCGTCCCGGGATCGGATCCTCGACATCGAACAGATCGGAGAGCTCACGCGCGATCCCCGAACACAGATCGACATCGACCCCGGTCTCCCGGTAGACGAGCAGGCGGACACCATACGTGCCACTGCCAGCCACCTCGACATCTACCAGTTCGGCCCCGTGGTCGCTGACGACGGGGCCGGCAAGGTCAGCGATGACTACGCGCAGCCGATCGGGATCGACGTCACCCACAGCTCGCGGTTCTCCTTGTCAGAGGCAGACTCTCAGAGCCCACCAAAGTCTACAAAGATAGCGCCATATATAGATTTGGGCAAGATCGCGTCAGGACATTCCCGACATGGCGCCGGGAACGTAGTGGGACACAGTCAGTTACGCCAGATCGCGAAGGATCTCCCGAAGCTCTCGTCGGACCTCGTCCAGCAGGTGCTTCGTGGCGTCTGAAGGTGGGGATACCGCAGATGGCCGGGCCTCGAGCTGAGCTGGTTCCGGTGAGCCGGAGCTCTGGGCATGTCCCGCAGCGGCCATCTCCTCCAGGGTGGGCGGGTCAGCGGTGACGAGACGAGCCACGTGCTCCACAGCGCCGCGGATCAACTCCGGCTCGTTGCGCAGCTTCTGTTGAGCTCCCTTCGTCGAGTAGCGCTCCTGGTGCAGCAACCGTCGAATGAGAAGGATGATGGCGATATCGCGCTCTCGATAGGCGCGATTCTTGCCACGGACACGCTTGGGTCGCAGGCAGGAGAACTCGGTCTCCCACGCACGCAGGGTGTATGGTGCCAACTGCGTCAGTTCGGCCACCTCACCGATGCTGTAGTAAAGTTTCGTGCCCAGAGAATTGCCCAATGATAGCCTCTCTCTACTTCCCATCCGCCCGTGAGCCGCGGGTGCGGCGAGGACGACTGTGCCGCCAGTGGAGACGGACCGGTGTTCCCTCGAATTCGAACGTCTCGCGGAGGCTGCGCTCCAGATGTCGACGGTAAGCTTCTCCTACCAGGTCGGGGCGTGTGGCGAACACGAGGAAGGTCGGTGGTCCGACGGCACTCTGAGTGACGTAGTGGATCTTGATCTCGCGCCCCGCACCGGTCGGGGGCAGGCGCTTGGTCGCTGACTCCACCCAGCGGTTCAGCTGCGAGGTGGCAATGCGGGTCCGGGCACGATCGTGCACTCGCGCCGCCTCATCGAAGCATCGTGATGTTCTGCTGCCGGTCAGTGCCGAGAGCACGAGGATGGGATAATTCGTCAGGAACGGATAGCGGTGGCGCAGATCGTCTCGATAGGTGTCGATACCGACAGGGTCCTCCCGGGCCGTCATCAGGTCCCATTTATTCACCGCCACCACGACACCTTTGCCAAGCTCCATGGCATGCCCCATGATCCGCGCATCCTGCGCTGTGGCTCCTTCGATGGCGTCGATCAGAACGATGGCGACATCACAGCGCTCGATGCTGTACGAAGCTCGCAACGTGCTGTAGTACTCCACGGGGTCATCGACCTTCGAGCGTCGCCGCATACCGGCCGTATCTACAAGAACGAAGCTTCGGCCACCACTCTTCAGTGAAACGTCGGTGGCGTCACGCGTCGTTCCGGGAACATCGTGAACAATCGATACCTCCTGACCCGAAAGCCGATTGATCAGCGTCGATTTGCCGACGTTCGGTCGCCCGGCCAGGACAATCCGCACGGCGTCATCTTCCGGCAACGCCGGCGGATTGGCGCTGTCGAAGCGGTCCACCAGAGCGTCGAGCAGATCACCCGAGCGCCGGCCATTGGCAGCTGAAACAACGTATGGTTCACCCAACCCCAGGCCATAGAATTCGCCCAGATCGTACCGCTCGACATCCGGATGATCGACCTTGTTTACCACCAGCAGGCACGGGGTCCCACGGCGCCGGAGCAGATCGGCGACTTCACGGTCCTCCCCGGTGGCTCCCGAGGACGCCTCACACACGAACAGAACGATGTCGGCTTCTTCCAGAGCGTGCTCTGCCTGACGGCGCACGCTGCCTTCGATCTCGTCACGCGATCCCGGCACGTACCCCCCGGTATCGATCAGCGTAAAGCGATTGCCACTCCACTCGGCCACGGCATGGATCCGATCGCGGGTGACCCCCGGCCGGTCGTCGGTGATCGCCTGCCTCGTCCCGGTCACGCGATTGAAGAAGGTCGACTTGCCGACGTTGGGCCGGCCGACGATGGCCACGACAGGACGTACCGGCGCCAGCGTCACAGGGGCGTTCATGGACGCCGTCCGACGAAGAATCCCATGTCTGCCAGCTGCTTTCCATCCCCTTCAACCACAGCGGATCGAGCCCCGAGGAAACAGCGTCGGAGAGTCGCAGCCAGGTCGTATTCACCTACAGTGATCGGCACGTGGCAGCGAGCCTCGATATCTGCCACCGAGAGGTCGTCCAGACTCAACCCGTCCCCGTTGACCGCATTCGGGGGCAACACCGCCAGATCCCAGGGACCGTCCTGCAGAGCGCCGATGATATCCTGTGCCGTAAGCAATCCGGAGACCGTAATCCCGTGACCGAAGTAATCGTTGGCCACCGCGATTACGTCCACCTGGATCCTGGGAACCGTCGTGAGTTCGTCGACCAGGGGCCGCAGGAAAGGGGCCGCCAGCTGCCCCGTTACCAGTGCCAGGTGGAGTGGCTCCTCGGGACCTGGCGCCAGCGATGGCAGTCTCTCCTGCCAGCGATCAAGAAATGTCCGCACCATGCCGATCCCGTTTTCAATCTGCGGAAAGGCATCGTAGTAGTCGGCGGCAGGCGGCATCCGCCCGGTCATCAGGAACAGTTCGTCCCCCGGGTACACGAAACGCTCGCCTGAGTCCCTGAGGAAGGCCGTTCCCCAGCTCTCCGCCTCGGCGACGTAGGAACTGGCCAACGGGGCGGTGACGATATCGAGGTCGGGCAGATGGCTGCGAAAGCGGGTCAATCCCAGGGGCACCAGCGCCACGGAACGCACCGCTGGATAGAAGCCGTGGAGATCGTGGACGGTCCGTCTCAGTTGCTCGCCGTCATTCCACCCGGGGCAGATGACGATCTGTGCATGCATTTCGATGCCATTGCGGGCCAGGTAGTCGATCCGCTCGAGGATGGGCACCGTGGTCTGCGTGCGCCCCAGCAGTTTCTCACGCAGCTCGGGATCGCTGGCGTGCACGGAGATGTATTGTGGTGTCAGGCCCTGTTCGACGATGCGCTCAAGATCCGCAGTCTTGATGTTGGTGAGGGTTACATAGGATCCGTGCAGGAAGGACAGTCGGTAGTCATCATCCTCGAAGTAGAGGGATCGGCGCATTCCGGGAGGCATCTGGTGCAGGAAGCAGAACACACACTTGTTGTTGCAGCTGCGCAGCCGCATCTCGTCCAGATCGAAGCCGAGCTGCTCCCCTTCGTCCCGCTCCACCTCGACCTCGTACGTCTCGTCCCCACGCTCCACTTCGAACAACAGGCGCGCTTCCGAACAGGCCACCTGAAAATCGATGAGGTCTCTCACCTCGGTGTCATTCACCCGGATGATCCGGTCACCATCACGGAAACCGGCACGTTCTGCAAGCGTTCCAGGTTCGACCACGTTCACTGCGATCACTCCTGGGCCCCCTCGGTCGGGTCGGACGATCGCAGGGCGAAGCGCAGGCGATTGGCCGTGACCTGCTGAATTTCCACCGCGGCACTATCCAGACCCCGGACACTCAGGTGGCGGGCAAGATCGAAGGCCCCGACCGTCGACCGCACCTCGAACCGCGCCTGTCCCGCCTCGACGCCACGGGGCATGAGAGACTGGATGGGGCCAAGGCCCGTCTCGAGGGCCCGCGTCAAGCCGTCGAGATCGGTGGCGACACCGGGTCCCTCCACCACGACATCGACCACGCGGATGGAAAAGGCCCGCCGTCGCAGATCCTCAGCGATGATCGCCCGCAAGCTGTCGGCGAGAAGTCCCACGGCATGACGCAGGGCTCGCTCGCCCGCGGCTCGTGGCGAGGCGCCCGCGCCACGGCCAGCGACGGCGAGAAGTCCCACGGGGGCAGTCTCGTCTACCCACCCGATCTCGAGCGACAGCGTCGCTGCGGCCGTTGTGAGACCCGTGTCGGCAACGCGACGGCCCGACATGGGAATCGGCGCCTGTGTCGGCACGACATCGGCGATGCCACGGACGACGAGTTCCGCCTGGCTGCTGTCGATATGTCCGGCAACACCGGCAACTCCCACTTCGAGCAGGTCCGACATTCCGGCGACGATCCGCTGCAGCTCAGCGCCAACGACACCCCAGGCGAGGGGTTCTCCGGCGAGCGTCTCCTCAGCTACACATATGACGCGGGGCAATCCCGCACCGACGGCGGCAAGTTCGAGCGCGGCAAGGTCCTCGTGCAGCTGACCCAGGTCGACGATGGCCTCGACCGTCACGTGACAGCCACCCTCATCATCGACTCTCTGCTCCACCACCTCATAGGACCGAACATACCCCTTCGTTGCGGTGAGGATTCGATCGTCGATGACAGCGAAATTCCGTACCTGCGTCGTTGACGTGACCAGCACGCCGACCCCTTCCTCGACGGCCTGGCGCAACGCCGCTCTCCGGGCCTGCTCCACGGCTCGGACCAGATTCTCATTCTCGACCACCGCAATCCCCGTCGTACGGATTCGCTGGGTGACGTCAGCCGCATCGACGCACACCGAACCGCACAGGGTAAAACACAACAGGACACGTCCGAAACCCAACTCAGAACTCCATCCGAACCGCATTCTGCAGTTCACGGATAATCAACAGCGCCTCCGCGCCGGATACGGGATCTGAAGGCCGGAAGCGACCACTCACCGAATCCGGCCGCATGATCCCCCGGTCGACGCTCAGGGCGATGGCGTTGTAGCTGAAATGATCGGCGCGCACATCAGGAAAACGGGACGTCTCGCCGATGTAGCGCGAACTCAGATCCGGCTCATCCATCAACAGTGAGAGGATACCTTCGACGACCCTGGCGAACTGCGCCCGGGTGACGACGCGGTCGGCAGCCGACGTGCCGTCCGGCATTGGTTCCAGACCGGGCAGCCCGAGGTCGAAAGCCCGCTGGACCCAGGGCCTCGCCCAGGCTGTCGTGATGTTGGCGGCCGTCGTCTTTTCGGCGACCTCCCGCGGCGCCTCGACAATCGATCCGGGCGGATGGAACCCACCAGGATCCGGGTCCAGGCGCCGCTGGCGCACCAGATCCTCGAGTTTCATCTCTTCCAGCAGGAGCACAGCCATCTCGGCGAGGCTGATCTGATCCAGATTGGCGATCTGTGCGCCCAGTCTGGTACCAGGAGCCGCCCGTTGTATGACCTGCAGACGCTCCGCCTCCGCCATCGCTCGTGAGACGAGAACGCCGCGATTGCGGGCAATCACCCTTCGGTAGGAATCCAGTGCCGCATCGATGTCGCCGGCCTGCGCCTCCGCCCGGGCCCGGTGGTAGTCGGCGTCGGCCCTGCCCGGGGCCAGCTGTGCGGCGCGCTTGAAGGAACGGGTTGCCTCCTGCAGCCAGTCCCCCGAGTCACGTCTTCTGGCGATGCCCTCGTCAACGACGATACGACCCAGGGCGACATGGGCGTCGACGAATCCATCGTCGAGATGCAGGGCCCTTTCGATCGACTGCCTGGCGTGGAAGAACTCTCCCTGGGCGGCGGCGACGAGGGCATCGCCGACGTATCCCCCTGGGAACTCATCGTCAAGCCCCCGGGTGCGGGCGAACTGAGCCTGGGCAGTCCGCAGGTCGCCTTCGTCGAGAGCCAGCAACCCACGCCCGTAGTGGGTTGCGGCCGTGTCGAGAGAGGACTGCGGTGTGATCTGCCCTCGACCACACCCCATGGCCAGGACCACTGCCAACTGAAAAAGGAGAAAAAGCGGAATAGGTCGCATCTGTGCTCCGACAAACCATGGACCCGAGGCGCCAGTCCTGACGACGCTCCGAGGTTGGCTAGGTTCGATGATTGGGCCCGGAGCCAAGGCGGCCCGAGCGCTGGACAGGTCTGCCGGGGGAAATGTGGTAAGAAGGGGCTGACAGAGGCGGACTGGAGCGGGAGACGGGAGTCGAACCCGCGACATCAAGCTTGGGAAGCTTGCGTTCTACCCCTGAACTACTCCCGCTCCGA